>DASVHQ010000196.1:0-29317 GCA_036382515.1 Polyangiales bacterium | reverse complement strand
GCCTTGCCGGCGACCTGCACGCGGCAGCCGCCGCACATGCCGGTGCCGTCGACCATCAGCGGGTCCATCGAGACCAGCGTCTTCACCTTGGGGCCGCGGGTGGTCTCGGCGACGGCGCGCATCATCGCCATCGGGCCGATGGCCACGACGTGATCAGGCCGACCGGGCCCTTGCCCCTCGATGAAGTGCGAAAGCCGCTGCGTGACGAAACCCTTGAAGCCCGCGGAACCGTCGTCGGTGCAGATCTCCACGTGCGTGCACAGCGGTCGAAGCTCCTCCGTGAGGATGAGCAGATCTTTGTTACGCGCTCCGACGATCGCCGTGGTCTTGTCGCCGCGCGCCGTGAATTCGCGCATCAAACATAGGAGGGCAGCCGAGCCGAACCCGCCGCCGATGCCGCAGACGTGGCTGCCCGGCGCGATGTCGATGTGACCGCCGAGCGGCCCCGCGACGTCGAGGATCTCGCCTCCGGCCTCGAGCTCGCAGATGCGCGTGGTGGTCGCACCGACTTTCTGCACGACGATCATGATCGTTCCCGCCGCGCGGTCGTAATCGGCGATGGTGATAGGGATTCGCTCGCCACCCACGCGCACACGCAGCATCACGAACTGCCCAGGTCTCGCCGACGCTGCGATCAGCGGTGCCTCAAGGAGGAAACTCTTGGTGACCGGCGTGAGCTGCCGCGTCGCGATGATCTTCGCCATGTTCGTCTTGCTCTTACTGCTCGGCGGGTATGTTGCTAAGTTAAAGTAGTGGGTGCTCGTGCATTGCCTTGATGCGTGCCCAGCGGCGGTCGGTCTCGGCTTGGATGCCGTTGAGGCTCTCGGCGTTGGCGGAGGAGAGTAGGTGGCGGGTCTTGCCCATCAGCTTCAGCCACTCCGACACCGGCTGACGCCGGCCCGATGCGTCCGGGTCGTAGGTGAGCGTGGTGTAGCCGTTCTCGATCTCGTAGAGCGGGAACGAACAGCAATCGATCGCAGCCTGGAGGATCGGCTGCGCAGCTTCGTCCGAGGTGCGCCAGTTGAGCGGACAGAACGAGAGGATCTTGCCGTACACCAGGCCCTCGTGGTTCGCGTACCACTGCGCCTTGGCCGCCTTGCGCATGAGGTCTTCCGGGAAGCCCTCGCTTGCGGTGAACACGTACGGCACGTGACAGGCGGCGAAGATCTGCGGCGTGTCCTTGTGGTGGTAGCGCTTGCCGGCCAGGTCAGAGCCGACCTCGCTCGTGGTCGTACGGTGGCCGAACGGCGTGGAGTACGAGAGCTGGGCGCCGGTGTTCATGTAGCCCTGGTTGTCGTACTCGAGGATCATCATGCGGTGGTTGCGGTTGGCTGCGCCAAGCGCTGCGCCCATGCCGATGTCCATGCCGCCGTCGCCGGAGATCATGATGAACGTGACGTCCTTGCCCTTGGGCAGCTCTCCGCGTCGCACACGCTCGTGGTACATCTCGACCAGGCCCGAGAGCGTGGCCGCGCCGTTCTGGAACAGGTTGTGGATGTAGTTGACGCGGTGCGCCGTGGTTGGATACGCGGTGGTCACGACCATCGCGCAACCGGTCTGAAACAGCACCACGATGTCGCCTTCGATCACGTTGAAGATCTGGCGGAACGTGGGGAAGGCGCCGCAACCCGGGCACGCGCCGTGGCCTGGCGCAATGCGGTTGGTAACCTCGGTCATCTTCCACAGGGGCTCGAGCTCCACGTTGAGCCGGCCGGTGGTTTCATCGCGCGTCACGTGCGCCATGCCGGAGACTTCGGACGGCTGGATGCGCGGCAGCCCGGGCCGCGCTTGCCGATCGGCTCGCCCTGCGCTGGCTCCGTGGTACGCGAACGGCACCTCGACGTGCCCGGACTTCGCGGCCTCGCTCGCCAGCCTGAAGAATTCGCGCGCGTCCGCGCCGTAGAAGTCTTTGCCACCGAGGCCGTAGATGCGCGTGAGCACGCGCGTGCGATTTTCGGGGTCGACCTGGATCGCGGCGCGTACCTCGAGCGACAGATTGCCGCCGTCGGCGCCGTAGGAGTCGGCACGGTCGCCGATCGTCGCGGCCTTCACGTGCCGCATGGCGTCGCGGAAGTCGCTCGCCGGAAACGGTCGCAGCACGTTCGGCGAGAGCACGCCGACCTTCTCGCCTTTTGCGCGTAGCTCGTCGGCGGTCTCCTTCGCCGTCTCGGCTGACGAGTTGAGCAGCACCATCGCGACGTCGGCGTCTTCGGTGCGGTAGGCATCGAGCACCGGGTACGCGCGCCCCGTGAGCTTCTCGAGCTCGGCGAGGACCTCGGGGATCACCTTGCGCGCGGCCTCCATCGCCTGCGACAGCTGGACCTTGTTGTTGATCAGATCCTGATCGTTCATCTGCGGCCCGAACGTGGCCGGATGTTCCATGTCGAGTGGCGACGGGAAATTGGGACGCTTGCCGAGGAACTTTTGCACCGCGTCGGCATCGTCGAAGACTTGGATGCGGCGCTTCTGGTGGCTGGTGACGAAGCCGTCGTAGACCACGATCACCGGCAGCTGCACGTCGACATGCTCGCCGATCTTCACGGCGGCGAAGTTCATGTCGTAGACGGCCTGCGGATCACGCGCGCACAGCACGACCCAACCGGTGTTGAGCGCGTAGTAGATGTCGGAGTGGTCGCCGCGGATGTCGAGCGGCCCGGAGACCGCGCGCGCGGCGATGTTGAGCACCATCGGCACGCGCGTGCCGGCTTGCACTGGCAGTTGTTCGAGCGCGAAGAGCAGGCCCTGTGAGCTGGTTGCGTTGATCACACGACCGCCGCCGAGGGCGGCGCCGTAACAGATGCCTGCCGCACCGTGTTCACCGTCGCCGGCGAGCATCACGATGTCGTGGCCCTTGTCGGCCTGCATCTTCGAGAGCACCTCGGCGACCTCGGTCGACGGGGTGATCGGGTAGTAGCCCATCAGATGGAAGCCGACGTCGCGAGCCGCCAGGGCCGCAGCCTCGTTGCCGCTACGAAACTCGATCTTCTGGCGGATCGTGCCGCTCGACGCGGGCCTGTGCGCGCGCAGCGTGGTCAGAGTCTGCATCGTCATGAGGGTTTCCTGCCTATCACTTCACGTCGGGGAACAGCGGCACGCGCAGCCGATCGGCGAGGCCGGGCGTTTCGGCTTCCTTGGCGAGCGCGCCGCTCGGACACGACTCGACGCAGCGCAGACAGCCCTTGCAGTAGCGGTAGTCGACGCCCATCAGCTCGCGCTCGAACTTGCTGCCTTCGGCGCCGTCGGCCCAGGTCATGCAGTAGTCAGGGCAGACGAGATTGCAGACGCCACAGTGGATGCACTTGTCGCGACTGAGCACGGGAATCACGCCCGTGCGCGAGGCCGACAGATCGTTCCAGATCGTGTTGCCCGCGGCCGGGATGATTCCGCCCGTGGGTTGGGTGTCGTAGCCCCAGAGCGGCTCGGGCCGGGCCGGCGGGAGATCGCCGCGCACGCGACCCACGCTCTCCATCAGCTCGAACTCGGCCGCGCCCCTGCGAAAGGCACGCTCGTTCGAAGCGACCGCCTCCGGGTGCTTGCCGGCGAACTCTTCGGTGAGCGCGGCCAAGACCTTTTCGGCCTGCAGGAACGGATACGCGCCGCACAGGGCGCCGAGCAGGACCGCATTGGGGCGCGACTTCTCCTGCATGGCGATGGCGAGCGCGTTGACGCGGATCACTCGCGCGTTGGTCGGCAGCGCAGCCAGACCCTCGGGCACGGGGCCCGGCGGGGCGTTGTAGATGAACGTTCCGCCGGCCCGGAGCCCCGAGAGCGACGCCGGGTTGTGGACCAGCGCGACGTGAAAGACGACGACCACGTCGGGTGTCTCCACGGGCGCGCTCGTACGGATTGGACGCTCCGAGGGCCCGAGCCGGACGAACGAGCGCACCGGCGAGCCCTTCTTTTCGGAGCCGTAGGAGGAGAAATGGGCGCCGTTGAGCCCCATCCCCACCACAGCAGCCGTGGCCAGGACCTGCCCCGCCGCGTGGGCGCCGAGCCCCCCGATCGACTCGAAGCGAATCTCGAAGAACCGGCCGGTGTCGGGCAGCTGCTCCGTGGCAGGCGTGCTCCCAGCGGCCGAGTCTTCACGGACTGCGGACTTTTCGGCGTGTTTTGGATGCCAGCCACCGTCGCGCCCGGGGTCGTGGGCGGGATCGCGGCTGACGAGAGCGGTCTTCTTATGAGGGGTCGACGGGGGCAAGAGCATAGGGGGTTCGGTGCGACCGGGTGCGGCTGGTCGGGACGATCGGGGGCGACCATGACGCCCTGGAACCGCGGTCATCGTCCGGTGGGACGAATTCCTTCCGGTCAACGTTAAGCCCGCCTTCACCGGAAGCCAGCCTTGGGACGGACTTGGACGCAAGGAAGTGAAGGGGCAGGGCCGGGGCTAGGTGACCGCTGGCCAGAGCGGCCCGATATCTCGTACGCCGAGCGCGCGACAGACGTCGATGCCCCAGCCGAAGAATCGGCCGTTCAGCTTCACCGCGCAGCTGTGATCGAGCGCCGTTTCGGTGCCGAACTCGGCGACCTGAACCGCAGGCGCTTGAGGGCGAGCTCGTTGCCGGTACGCGGATCGCGAACGCGATAAACCGCACCCATGCCACCGCGGCCGACGACGGACTGCACTTGGTAGTGCGCCGCGATGACGCTCAGCTCTGCGGAGTCACTGGCACGTGGTGCTTCACTGAGCCGCCGCCGAAGCATTGCGGCCATGCTAGCGAGGCGACTCCGCCGACGGCAGGCATGTGCAACGGCGCAGGAAGTGGGCGCGACGCGCGCGTGTCGGCGTGGCGCAGTGCTGGCCGGGTTTGACCCAGCAAGCGCTTCTCTTCCATAGTAGCGATACGCCTTCACAACCCGCACCCGGGGAATCGTTGCATGCGCCGCTTGAACTGTTTTGGCTTGCGCTGGTGTTCGTCCCGACTGTCGTTGAGCTTGATCCTGAGCGCGGCCTGCGGCTGCTCGGCGTTGTCGGACTTCGGAAGCTTCAAGTTCTCCGATGCTGATGGCGGCGTGGCGATGACCAGCAAGGTCGATGGCGGCACAGGCGCCAACGCCGGGACCTCGGGTAAAGTTCACGATGCCGGTGGCGGCGCGACGAGCGGCAAGGACGCTGGCGGTGGTAGTGTTGGCAACGCTGGCGGCGGTGGCAGCGGTGGCAAGGCTGGTGGTGGTGGCAGCGGTGGCACCGGTACGGGTCCTGCCGACGCTGGTGTCGACAGCGGTCCCGTGGTCGATCCGCTGTGCCAGACGGCGGGGTGTGATCCCACCGCGACCTGCAGCGTGAAGAACGGCGCCGCGGTCTGCAAATGCGCGCACGGCTACACCGATATCTACACCGACGGAACGCTGTGCGCGGACGTCAACGAATGCAACCTGCTCACGTGCCCCGGTGACTCCAGCTGTTTCAACACTCCAGGCAGCTACGAGTGCCGGTGCAACACCGGCTTCGTTCCGGATCCGACGAATCAAAACACCTGCACCAACGCCTGCACGGTGAAGGCACGCAGTTGTGATCCGAATGCGCTCTGCGAGGAGCCGGGAGGCGTGGCGACCTGTCGCTGCCCCGCGGGTTACGTCGACGTAAATGGTGACGGAACGCTCTGCGACAAGGACCTCAAGTGCATGCTGCTCAGCTGCGATCCGGTCGCCAACTGTGACGGCAGCGCGGCGGTGCCCACGTGCACCTGCCCGACCGGGTACACCGACACGAACCTGAACGGCAGCAAGTGCACGGACGTCGACGAGTGCGCGACCCACCCGTGCGACCCTCACGCCGGCTGCACGAACAACACGGGCAGCTTCTTCTGCACATGCGGCGCCGGGTACACAGGGGATGGGTTCCGCTGCACCGACATCGACGAGTGCGCGACGGGCGCGGACGACTGCAGTCCCGTGGGTGCGACGTGCACCAACACACCACCAGGCAGCTTCAGCTGCGCCTGCAAGGCCGGCTACGCGGGCGACGGTGTGACCTGCACCGACGTAGACGAATGCGCGCTCGGCACGGCAACGTGCTCCACAGCTGCCGTGTGCACCAACACGCCGGGCAGCTTCAGCTGCGCCTGCAAGGCCGGCTACACGGGCAACGGCACGGCCTGCACCGACGTGAACGAGTGCGCGACCAACAACGGTGGCTGCGCCACGACCGAGAACTGCGTGAACACGCCAGGCTCATTCACGTGTGGTTGCCTCGCAGGCTACAAGAAGAACGCCCAGGGAACGTGCGTGGACGTGGACGAGTGCACCGACGGCACCGCCAACTGCAGCATCAACGCGACGTGCACCAACACAGCCGGCGCCTTCACGTGTGCGTGCAAGGCCGGCTACGCGGGTGACGGCGTGGCCTGCACCGACGTGGACGAGTGCGCCACCTTGAACGGCGGCTGCGATGCACACGCCACTTGCACCAACACCGCTGGCTCGCGCACGTGTGCTTGCAGCACGGGATACTCGGGCAACGGCCTGTCCTGCGCGGACATCGACGAGTGCGCGGCGGCGCTCGACAATTGCAGCAGGGGTCGCGCCACGTGCACGAACACGACGGGCGGCTTCACTTGCGCCTGCAACGGGGGCTACGCAGGTAATGGCGTCACCTGCACTGACGTCGATGAGTGCCTGGCGAACACCGACGGTTGCGATGACACGCCGGACGCGTGCGCGAACACGGTGGGCAGCTTCACTTGCACCTGCCCGGCTGGCTACAGTGGCTCGGGGGTGGGCTCGAACGGCTGCCTCGACGTGGATGAGTGCGCCGCGAACACCGATGGCTGCGACGACATGCCGGACGCGTGCCGGAACACTGCTGGCAGCTACGTCTGCTCTTGCCCAAGCGGCTACACCGGAGGCGGCGTCGGCGCCGGCGGCTGCGTGGACATCGACGAATGCGCGACCAACAACGGTGGTTGCGGCGCGTACTACACCTGTGCGAACAACCCGGGCGCACCGCCGACCTGTAACGATATCAACGAATGTGCGACCAACAACGGTGGTTGCGGTGGCGCTGCGTACGTCACCTGCGTGAACAAGGTCGGCGCTGCGCCAACCTGTACCGATGTGAACGAATGCGCCACGAGCAACGGCGGCTGCGGCAGTGCCACGTACATCACGTGCGTGAACAACTACGCGGCGCTGCCGACGTGCACCGATATCAAAGAGTGCAGCGTCGCCAACGGCGGCTGTTCCACCAGCCCCATGGCCACGTGCAACGAGCAGTACGCGGCAGCTCCCACCTGCACCTGCCCCACGGGATACTCGGGCTCGGGCGTGGGTCCGACCGGCTGCCTCGACGTCAACGAGTGCACCAACGGCACCCACACCTGTAGCTCGGCGGCAACCTGCACCAACACGGTCGGCTCCTTCAGCTGCGCGTGCAACGCGGGCTATCTGGGTAACGGTAACGTCTGCGTCTCTGCGGCCATGTCTTTCCCGGAGCTCGGGGCAGCGGCGGCCGCGAAGGACGTGGGCCTGGTCGTCGCGTCGAACCCCAACGGCAGCCCCACGCTGCAGTGCCGCAGCTACAAGCGCTCCGCCGCGGCGCCAGCGTTTGCCAACTGCACGAACCCAGTCAAGAACGCCGCGACCTCGAGCTCGTCCGCCAACGATGGCGCCTGGCGCACGGAGATCCGCTGGCTTTACGGCACCACGCCGACGGGCGCAGCGGGCTACGATTATTACCTGCACAGCTCTCTGCACACGGCCACGCGTTGCCCGGCGTTCGGCGCCACCGATCAGGCGATCTTCGCCGCGGCCGATGCGTATCTGAAGGCCTCGCTCGTCGGCCTCGGATACAGCGATCCGGGTCCGTTCCCGTTCGGTAGCACCGCGACCAGTCTCGCCAACCCGTTCGTGGCGATCTCGTTCGCGCCGCTCACCTCGGGCTACTTCACGCTACGCAACCTCGGCATCAACACGGCGCTCGGCGACAAGTATCAAGCCGAGCTGTGGTCGCTACGCCGCCGCTTCGTCTCGAGCAGCGACGGACGCTACGTGCTGATGCGGCGCGTCTACGGCTCGCGCGGAGCCGAGGTGATCGCACCGCAGCAGGGGAAGCCGGCAGGAGTCAACTGCACGACCGCAACCTTCGAGGTCGGCAACTCGCACTACGCGACCATCCTGCTCGGTAGTCTCTCGACGTGGTGGAGGACCTACAATCAGTATCGCTGCGACGCCGTGATCGTAAACCGCGCCGGCGCGGGTGTGTGTGCCGTGATCGGCTCGGGCGGCGTGGTCAGCATCACGCCTATCGTCAAGAACAACTACGGCGCCGCGTTCGGTTACAGCACCTCCGACAAGTTCATGTGGCGACACCTGCAGAAGGAGAAGCACATCCGTGGCGGCGAGAACAGCTTCAGGCTCTTCTCGCCCAAGCGCTCCACTCCGACGGGCGCGTCTGGCGATCCGTACGAGCTGTACTTGCCGGACTACAGCGTGCTGCGCCCGTAGCACGCGCCGTAGCGCTCGCGCCGCATGCCGACGCGGGGCCTTGGCAGGGTCACCTGCGTGACGCACACTGCTGCTGACGCTCGGGACTCGTCCGGAACGCGCGCTGCGCAAGCAGAGCGCTTCGTTGGTGCCGCGAGAGACTGCGGTCTTCGTTGCACGCCAAGCATTTTACACTGGGATCAATGCTAACCCCACGGACGGGCCCCGAGCGCCATCCACGACCGGTCCTGTCACTCGGCGATCCTGCACTCTACGAGTCTCAGATCCATCGGCTCTCGGCGCGACGCGATCGGGATCGTTGGCTCGTGCCGGCGGACGAGATCTCGAGCGCACTCGATGGCCACGCACGCGAGATCGCCCGGCGACTTGCGCGCGACGTGCCGGTCCGAGGCTACACGTTCAAGCCGCTCTTGCCGCACCGCGCCGTGCTGCAGGGCAAGCCGCGGGTCATCTATCGCGTCGATGCGCTCGATGCCGTGGTTTGGGGTGCGTACGCGCGCGCTCTCAGTCGTGCGATCGATCCAGGCCTGGGCACGCACCTTTATTCGTATCGTTCGGGGCTCTCGCAGTTTCGAGCGGCCGACGCGTGCGTGGAGTTCTTCCGCCAGCACGTGGCAGAGCGCCGTGACCCGCGCGCGCGCGGCCTGTTCGTGCTGCGTCGCGACGTGCGTCGCTACGACGAGACGATCTCCGTGAGCGACGATTCGAGCCTGTGGACGACGCTGCAAGAGCTTACTGCGGGCACGCCGCTCGGTGCGGGTCCGGTGGCGGCGAGCTTGCTCAAGGCAGCCTTCAGGCCGTCCATCGTGCAAGCGGATGGCACGGCCGTGCCCCTGCTGCGCGGGATGCCGACGGGCATCCCCACGCAGACGATCGCCTGCAACGTGTACTTGGTGCCGGTCGACCGTGAGATGCTCGCGATCGAGGGGGGCTGCTATGCGCGCTTCGGCGACGACATCTTGTTCGCGCACGCGGACCTCGCCGTGGCACGCCACGCTTCCCGCGTGCTCGAGCGCGGCGTTGCGCGGCTGGGCCTGGGTCTCAATACCACCAAGTCGCTCGACTACTGGCTGACGGGCGTGGGTCGAGCGCACGCGCAGGCGCCCGAGTTTCTGCCGGTACGGCGCTTGCCGTATCTCGGCCTCGACATCGGTTTCGACGGTACCCGGCTGCGCGCCGACAAGCGCCGCGCGCTGCTGCGCGAGCTGTTCGCGAGGATCGATCACACGCATGCGTCCCTCGGGGGCTGTTCGTTCGACGAACGGGCTGCCGCGTGCGCGAAGGTGGTGGAGTCGGTGTTCGATCCGCAACATGTGCTGGTCCACCGCTACAGCGGTTGGCTGCGCGCGAGCACGATCACGCGCTCGGATCTGCTGGAGCTCGACCACCTGATTGCGTTGCACCTGGCCGAGCGGCTCTCTGGCAAGCGTGGGGTACGAGCCTTTCGAAGCGCGCCTCGCCGACGCCTGTACGAGCAATACGAGCTGCCCTCGCTCGTGCACCTCTGGGATCTGGCGCGCCGACGCCGCGAGGAGCCGGAGCCGTGAGCGCGACCCGCGAATGGATCGTGCGCAAGCTCGGCCGACCGGGCATGCCGAGCCTGGACCTGGCCTTGCTCACCGAACGTGGTCAGCGCTTCGCGCTCTCGCGCCTGTCGTTCGTCTACCTGCGAGCGCTCGTGCGTACCGCGGTACATGTGGCCGAGCTCTCCTTCATGACGCGCGATTTTCCGCTGGAATTCGCGGTGCCCTTGTTCTCGATGCGCGCTCTGTTCGGCCTGTGGGGCAGCTTGTGGTGGGGCCCGCTCGAGGCCGTGCGGCGCAGGGTGCGCGACGAGGTGAACGAGCGGCGGCCCGGCCGGGCGCTCGCATCGATCGAAGCGTGGGCGTGTATCGCTGCGTGCATCGGTCTTTCGACGTGTGCCGGTAGCGCATGGACCGTGGCGCACGAGCGGAGCATGGAGTGGTCGTACGACGGGTTGTACGGGTCGTACCTGCTGGTCAGTGCCATGGCGCTCGCGGTCGATCTGTGGAGTCGCACGCTGCACGCGGGCGTATTCGCGCTCGGGCGTGTGTATCGCTCCAAGTGGTCGATGATCGTTCCTGATCTGCTGGAGGTGGGGCTGATCGTGGGGCTATGGCGTTACCTCGGGCCCTTCGCGCTCGGAGCTTCGGTTCTGGTCACGTCACTCCTGCGTTCAGGCTTGACGCTCTTCTATACGCGCCAGGCCTATCGCAGCCGACGGCTGTCATGGCCGCGCTTCATGCGCCTGCGCGCGCTCGCGCGGGTGGAGCTGCAAGACCTGCGCGTCGCGGCCCGCGGCCTGCTCGGGATCATTCCGAGTCAGCTCGATCGAGCGCTGCTCATGTCGCTACTGGTGGCACGTACGGCGGGCTACCACGTGCTGCCGATCGCGGCGCCGTACTACGCGCTCAGGCCCGTGGCCGGTGTGGCGCAGGGCTGGGCACGCACCTACTACGTGGATCTGGTCCGCATGGACTCGCTCAGCACCACGCTGTTTCGGCACCGGCTGGAGCGCTTGCTGCGCAGTGTGAGCGTGATGGCCGGGGCGCTGGCTGGCGGCACGTTGATCGCAGGCGGCGCGCTGCTCTTCGGCGTGCCGGGAGCCCAGGCCGCGGCCTGGCTCGTGCCGCTTTCGTTTCTGCGCTCGCACTTCTCCGTGTTGCAGATCCGAGCGCTCGCCTACGCACGCACCGATGTCCTGGCGGCGCTATCGCTCGCGATGGTTGCGGTGGTCGGCTGCACGTTCTACGTCCGCGCCACAGACCGGCAGCTGGTGGCGCTCGTGACTGCATTGCTGGTGGTGGCGGCGATCATCGTCGGCCACGCGCAGAGCCGGGCGCGTAACGTCCAGCTGGTACGGGCGCGCAAGGTCACGCTCGGTGCCTGGCTGTCCGAGTTGTGCGAGCAGCGCACGGCGGTGCGTTTGCACCTGGCATGCGTGTCGACGAAGCTCGCAAGACCGGCGGCCGTACTTCACCAGCTGCAGTCGGTTTCGAGCACGCGGCGCACTACGCGCATCGGCCGTGCCTGGCTTCTGTGGTGGGAAGATGGTGCAAGTGCACTCGGCAAGACCGAGCTTGCAGTGCTGCTCGGTGGCACCTGCGAGCAGCACGTGTCCTGCGACGCTGGGTCCGGATGGGAAGCGCTGGATCAGGCGTGCAGGGCAGGGCACCTGCCCGTCGAGCTGGCGGCTGCGCTGGCCGCCCCGCGCTCCGATTCGGTTTGCGAGCTTCGCGCGAGCTTCGCGCGTGCGTTGCCGATGGGCCACGTGGTCGATGCGCAGCATGCGTCCGCGGGACTCGCGCAGCTGTCCACCGGGGAGCTTTCGCTCGTGCGACGCGCGCTTATCGCGGAGGCGCGCGAGCAGCTGATCGTGCCCCGGCAAGCGCAGTGGCAAGTCGCCGTGTACGCGCCGCACGGAGAGCCCGCTCTGGCATTCGTCTGGCCGGCGCACGCGCTGGGAGCGGGTGAGTTTCGCAGAGCCGTCGTGCACGCAGGTTGGAGGGACTCGTTGCCACGCAGTCTGCACGGCCAGGCCGCAGCGCTCCCGGCCTGAGCGTTGCGACGGAGCCGGCGCGTCGCGGCCCTCGTGCCACACGCTTGGCGAGCGAACGAGCTACGCACTCCGCGCGCGCTAGCGCCAGCTTCGCGAATTCAGAACTCGATTGCCCTGCACCGTGATGCCGCACTGCGCCTTCGATGGCCAAACACCCGACGAGATGTTTCGTGGCGAGTTTCAGGGCTCGGGCGTGCTCGTCTGCACTTGAGGAGCGGCCTCAGAACTCGCCGTTGTAGATGCTGGCGTGGTCGCCGCGCCCGACCTCGGGCAGCTGCTGCAGCCGAGGGCCCAGCCAGTACACGCGGAGGCCGTGGCTCTGCGGGCTCTCGATACGCGCACGGCCAACGGCAAGCTCCACGACGTCGCTGGAAACGGGCTGGCCGTTGATAGTCAGACCGGGTGCGGAGTGCTGCACGATGTAACGGCCCGGGTGCAGGCAGGCGAAGCTGCCGCCCGCCGCGGGCAAGCGACCGCCGAGCACCCAATAGTCATCGGCGAGCGGCTGGTAATGCTGGGCGATGAAGACCCTGTCGGGGACGGGCAGCCAGCTCGTGCGGTAGTTCGGCAGGAACACCGATGCGGGGTTCTTGGCCAGCATGCGGCGCACCGTGGGGAAGGTGCCGTTCGAGAAGTTCTTCATGATCAGCGTGTGCAGAAACCAGTGGTAGCCGATGCTGTCGCGCGTCAGCACCAGACCCGAGGCGTCGTAGACGCGGTCCTTCACGGGGTCGGTCATGGCTTCTGCGAGGTCCATGACGTGCTGCTGTCGCGTGTTAGGAAAGTCGAACAAGCGACGCGTGCTGCGCTCGAAGGGCAGAAGATGGGCGTAAGCGAACACGCAGGCGGCAACGACGCCGGCGTACCTCGGCGCACGCAAGCGTTGTAGCTCCGGCGCGAGACGCGCGGCCCCGAGGAAACCGATGGCGGCGAGCGGCACGAGGTTGTAGCGGTACGGGGTAGGGTTCACGAAGAAGATGGCCGTCGCGCCTGCCACCAGCAGGACCTCGGGCAAGCTGCTGCTCCAGCTGAAGTACGCAAGCCGCCGCGTGAAGAGACCGTGCAACGCGAGCAGCGCGAGCACGAGCTGCAGGGCCAGGAGCAAAGGCGTCTGCGTCATCAGCCGGCTCGCCGTGGGAGTGTGATCGAACGGCTTCACCGCGTGTGCGATCTGCGAGCTGCTCGCGAGGGTCGAGGCGAAGTCTTGCCACAGGTCGAGCACGCCATACAGGCCGCGCAGCAGCACGAGGGCCACACCCGCGCCCAAAAGCCAGCGCCCCCAGAGCTTCCAGCGCGCCTGGGTGTGCGCGGGATGCGGCAACAGCAGAAACGCCGCCGTCAGCGGCGCCCAGTACAAGAACGACTTGAAAGCGGCGAACTGGAGCGTGACGGCCATCGCACCGAGCAGCGTGTACGCATGCTTGCGAGCCGCGCCGTGGGGCTTGCCCCAGAGCCACATGAGCAGCACGCCGCAGACGATGACGTTGTCGTGACGGACCTCGAAGCCGTAGTCCCACACAGGTGCGAGCGTGGCCGCACCGAGCAAGAGCCACGCGCCCGTGCGGGACGACAGCTTCTGGCCCGACGCCTTCACCAGCAGCACGATGTTCAGCCAGAACACACCGACGAAGATCATCCGGTAGCAGGAGATCAAGTCTGCCGAACGGCTGAACAGGTGCGCGAGTGGGGCCAGCGGGAAGATGAAGAGCGGTGCGCTCGTGAAGAGCTCGCGTTGCTTGCCGAGCGCTTGCACCCGCGCCATGTAGGCGTTCTGCATCTCGTCGACCTGGTAGAGGCGGTGCAGCCCGAGGTAGATCGTGGCGGCCGCGAGGCATGCCACGATCACCCAGATCGAGACGACAAAGAGATCCCAGCGCGAGCGGCTTTGCATCGAGTACCGGAGGCCCGTCGGAGCGTTGACGCGGCCGGATTGTGGACCAGCACGCTGGTCTTTGCGACCCCCGCGGCACGGTGTCAGAGGCGCTGCGCGCTCGCATTGACAGCTGCGCAGCGCCGTGATCAGCATGCGCCCGGGGCGAGTCGACATGAGCACGCAGACACGCGCGACGCAGCTCGGTTACCTGGCGTGGCCAACGGTCCCAGTGCGCGGCGCGCTCGTGGTCGTCCACGACGTGTGGGGTCTCTACGACCACTTCCGTGACATCGCGCAACGCCTGGCTCGCGAGGGCTACGCGACGCTAGCGCTCGAGCTCTATCGGCGGCAGCCGCCCGTGCGCATCGACGACCCGGGCGCGTTCATGCGCGAGCTGAGCGACTCACAGGTGCTGCAAGACATCCAGACCGCGGTCGACTTCCTGCACGCGCAGCCCGAGCTCGCGGACAAGCGCGTGGGCGTCGTCGGCTTCTGCATGGGCGGGATGTACGCCTTGCTGGCCGGTTGCAGCTTGCGTTCGGTCGCTGCCGTCGTGCCGTTCTACGGCATTCTCTCGCACGCACACGGCTTGCTCCATGCATCCGCAGGCCTCGACCCGGCGAAGAAGCCACGCGCACCGCTGCAAGCTGCAGCCGAGCTGCGCTGCCCGCTGCTGGCGTTCTTCGGTGACAGCGATCCCTTCATTCCCGTCTCGGACATCGAGGCGTTGCGTGCGCAGCTGCAGCGGCAAGCGCAGCCCGCGACCTTGCGCGTCTTCGCCGGAGCCGGCCACGCCTTCATGAACGACACCCGGCCAGCCGCGTACAAACCCGAGCTCGCGAAGCTCGCGTGGCAGCAGATGCTGGAGTTCCTCGCCCAGCACGTGGGCCCAGCCGCGCCATGAGCGATTGCGCCCGCCCTGTCCCCGACTACGCTACCGAGCAGCCCCCGATCTGCGAAAGGCAACCATGGGCTTCTACGCCGACCACATCCTGCCGCGCTGCATCGACTTCACGCTCGGTCGCGGGCCCATTCTGCGGGCGCGCGCACGCATCGCGCAGGGCCTGTTCGGCGAGGTGCTCGAGATCGGCTTCGGCTCCGGCTTGAACCTGCCGTACTACCCTGCCGAGGTCTCGAAGATCCACGCAGTCGACCCCTGCGAGACCGGCAAGCAGCTGGCGCGCAAGCGTTTGCAGGCGTGCACGATCCCCATCGCATGGGCGGGTCTCGATGGCCAGGCTCTGGCTCTGCCCGACGCCTCGGTCGACGCCGTGCTCAGCACCTTCACGCTCTGCACAATCCCCGATCTCGACGTGGCCCTCGCCGAGCTGCGCCGTGTGCTGCGGCCCGGCGGCTCCTTTCATTTCCTCGAGCACGGGCGCAGCCCCGAGGCGCAGGTGGCCCGCTGGCAAGATCGCCTCGATCCGATCCAGCAACGTCTGGCGGGTGGCTGTCACCTGAACCGCGCCATCGACCAGCAGCTGCGCGCCGCCGGTTTCTGCCTGGACACACTGGACAACTACTACCTGCGGGGCCCAAAGGTCGGGACCTACATGTTCGAGGGCCGTGCGCGGCTCTGCGACACGCACCCATGAGCTGCGGGTGTCGATCTCTGGCCTTTACGCAAGAGCCGTGGTGAAATCGCGAGCGATGTGGAAACACGTTGTGCTCTGTATTCGTATCGTCACGTTGCCCCTGTTGGTCGCGTGCACGAACGGCTCGGACTCGGGCTCGGACTCGGTCGCCGACGCTGGCGCGTGTCCAGCGGGTGGTAGCTGGACCACGCAGGCGTGGAGCTCGGTCGCGGCAGACGAGGTCTGTCAGCGCATCGCCGATCTCCAGTGCTCTGCCGAGCGCTGCTGCTGCACCACCGACGCACGCAAGTACGCCACGCGCGACGCCTGCATGACCGCGACGGTCGACGCGTGCAAGAAGACCGCGAAGACCGAGCTGGTCACGACCGATGCGCGCAGCGGCTTCGACCCGGCTGCGGCCGCGGTCGCGCTCGAGGGCTTTCAGCAGTACGCGAGCGGCTGTGATCCGGAGATCGTGAAGTGGGGTATCTCGCCGGACGGGTTGTCGAGCATGTTGGTGGGCAGTGTGGCGGCGGGCAAGCAATGCTGGACCGCCGCGCAAGGCGCCGACGCACCCGCCTTTGCCTCGTGCGAGAACGGTTACGCCTGCCTGCCGGATCCCGGTGCGGTATTCTCTCGGTGGAAGTGCAAGCCGCGCGCAAAGCTCGGCGAAACCTGCCTGATGGATGGCAGCTGTCAGGACGGCCTGCGCTGCGAGCCCAATCTCAGCACGAACATCGCCATGCTCGGCCGCTGCATGCAGCGCTTGTCCAATGGCGCTGCATGCGCGCGCGGGCTCGAGTGCAAGTCGCTGTTCTGTGAGAGCGGCAAGTGCGCGGCGCCGAGCGTGACCGCCGCGTATTGCCTTGCGCCCACGAAATGAGTCCCTGCTGGTGGACTCACGCGGACGGCGGCAGCGCGAGAGCACAGCGTCGGCGCTGCCAGTACATGTAGGGAACGATCGCAGCAAAAGCACGGCAAGGAATCGAATTGGTGATGCAGCCGTGAAAGACGCTGGCACCATGAGGTCGGTTTGGATGAACCACGGAGGAATGCGAGCGATGCCGATGCGCAATTGGTTCTGGTCTGTGTCGTTCTTGGGGCTCGTTGCAGCTGTTGGCTGCGACGACGGTGTGCAGCGCCACTTCCGGCCCGTGTTGTATTCCGACGCGGGCACCTACCACTCGGGCGATGGAGCGGACGCGGGCGCGGGTGCGGGTGCGGCGTTCGACGCCGCCCAGCTCCCCGGCGTGTGTGAGCTGGACAAGTGTCCCAAGCCCGACGTGGGCATCGCCTGCTGCACGCCCGACGCAGTGTGCGGCACCGATCAGACGAGCACCGGCGCGCTGTGTGTGGCCAACGCGGGCGCACGCAAGAACAAGATCTGCGCGCTCGCGGAATGTCCGCTGCCCGACGTCGGCAACGCCTGCTGCATGTCGAACGGCGACTGCGGTCGCGACCCGCTGGGCACCGGCGCGCTCTGCTTCGCCAACCCGCCCAAGGTGAACATCGACGGCGGCGCGCCGCTCTGCAACCCCAAGAAGTGCGCGCAGCCCCAGGTGGGCTCCGCCTGCTGCACCGCGTTTGGCCAATGCGGCGCTGACACCACCGGCACCGGCTACTTCTGCATCGCGCCGCAGGGGACCTTGCCCATGACGGAGAACGATGCCGGCAGCACGCCGATCTCCACGACGCCTCCGAAGGACCCGACGGTCGACGGCCAGTGCCCGAGCTACATCGGCGTCGGCGGCGTTCCCAGCTGGGGTTGCTGCAGCAAGTTCGGGATGTGCGGCATCTTCGCCGCCAACACCTGCTTGCTGCCGGCGGGCACCTCGATCCCGCTCGACCCGTACGCACGTGAAGACGACGGCGGCCTCGCGCCGGGTCGTTGCATCCCGAAGAAGTAAGCGCAGCGCAAGCTGACCACGGTCGAACGCCTCGGGCCACTGGCTCGGGGCGTTTCTCTTGGATCGCGGCGCGCCTTGGCCTCTATCCGCGCCCTACGTCCTCGGGCCGGCGGTCACACCGCACGTGAGTACGGCTCCCGTCGGCCTTGCGGGCGCGCTCTTGCTGGCCACGCAACCGGGCGAGCCACCGATGCCGTGCGGGAGCGCCACCAAGCCTGCGGCGATCGACGCGTTGCTCGCACTCGATGACAAGGGCGAGCGAGTGTTCCATCGCTGCGAGAGATCGAGGCCTTCGCGGCCGTGCACCGCGAAGGGGGCCATGGCCTCGGCCGCCTGAAAGCCGGTGCCCAGAATGATCGCGTCGAGCGCGTGGCGCTCGCCGTTGCTCGTGACGATGCCGCCCTTTGTGACTTCGCGGATTGCGGTGGTGACCAGCTCCACGTTCGGGCGTAGCAGCGCGGGGTAGTAGTCGTTCGAGATCAGCACGCGCTTGCAACCGAAGGTGAAGCGCGGGGTGAGCTTGGCGCGCAGCTCGGGGCTCGGCACGCTGCGCTCGAGGTATTGCAGCGCGGCGCGCCACGTGGCGCTGCCGTTGACTGGCGCCGTGTTCACGGCGCCAGTCTCACTTGCAGTAGCGTCCACGAGCCAAATCAGAGATTGCGATTCGGCAACGGTCCGCTCGTTACCGTGTCCTCGTTGCAGCGTGCGCCGCGTCACTCGCCCGCGTCGGTGCCCGTGCCGCCGTCGGGGGTGCAGGCTTGAGCCATCAGCATCGCGCCGCGCACGTTCTGGCGCAGCTGGCAGCGGCTGGTCCCGCCGCCACCGCCGCCGAGGCCACCACCGCCACCGCCCATCGTGATCAAGCCGCACTGGTTCATCGTGTTGCAGCAGCCAGTGAGCTTCGTGCCGTTGACCGTCTCGCTCGGGCAGCGTGGGTCGGCCTTCGGTGGCGGCGCGCACTGTGTGGTGTACGCAACTGGCGAGGTGAGCGCGTTCTGCGTGCCGCACTCGTGGTTCACGCAGCAGTTGATCTGGCAGGTCTGCGAGGCCATGGCAGGCAAGGCCGGGCAAGCCGTGGTGCCGCACATGGCGGCCGAGGTCTTGGTCGTGTCGCACACGATGTTGAACGGGTTGTTGGCGCCCGCATCGCTACTTGCGGCGCCCGTGCCGGCGGCGGAGCTACCCGCGGTGCTGCCGGCCGTGCCGGTGTTGATCCCGCTCGTGCCTGCGACGCCCGTCGTACCGGCCGTGCTGCCGAGCCCGCCTGCGGCGCCTGCGCTTCCACTATCAGCCTTGTGGCTGCCGCAGCCGAGCGCACCCACGAACCCCACGCACAGTGACAGAAAGTGCAGCTTGCGAATCATGAACCATCTCCCTCTGGCCAGCCTGGCCGCGCGCTTGCACGCGCATCGTCGTTGTTTGCGTACCCCTGAAGCTGTGTCGTTGCGGCGATATGCAGCGCGCGCACGCGTGTCCGCGTGGCACGTGTTTGCTTACGCAGCCGCGCGCTCGCGGTCAACACGCCGCGTGCGTCGATGGGAACGTTCTTGCGCAGCCGCCGCAGTGTCATCGTGTGGTGAACGTCCAGTCGAGGTTGAGCGGCCCGCTGACGGATGTGCCGGTGATCTGTACACGGTACTTTGTCGCCGCCGACAGCGGCTGCTCCGCGTACATCATGATGTCATCCTTCAGGATACTCGCAGTGCTTGCGCGCGCTCTCGTTGATCGACGGCTGCGTGGTGGCGCAGCCTGCGCCGGCCACGATGCGCACCTGGTTGACGGCAGCGAGGGCCGCCGCGGCTTGCGACGAAGCACCGGCCGGTGCGCCGGGGCACTCCTGCGTTCCAGCGTCGCCGCCAACAGCTGCAGCGCTCGCGCCCGCGCCGCCGCTGCCGCCGCCCGCGCACCAGCGCTCGCGCCTGCCGTGCCGCCATCCGGGGCAGAGCGGCCCGCGCCAGCGATCCCGGCCGCATAGACTGGCCGTCACTCGCCGTGCGCAACGCCGTCGTTTTCAGCCTGGGCCTCGCGTGCGAGATCGTCATCGTCCTTGCCGGTTGCGGTAACGGCGTCGGCTCGCCGATCCGCGCTGCCGCGGTCGGCGTGAGCGGGGCCCTCGATGCCAGCGTCGATGCGCAGCTGCCCCATGCGAGCTCGACCGATGCGCAGGTTCCGGTCGGCGCTCACTGCGCCCCCACGCAGCCGTGGCCCGCGGCGGAAGCTGCCGCCGAGGGCCAGCTGATCGACTTGATCAACCGGCAACGCATGCAGTCCGGTGCTCAGGGCGCTGGCCAGCCAGGCCCCGGTGGCCTCGGTCCGTGCGGAGGCACGCTGGCGAGCGCGCGCTTGCATGCGCTCGCCGCCAGCACACCCTGACGCGCGGGCCCCGCTGCGCGCACAGACCGGGCGGCCGGCGTTCGCAATGGCCGCGGCCTGACCAAGGGATTCGAGACTGCGAGGTGCAGCGGAAAGAATCCTCGCCCGGGCAGGCAGGCGCGCCCTCACGCAATGCTCACACTGTGCTCCGTTGTTGGCGCGGGCGGCGCCACTAGACTCAGCCCGTCCAGTCCAAAAGGGGTGAGGTGAGCCGATGAAATCTGCCGGGTATGCGCGCCACGCTTTGGCTACCGTCGTCGCGCTCGCGCTGTCGGCTTGGCCCTGCGTGCGCGCCTCGGCGCAGCCGGCGTCCGACGAAGCCGAGGCGCGCGCGCACTTCAAGCTGGGCGAGGCCTACTACGAGACCGGCAAGTTCGCCGACGCCACGCACGAATTCGAGGAGGCCTACCGGATCTCGCAACGTCCAGCGCTACTCTACAACCTCTACCTCGCGAACCGCGACGCCGGCAGGCTGCAAGCGGCCGCGCTCGCACTGCGCTCGTACCTGCAGGCGGTGCCCGGCGATCCACGTGCCGAGCAGCTACGCGCGAGGCTGGCCGCGCTCGAGGCATCCGTGCGTGAACCGGCCTCGGGCAAGCCCGATGGCGGCCCCGATGGCGTCAAGCTCGCCGCTCCGAGCGGCGCTGCTGCCGTGCAGCCCAGACCGCCCGTTGCACCTGACGACGTGGCCGAGCCGCGTGTGGCCGAAACCAAGGCAGCCCCCGTCGATGCAGCCGGCGCCAGGCCCGCGGCCGCGGAGAGTCAGCCGATCTTGCCGCTGATCTTCGTCGGTCTCGGCGGCACGCTCTTGATCGGTGCAGGTGTGACGCAGGTGCTTGCTGCGGGTGACTTGAGTGACTATCAGAAGCTGTGTCCGAACCGCAGCTGTCTGCAAGGCAGCTCGCCGTCGGCCATCGCCGCCAACGACAGCAAGGCCAAGGAGCTGCAGAGCCAGGGCCAAAGCTTCGTGACCGCGAGCTACGTGCTGCTGGCCGCGGGCGTGGTGACCGCAGGCGTCGGTGGGGCGCTGTATCTGCTCGGGCTGCTCGGCAAGGGTAAGTCGCAGCCCGAGCCAACGCCCGTCGGTGGCCTGGCGTTCGCGTGTCTGCCGGGGCAATGCATGGCCAGCCTTCGGGGCACGCTTTGACGCTCGTGGTTGCGCCCGTCCGCTTCTCCGGGTTGGCTCAGGGCGGCTCGCCGCACTCGCGCGCGCACGCCGGCGCGTGGCAGGCTTGGCTGCTGACGGCGGCGCTCTCGGTCGCCGCCATCGGCTGCACGACGGCCGCCGACTTCGAGGGCTACAAACATCTGTCGGTGGGCGCCGCGGGCACGCCAGGGCAGGTGCGCGATGCCGGCGCCGCACGTTCGGCTGACAGCGCGCTCGACGCGCGCGCCCCTGCCAACCACGATGCTGCGCAGCGCGACGCCGCGCCGGCCGTGGCCGACGGCGCAGCGCACCAGCGCGGGGATGCCGCGAGCGCAGCCGACGACGCGGGCGCCGAGCTCGGCGACGCCGCAGCCCATGTGACCTGCAAGCAGACCCGTTGTGACCCCGCCGCCAGCTGCAGCGACAGCACCGGCACGCCTGTTTGCACCTGCCCAGCCGGTTACACGGATCCCGTCGGTGACGGCAAGCAGTGCACGGACATCAACGAGTGCGCGAGCGCGACGCCCCCAGCGTGTGACGTCCACGCCAGTTGCGTCAACACCCCCGGCTCCGCGCACTGCACCTGTGCCGCGAGCTACAACGGCAGCGGGCTGGTGTGCCAGCAGAACGTCCTGTGCCCCAAGGGCAACGAATGCAGCTCGCTGGCCAGCTGCCAGGCGATCTCTCAGACCAAGTTCTGCGTCTGTCACCCCGGTTATGAAGGCGACGGCGTCACCTGCACGGACATCAACGAATGTCTGACGAACAACGGCGGTTGTGGAAGCGCTACCTACTGGACGTGCGCCAACAACACCGGCGCAGCGCCGAGCTGCACGGACATCAACGAATGTCTGACGAACAACGGCGGTTGTGGTGGCGCTGCATACGTCACCTGCGTGAACAAGGTCGGCGGTGCGCCAACCTGTACCGATGTGCTCGAATGCGCCTCGAACAACGGCGGCTGTTCCACCAGCCCCATGGCCACGTGCACCGAGCAGTACGCGGCTGCTCCCACCTGCACCTGCCCCGTGGGCTACGCAAGGAACGGGCTCGCCTGCATGGACATCGACGAATGCACCAGTGGCGGCGGCAACAACTGCGGCGCGAACGCGACCTGCACGAACACGCCGGGCAGCTTCAGCTGCGCGTGCAACTGCGGGTACTCGGGCAACGGTGTGACCTGCACGCCGGCGTCGACCACGCTCGGCTACCCCACGGCTTTCACGGGCTCATCCAATAGCACGGCCAACTACGTGATCGGGTTTCGAGTCTATGTGAGCACCGCCACGCGCCTTTGGCGCTTCGGAGCCATCAACCAGGGGCCGTCCGCGCCCAACTTTCGCATGGGTCTGTACGCTGACTCGGCCAGCGGCCCGGGGGCGCTCGTGGCGCAGAGCCCGGCAACGTCGCTGATCGGCGGTGACGCGACGTACGCCGTGTTGGCTCCGAATGGACAGTCGGGCTGCATACAGCTAAATGGCGGAACGTATTACTGGTTGATGGCGCTCGCCGACGCCAACTACAATCTGGGGTCCAACACCGGGGGCGCGGGCATCGGCTATCGGTTCTTTGCGCGTAGCTTCAGCAGCGGTTTGCCCGATCCGGCGCCAGCCTCGTCGCCACAATCAACGCCAGCCGCGAATCTGTACATCGTAGTCGAGTGAAGACAGCGGCCGAGCCCGATCGAGAGCCAGTCGGGGGCCAGCCAAAGGGGAATTGTGATGGATTGCACTCAGCGCAGCTTGCTGCCTCGTGGTTGGGCCAGCGTGCTCACCGCATTGGCGGTGGTCTTGGTCGGAAGCGTTGCGTTCCACGCGCAGGCGCAGCCCGTCTGTGTGCCCAATGCGATCGGTGTACCTGGGCAACCCGGGCCGCCGGCGTGGTGGTCGGGCAGTGGCGCGATCGATGATCCGCGCTGGCAAGGCGCCATGAGCTACGGCCATCCCACCGACGACGCGCAGTTCCGTGCGCTCTACTACACGCAGGCTTCGCAGAAGTACCTGGTGCTCTCGTGGCAGGTGAAAGCCGACTCGGGTCTGGCGGCCGACACCGGCGATGTGCTGCACGTTGGCTTCTACGACGACGCGACCAGCTCCGGCAACGTCATCGAGATCAAGCGCACCGCGGGCGCCACGGTCACCGACGGCACGGCCGCATCAGGCGCGCTCGCGGGGCTCGTCTACTATCGCAACAGCGGCAGCGGTGGCGTGTGGCAGAACATCGCCGCGTTGCCCGCGGTCACGCCGTGGGTGCAGAGCGACACGCGTCTGGACACAGTGTGCACGGGTGGCCTGCCGTCGTTCTGCACGCAATGGTCGATCCGCTTGCGCGTGCCCATCGGCACCGCAGATCCGGTGTCGAACCCCAGCACGGGGCTGCCACTGCCCGACACTTTTCGCATGTGGTACGAGCTGCAAGTCGAGGGCGCAGGTGCAACGGTCAGCTACAAGAAGTGGCCGGCCAGCGCTGCTACCAGCGCGGCTCCGAGCTTCCCCGATCCTTCCACCTGGAATCAGGTGAGTGTCGCCAGCGCGACCTGCGCCGGCGGGGTGAACCTCGACTACAACCAGATCACCACCGACAACGCCGTGCCGACCGAGATCTCGACCGTGCACGCGAACGTGTTCCACGCGCGCCCCGTGAACAACACCGGGGGAGCGATTGCAGGTGACACGATCAAGGCACGCTTCCGCATCGCCGACTGGGGTTCGGTGCTCTTCGACTCGCCGGCGTGGGACGACATCGCGCCGAGCGGACCCAGCTGTGCCACGGCTAGCGGTGCTCCCAGTCCCGTCGCCAGCGGCGCGAACTTCGATCTCAGCTGTTCCTGGACGCTCACGTCCACGCAGCAGTGCGAGTACCGACCCGACATCCACAACTCGTGCACGCCCATGCCGGCCCCGCACAACAGCCATCAGTGCATCCTGGTCGAGCTCTCGAGCACGACCGGCGTGCTCTTCTCGCGTGCCAGCGCCTGGAACAACATGAACTTCGTCACCACGTCGAAGTTCGAGCGCGAGGCGACGATCAACCTCGCGGGTCTGCCCGCGCTGCCGGCCACGCCGACGCGCGACGTGTACTTGCTGGTCGTGACGCAGAACATGCCGCTGGCGGGTGCCTCCCCAGCGACCACTCCGGCGGGTGCCGCCAGTGATCAGAACAAGCGCGTGGGCGCCGAAGTTCCGGGCAAGCTAGTGCCTTTCCGACCGGTCGGCACCAAGGAGGGCGCGCGCCTGCAGGAGGCCGTACGCGCCGGCACGCTTACGCTCGAGCAACTCGCAGCGAAGATGCCCACATACCTCGTGCGCGTGTACTACGACACGGGGCTGCGCACGCTGGTCGGTGGCACCCAGCACGCGGTGCTCGAGCCAATGCCGTCGTTCGGTTACTTCGCCATGCACGACGGCGAGATCGAGGGCTGGAAGCACAGCTTGCAGGGTGCGATCCAGATCGACCCGAACTTCTACAAGATCCCGGTTCCGCATGGCGGCGCGGTCAAGGTGAAGAACACGATCGAATCAGTCGAGGCGGCCGCGGTGCCGCCGCCGGTGCCGCCGCCCGTGCCACCCGCCGGTGTGCCGGGGTGGCTGTGGCTGTTGATCTTGCTCGCGATTGGCGCATGGCTCGCGTGGCGCCTGCTGCGTAATAAGCCCTGAGCCTTGCGGCGGCTGATCTATGCTGCGTGCATGTCGACCCTCGCACGCCTGCTACGTCTGTGCGCCGTGTCTGCCCTGCTCGCGGCTTGCGGCGGCGGCAGCAGCGGCAACGGCACCTTGATCGGCGCAACCTGTGCGCGCAGCGTGGAGTGCGGCCCGGCCGGCATCTGTGTCACGACCGGCAAAGACGGCCAGTGCGCGCTGTCGTGTCAGGTGTCGGGCGGGGCGCAGGAGTGCCCGCTAGGTACGTACTGCGACCGCGAGAGCGTGAAGACCGATCTCGACCCCAAGTCCGACATGGTGCTGTGCTTCCCCGCCTGCCTCACCAATGCCAATTGCCGCGACGGCTATGAGTGCAAGGGTGTGAGCAGCGGTCCCGGTAAAGTCTGCCAGCCGAAGTGAGGGCTCGGCTGCCGTAGCAGCCCCGCGCGCCGGATGTGGGCTCAGAACGGCATGCCGGAGAGCCCAGGCACAAGGCGCAGCCCGCCGTCTTCGGCCTGGATCGCTTCGAGCTTCAGCGCATCGATCAGCGTGGCCGTGACCCGCTGCGAGAGTGCCGCGCGCACCTCGGGCAACGTGCGCAGGTCCATGATCAACGTGTCTCCGTCGCGGTGCGCGAAGGCGGTCTTGCCGCGCGTGTGTGCCTTGCGCAGAAGAGGCCCCCAGAAGCTCGCGACCACTTCGCTGGCGAGCGCAGCGAACACATCCGCGGTGCGCGGGTCGAGCGCCGCCGCGTTGGGCTCGACCAGCACGCTCCACTCCTTGGCGCCGTGCGCCGCGAACATCACGCGGTCGGGCACGAGCGACAAGAGCAGCGGCCCGCCATCGCGAAACGTGGCGTCGATGCGCACTCGGCCGTCGCGCGTGCTTACGGTGGCGGCGAGCACGTCCGGCACGCGCGCGACTGCAGCGGTGAGCCGCTCGTCCGAGATGAAGAGGCGCCGCGAGGTGAGCTCGGCGAGCGTCTTGCGCAACGTCGCCCCGACGCCCATGCGATCGAGGCCCTCGCTCGCGCCGACGGCGGCGCTGCGTAGCAAGCTCTTCATGACGTCGAGACGGCTCATCGGCTTCGATCAGGCGTCGCTCTGCGCGACTTCGGGGCTCGCTTCGGGCACCACGGCCAGACGCATGCGCCGGGCTGCGTCGAGGTCCAACGGCGTACCGCGTTCGGCCGGCGTGCGCCAGAACAAACCGGTTCGCACCACGCGCGCAGGCAGATCGGCCACGCCGAGCAGCGTGTCGAGCGTCTCGCTGATCTTCGCTGAGCCAGAGGGCGTGATCTGCAGGATCACGCGCAGCGGCACCAGCTCGCCGACGATGCCGCCGCTTGCGAGCGCGTCCGCGCCTTCGCCCACGGTGGCGTCCACCAGGTACTGCCCGACATCGATCCACTTGCCGATGCCATCGACGTCGCGACGCGTGCGCAGATCACCGGCGCGCCTCGTCTCGATCAAAGCCTGCAAGCCCGCTTCGTCGTGGAGGCCCAGCTGCGCCAGCGTGGCGCGCGGCAGACCCACGACGTACTCGGCCTCGTGGATCAGCTGCGAGAGCTTTGGGTCTTGTGCGCCCAGCTCGTACGCCGCGAAGAATTCTATTCCGTCGACCGAGGCCTCGGTGAGCAGCGCGGGCAGCGCGGCGAAGTCCACCGCGCCGTCAGCGACGAGCTTCACGTCCACGTACTCGCCGAGGCTTGCCACGCCGAGCGACAGCGCCGGGCCAAACACCAGCACCGGCTTGGAGTGGAAGCCGCGCGAGTAGTACACGGGCAGGCCGAGGCGCCGGAACAAGCGCGGCAAGAGACGAACGAGGTCGAGGTGCGAGCTGAACGCCGCACGGCCGAGCTTGCGGTAGCCGAGGCGCACGCGCACCGGTTCACCTTGGTCCGGACGCTCGGGTGGACGCTTGCGGCCCTTGGGTGCGTCGGTGCGCAGCGTGACGAGCGCGCGCGGTGCCTCGGCCCCGAGCTTCTGCAAGAAGCCCGCACGTTCCTGCCGCATCTGTCCGAGGTCGCAGGCCACACCGCAGTCGTAGCAAACCAGCTTGCGCTGATCTTCCGTGTGCGCAGCGAGGTTGGTGTGATGCACGAACATGCCCACGGCCTTGCCGCAGGGTGGGCTGAGCCGGTTCTTCAGCGCCTTCCTGTATTCACGCGCCAGGAAGTCGGCCTCGAGCCCGACATCGATGTGATCCCAGGCCAGATGGGCGGTGGTCGGCAGCGTGCCGAGGAAGCGCTGCGGATCCACTCCGGCCTCGGCGAAGGCCTCGTTCCAGGCTTCGAGCTTGAGCTGATCGTCCCACGAGTCGAAGCGCGCCCCGCGCCGGTATGCGCCCTCGATCGCGTCGCACAGCGTGCGGTCACCGCGCGCCAACACCCCCTCGATGAACGAGCCGAGCGAGTCGTGCATCTTCAGATCCACGCCCGCGTGCCGAGCCTCGTTACGCAGCATCTGCTGCTTGCGCACCACCTCGTCGCGGCTGTCCATCGCGCACCACTGAAACGGGGTGTGGGGCTTGGGCACGTGCGTGCTCACGCTCACCGTCACACGTGCCGAGCGGCCGATCAGCCTGCGGCCCACGTCCATGGCGCGCGCGCCGGTCTGGATGATGCCACGTACGTCGTCGCCGTCCTCGGTCGGCAGGCCGATCATGAAGTAGAGCTTCATGCGCGACCAGCCACGCGAGAACACGCGCCGCGCGGTCTCCAGCAACTGCTCCTCGGTGACGTTCTTGTTCACCACGTCGCGCATGCGCTGGCTGCCGGCCTCGGGTGCGAACGTCAGGCCCTTGCCGCCGCCGTCCTTGATCTCGTCGAGCACGTCTTCGTCGAGCCCGTACGCGCGCAACGACGAGACCGAGAGCGTGGCGCGTGCCTTGCGCAGCTCTTCCATCGCGCTGTGGATCAGCGGCGAGATCGCGCTGTAGTCGGCGGTCGAGAGGCTGGTGAGCGAGGCCTCGTCGTAGCCGCCCTCGCGCACCGCGTGCTTGAGCACGTCGATGATCTCGGCCGGATCGCGCTCGCGCACGGGCCGGTAGATCATGCCGGCCTGACAGAAGCGACAGCCTTCGGTGCAGCCGCGCGCGATCTCCACCGACACGCGGTCGAACACGGTTTCGGTGCTGGCGATCGGCCCGTCCTTGGGGAACGGATACTCACTGATGTTCGCCAAGAAGGTGCGCTTCACCGGCAGCGGAGCCTCGCTGCGCATAGCGCGCGCCACGTAGTGCACGCCCGTGTCGGCGTCGACTGCGGTCTCGTAGAGACTGGGCACGTACACGCCTTCAAGGCGCGCGAGCTGTGCGAGGCGCTCGGCGCGAGGCAGGCCGGCGCGTGCGAGGTCACGCCACAGCAGCACGATCTCGGGCGTGCGCGCTTCGCCATCGCCGATCAGAAACGCGTCGATGAACGCCGACAGCGGCTCCGGATGCGTGGCCGTGGGCCCGCCGGCGATCACGAGCGGGTCGCCCTCGGCACGTGCCGCGCTGCGCAACGGGATGCCGCCCAACTCGAGCATCTGAAGGACGTTGGTGAACGTGAGCTCGAACTGCAGCGAGAAGCCGACCACGTCGAACTCGCGCAGCGCGTGGAAGCTCTCGAGCGAGCGCAGGAGTTCAGAGCGGCTGCGCAGCTGCGCTTCCATGTCGACCCAGGGGGCGTACGCACGCTCGGCCGCGATGCGCGGGTGGCCGTTCAAGATCGAGTAGAGGATCTTGTAGCCCAGGTGGCTCATCCCCACTTCGTAGACATCCGGGAAGCACAGGCAGATGTGGGCGTCGGTCGCGTCCCAGTCCTTCACTGTCTCGCCGTGCTCGCCGCCGAGGTAGCGCGAGGGTTTCTTCACCTGGTCGATGAACTGGGCGTAGGGGTGTTCGCGGGTCTGGCGCATGGGGGTCACAGCTCTGGGGCCTGGCTCGGGGGGGTGTCAAGTCGACGCGCGGGTAGGCGGGCTCGCGCGGCCGGGAAAAACAAAACGCCAAGCTCCACGGGGAGCTTGGCGCCTTGCGACGACGGGTCGCTGCGAATCAGAAGTAGTAGATCGCCGCGATGTTGCTCACGAACACGTCCCACGGCTTGTTGCCGACCGAGGTCGTGATGCCGAAGGTGTTGTGCGTGTGGTGCTCCGAACCGTCGGCCACCTCTGCGTTGCGATGTTCGGATCGCAGATGCAGACCGAGCGAGCCGACCAGCGAAAGCTTGGGCAGGCTGATGAAGCCGAAGTGGATCTCGGCGCCGATCCGGCCGCCGAGCTCGATCATGTTGCCCGAGAAGCTGCGATCTTGCGAGCTCGTGTCGGCGCGCAGCGAGCCGCCGGCCACCGCGAAGTTGAGCTCCGGGATCACTTCGAACGTGAAGTGCTTGGAGTCCGCCAGGGCGATGGGCACGGCGCCGTGCAGAGCGAAGGCCGTCAACGATGGGTCGTCGTAGGTCTGGGGCATGCCACCGCCGACCTTGTTCTCGACGCTCCCGCTCCGCGTCGCGAAGCCGAGCGCGGCCTCGATCGCGAACCGCGAGTCGAGCCAGTAGCGCACGCCGATGGTCGGTGCGCTGAGTTGCTGCGCGGCGGCGCCGTTGCCGCCTGCCGCCACGCCGCACGGCAGGTCGGTGCACAGCGGTACATCCTGGACCCCAAAGAACCCCACGCCCCAGCTGCCGACGACCGCCGAGTGATCGGTGTTGCCCGTCGCGAGGTTCGCCCCGGCGTTGCCGCTGGTGTCAGCCGCTGCCGCCGGCTCCGTGGTGTCGGTCGTCGCGGCGCGTTGGTCGCCG
>DASVHQ010000195.1:0-13118 GCA_036382515.1 Polyangiales bacterium | reverse complement strand
TATCCACGCTTACAACCGCAGACCGATCGGGCTCAGATCGACCCGCGCGACCGGCGTGAGCGCCAGCCCGCACGCCGCAGCGACCCGCACCGGCTCGCAGCGCGGACGCGCCCTGGCTGCAGAGCGCGCCGGGACGGTCGTAGAGCATACGAGTGCAATCGTATTGCATGCACGGCGTACTACGAGGCGCCCGGGTGCCACCGTGACGGCGCGCCTCGGCTGGTGCCAACGAGCCACTGGCGCTCGAAAGCGGCTTGCCGGAACATTGGGCATGGTCCTGCAACACACGAAGATCGCTTGGGGCATGCTGCTGTTTCTATGCGCATGCGGCGGTGGACACAGCACGGGCGCAAGCGGCAGTTCGGGCACGGTTTCAACGGGCGGCGACACGGTCGATGCGAGCGTCGGCGGATCGGACGGCGGCACGAATGCAGCGACGGGCGACGATGCAGGTGGCCTGGACGCGGGCTCGGTGCCTGCACAGCCAGCCACGGCGTTACCCAGCACGCTGCGCAACTACGTGTTCGTCACATCCACCACGCAAGCCGCGAGCTTCGGCGGCCTGATCAACGCCGACATCCTCTGCAACGCAGCCGCGAAGACCGCCGGCTTGCCGGGCAACTACGTCGCATGGCTCTCCACGTCCGGCACGAACGCCAAGGACCGCGTGTCGGTGAGTGCGCGGGGCTGGGTTCGCACCGACGGCTTGCCGTTCGCCGTCTCCTACTCGGCGCTGATCGAGGGCGCGATCCTGTACCCGCCGCGGCTCGACGAGAACGCCAAGGATCTCGGGAGCGACGCGACCCCGGTTTTCACCGCGACCAAGACCGACGGGACCTACTACGTGGGCGGGACCTACAGCGACTGCGCCGGCTGGACCTCGACCGATGCCACGAACGTCTTGCGCGCGGGCTCGCCCTCGGGCGCCACGCAGCAGTGGACGGCGGCTAGCGGACCCACGTGTGCGCAGCACGGGCGCTTGTATTGCTTCGGCATCGACAACGCCGTCAGCGTGGCGGCTCCCAAGCGCAGTGGTCGCTTCGCCTTCCTCAGCCGCGGAGCCTTCGTGCCCGGCCCTGGCCTGGTCGGCGCCGATACGCTGTGCAGCAGTGAAGCGAAGGCGGCGGGTCTCTTGGGCCCGTATCTCGCGCTGCTCGCGAGCGATGGCAAGAGCGCGGCGGGCCGGTTCGGCGACGGCAAACCCTGGGTGCGCTTCGATGGTGTCGCGATCGCCGACCGCGCCGCCGACCTCTTCGGTGGCAAGCCGCTGCTTGCGCCGATCAGCCTGCAGCTGGACGGCCAGTACCTCGGAAGCGTCGCGGTCTGGACCGGCGCCGACACCGTCAACCGCGCGCCAGCGACCGACACGTACTGCGCCAGCTGGAACGACCAGAGCCTGCAAGGGCGCTACGGGATCTGCGGTGACACCGGCGTCGAGTTCTTCGCGTTCGGCACGCTGCCCTGCAGCACGCGCTATCTTCATCTGTACTGCTTACAGCCGTGAGCTGCACCGGTCGCGCACCCTCCTAGCGAAGCTTGGCGCACCAAGACTGTGCATTCATCACAACCTGCCGGGGCGTGTCGGGAGGGCGGGTCGCTCCCGGGCTCGGCAGAGTGTCCTCGGCACTACCGCCACGGCTTCGCAAGCGGCGTAGCGGGCCTGCGAAACGAGCCCGAGAGCGACCTGCCCACCCCAAGCGCCCCCGCACGTTGCGATGAAGGCTCAGGCACCAAAAGCAACGGGCCCCCACCCGCGAGGGTGAGAGCCCGTTACCGTTTACGTCACAGCGTTCAGCGGGCCTTGTGGACCAGCGTCACGTCTTCCGGCTTGCCCACCGCGTGGCAGGTCGCACAACCCTCCGCGCCACTGGGCGACACCTGGCTGAGGATGTGACCCAGCTCAGGCGGCGTGTTGTGGCAGCCCTGGCAAGCCATCGTGTACGGCTTGACGGGGGCGCCTTGCTGCGTCGGGTGGTTGCGATCCGTCGGGGTGTTCCAGGCGGTCGCCGTGCCGTGGCACATCGTGCAGTTCTTGGAACCGCCCGGCATCGCCGGGAACGTGGTGGAGTGCAGGTCGTGCAGGAACGTACGGAAGTTGTCCGTCTGGTACTGCGCGCTCGGCACGAGGTTGGGGTAGCTCGGGTTGGGCACCACGTTGCTGGCGCTCCAGTTGCCGGCGAGGCCGGCCTCACCGTGGCACATGAGGCAGGTCTCGGCGCCGCGACGACCCGCACCGTGCCACGCGAGATCCGAGTGGCAGCGATTGCAGGCGTTGGGGTCCGAGATCAGGCTGTAGGGCTGCACCGTCGTGGCACCACCGTAGAGGAAGTCCTGCTGTGCGAGGTGGCTGGTGCCCGTGTACGTCTGGAGCTCGCCATTGCTGTCGGTCTGCATGACGTCGGCCTTGTGCGTGGCAAACATCGCCACGGTGTAGGTGCCTGCGACCAGCGTCTTGCCGGCCCAGTTGCCCACCGACTCGTCGAAGAGTGACGAGCCGTTCGGCGGCTGGTAGTAGACCGACTGCAAGGTATCGGCTGCGTTGCGCTTCCAGCCGAAGGTACCATTCGTGCGGTATGTCATGACCACCGACGCGCCCGCGGCCGGAGCCGCGACGAAGGTGATCGTCTTGGCCGGAGCGGCCGTGACGAGGGTGTAGTTCACGCCCTCGACCTGCGGCACGAGCGCCACGGTTTGGACCGCCGTGCCCGCCGCATGCACCCAGCGAAGCGGGGTGTTGAGGTAGACGCGGTTCTTGTTGGTGTCGATGCCGCGGACGCTCGCGTATTCCTCGCGAACCGTACCGACCTCGAACACGAGGTAGTTGGTGACCGTCGTGCCGGCCGTGATGCCGGTCACGCCCTGCAGGTCCACCTGGCGATCGGTGAACTTGGTCGCTGCCACCAACGTCGTGGCGTTCGCAGGCGCCGCCGTGCGCAGCCACACGGACTGACGACCGTAGATCACCGGGCCGTTGGCCGCGGTGAAGGCGGTGATCAACCCATCGCCCGTGCCCAGGAACTCGGACGGGAGCTCCATCGGGAAGTTCTGCGTGTACGTCGCCGCAGGCGCCACGTAGTCGTAGTAGATGCGATCGCCGATGCCGAAGGCATTGCTGCCTGCGACCACGACGAAGGCCAACTGGTTCGGAGCGACAGTCTTGACGAGCGCGCCGTTCCAGACCGTGGTCGCCGAAGGCGCGGTGGTACCGGTGGTGACGTTGAACGCCAGGGTTCCGTCGGTCGACACGAAGCGCGTGCTCGTGCTGAGGCCAGTGGACGCGGGCAACGTGCCCGTACCCACCGGGGTGCCGGCCACCGACACCGTGAAGCTCTGGGCGCCGCTGAACGCGACTTTGAAGGCACCGGCCGGAGCGGTCGGCGCAATGTAGAAGTTGGCAAGCGATGCACCCGAGGGGAACACGCTCGTCGCAGCACCCAGCGAGGCACTACCCAGCGCGGTTGGGCCGCTCACCGTTCCGCGGACGTCGAACGCCGTGGTGGAGGTGAAGACCAACGTCAAGGTTTCCGTCGCCTGCGTTGCGCCAGCGCCGTGGACCTTGAAGAGCGAGCCGTTGCCCGTGCCCGGAGGCACGACCACGACGCGACCCGAGAAGTCGAACGGGCTGAACTGCACACCCGACGAGCTGGTGTAGGGGAAGTACGGCTGACGGTTGGTCGTCGGACCGGTGGACACCCAGGTCATCGCGTCCAGCTGGAAGGGCGCCATGTTGGCACCCGCGCCGTTCGTGATGGTGTAGGCGAGCACGAGCGGGTCGCCCGCCTGGAACGTGACCTTGCCGCCGACGGTCGGGCCCGTTCCACCTGACACGCCCGTGATGGCGAGCACCGGTGAGGGCGTGACGGTCTGGTCGACCGCGGGGTGGTTGTGCGATTCGGGCACGCCTTCGCCGCCGCCCGCTGCGTGGCAACTAGTGCAGTTGGTGTCGGGGTTCGGCAGAGAGATGGTCGAGATCTGCTTGGGCATGCTGCCGCTCTTGGCGGCCTTGTAGGCGGTCGTCCAGTTGATGTCGTCGTGGCACGAACCGCACGCGCGGCGCGACAGGTTCGTCTCGATCAACGTCATCGCGTTGTTCGTGCCATCGCCGGCCGGAGCCGGCGAGACGGCGCCGTTCACGCCGCCGCCGTGGCACATGTAGCAAGCCACGACGCCCTTGCGGATGTTGTCATCCATGGCCCGCTGCGAGATCTTCGCGCCTGCGGCCACGGTGGTCGCGAGCGTCGACGAGTAGCCGTTGCGACGCGGCATCGCGGTCTGGTAGCTGGGGATGACCGGGAACTGGACGGCCGAGAAGTCTGCAGCCACGCCGTTGCCGCCAGCGATCTGGAAGGGCACAGCCTTGGTGTTGTCGTAGACCAGCTTGCCGGTGCCATCCACGCTCACGCCGTTGACCGACGGAAGGTGCACGGCGTTGTGAAGTTTGTGAATCAGCACCTTGAACTCGATGGTGACGTTCGTGCTGTCGGTGCACTTGTTGGTAACGCAGCTCGAGCCCGCAGGACACGCGGGATCGCTGGGGTTACCGCAGACCGCGCCGTTGGTGCCGATGCTCGCGCCGTCCTCGGCACCCGCCGTGTGGCAGGTGACGCAGAGGTTGACGTCGCGATAGGTGCCGCCGTGCATCTGCAGCGTCTGGTGGCACTGGTTGCAGTTCGCGGTGGTGACGAGCTCGTTGTGCGTCGTGACAGCGGTGGCCGAGCCAACCTGCACTGGCTTGGTGTCGGTGCTCGTGTCACGAACCGTCGCGCCGTTGATCGTGTAGTTCTTGTACGCGGCCATCAAGACCGTGTACGTGCCAGGGACGAGCGCGCCCGTCAGCTCAGGGGTGCCGTACTGGTCGGTGGCACCGAACTTGTCGGTGTCATGCAGCGGTCCAGGGTAGTTCGTCGGCAGCGCGTCGGTGAACGTGTAGGTGTACGTGCCGTCCGCGTTCGCCACTGAGGTCGTGGCGATGTCGGTGAGCGTCCGCTTGCTGGTGTCGATCGGCAGGACGTGCTGGTAGTTGCTGGTCGGACCCGACAACCACGCTTGTGCGGCGTCCATCTGCGACAGCGACAGCGGAGCGCCCGCCTTGTTCGCAAGCGAGAACTTCACGACCGGCTTGTCGCCAGCCTTGAACGAGCCGTCGGCATTGCCGGCGCCGGTCACGCTGACGATCGTCAGCACCACACCGGGCAGGTTCTGCTGCATGGCGAGGTTCGTGTCGATCGGCGCGGAGATGCTCGCCCAGGTGCCGTCGGTGCAGGTGATGGTCTGCTTGGTGGTCGCATTGCCCGTGACCGAGCACGAAGTGCCCGCCGTGCCTTGCGTTCCCTGCACGCCTTGAATGCCCTGGATGCCCTGCGCACCATCGTGGATGGTGACCGCGGTGCCGCCAGTGCAGCTGATGGTGTAGGTGCCATCGTTGTTGTTCGTCTCGGTGCAGGTGGACGGCGTGCCGTTCACACCGTCATGGATCGTCGCGACCGCCGAACCGCAGGTGATCGTGCTCGTGGCGTTGCCGTTGGCTTTGACCGTGCACGACGCGCCGGTGGCGCCTTTGGCACCCGTGGCGCCCGTGGCGCCCGTCGCGCCGTCCTTGCCCTTGGCGAGGGTGATCTTCGCACTTCCCGGACACGTGATGCTCTTGGTGCCATCACTGTTGTCCGTCACGGTGCATGGTTTGGCGTCAGCGCCTGCGGGGCCCGTTGGGCCGTTGGATCCTGAGCAAGCCGTGATGAACGCGGCAGCCAGGACCAGCACTCGGTAGCGGTGCATGGTCATGAACACACTCCTTCCCTGTAAGTGATCAACGGCACAGGCCCGTCGGTTGGTCGACCACCAGAGAGGAGCGGATCGCTCACACGATCGAGCCAAGAAGGCCCGGCCGCACAGCGACAGAGACATGGTGCGTTTCAGACGCAGGCTTAAGCAGCTAACGTCCCGTTCCGAGCGGGTAGTCGGGACGTAGTTAAGCCCCGCCCTCCCCGCCGCCAGTGGTCGGGCGGGATCCTAAGCGAATATTCCGTGACGTGATGCTTTTTTCGACGGCAGCTCGACCGCTGATCGATCGAACGCTCAAGCGGGCTGCGCGCATCCCCATTTCAGGTCAAGGTGTAGAGTAGGCGCGGATCTGCCGTTACGTAGTTACACAATTGACCGTGCGCAATCCGCGGCGGCGCAGAACGTGGGAGGAAACCCGACGCGCGGCTGTCCCCCACCGCGCAGGAATTCATTTGGCTATTCCCAATTCACAGAACGCTTGGGCCGTAATCTTGGGCGGCTCGAGCGGCTTCGGGCTAGCTACCGCCGAAACGCTGGCACGCAACGGCGTGAACGTGTGCATCGTGCACCGCGATCGACGCGGCGCGATGAGCCGTATCGAGCCTGCTTTCGAGGGCATCCGCCAGACAGGCGTGTCGCTGCTCACCTACAACCGCGACGCGCTCGATGCGATGGTGCGCACCACGATCCTCGACGAGCTCGCCGCGCACCTCGCCCCGATCGGCGGCAAGGTGAGTGTGCTCCTACACTCGATCGCGTTCGGCAACTTGAAGCTGATCGCGAAAGAGGCCCCGAAGGAGCGCAGCGCCGCCAAGAACCTGGCGAGCGCGCTCGGCGTGGAGCCCGAGCGGCTACAACAAGCCGTTGACGAGCTGCTGCGCGCGGGTGTGAGCGAGCTTGGCCCGCTGGGCAGCCCTGCAACGTATTCGAGCAGCTCGCTGCTCGAAGAAGAGGACATGGCGCGCACGGTGCATGCCATGGGCACGAGCCTGCTCTCCTGGACGCAGGAGCTACACACCCGCGGCCTGTTTGCGCCGCAAGCCTGCGTTCTGGGCCTCACCAGCGAGGGCAACACCGTAGCGTGGAAGGGCTATGCCGCCGTGAGCGCGGCCAAGGCAGCGCTCGAGGCCGTTTCGCGCTCGATCGCCGTCGAGCTCGCGCCCTACGGCATCCGCTCGAACATCGTGCAGGCAGGCGTGACTGATACCGCGGCGCTGCGCTTGATACCTGGCTCTGAGCACCTCCTGGCCCAGGCGAGGCTACGCAACCCGTCGCGCCGACTCACCACTCCACAGGACGTCGCGCAAGTTCTTTACTTGCTCTCTCGCCCAGAAGCTGCGTGGATCAACGGTGAAGTGATCAGAGTCGACGGAGGCGAGCATATCGCCGGGGGCTGGTCATGAGCCTGTACCTGCACGGCGTGGGCCATTTCCATCCGGAGAACGTGCTCGACAACGCGTTCTTCGAGAGCCTCGACATCGGCACGAGCGACGCCTGGATCCTGGAGCGCGTCGGCATTCGCACGCGGCGCACAGTATTACCGCTGTCGTACATTCGTGACACCAAGAACAGCGATCCGCGTGCTGCGATGGAAGCCGCGCTCTACGACAACGCGCAGACCGGTCGCATCGCCGGCCAGATGGCGCTTGCGCGCGCCGGCATCGCCAAAGACGATATCGGCATGGTGCTCGCAGGCGGCAGCGCAGTGGACACGGTCACGCCCGCCGAGGCCTGCAACATCGCGGCCGCGCTCGAGATCGAGGCGCCCGCGCTCGACATGGTCTCGGCCTGCACCACGCTGCACGCGCAGCTCTACATGCTCTCACTCATGGACCCGGCCAAGCTGCCGCGCTTCGTGATGGTCGTGGTGCCAGAGAACGTGACACGCGTGATCGACTACAGCGATCGCGCAGGCGCCGTGCTCTGGGGCGATTGCACCGTGGCGCTGGTGCTCTCCACACACGAACGCGGTCGCGCCGAGATCCTCGGCAACACGCTGATGTCCAGCCCCGCTGGTCACGACAAGGTCGTGGTGCCACGGCAAGGTCACTTCCGCCAGGAAGGTCGCACGGTGCAGACCTTCGCGATCAAGCAGACCTCGCGCCTCTTGCAAGAGCTGCAGCAGCGCTTCACTACGCCCGAACGGGCGCTCAACTTCGTCGGGCATCAAGCCAACAAGGGTATGCTCGACAACGTGTGTCGCCAGTGCGTGATTGCGCCCGAGCGCCATCACAGCAACGTCGAGAGCTACGGCAACACCGCCGGCGCGGGCTCGGCCTCTGTGATCTCGCAGCGCTGGGATGAGTGGCAAGCCAGCGACGACATCGGCGTGGTCGGCGTGGGCGGCGGTCTCACGTGGTCCAGTTACTTTTTGCGCTTCGGAGCCAAGGCATGAAATACGAAACGTTCCGCGGGCGCGATCACTTCGATCACGCCGACATCCTGGCGATGGCACACGGCCGGCTGGTCGAAGATGCGCCTGCAGGTTTCGCGCTACGTTTGCCCGCGCCACCCATGCTCATGGTCGATCGCATCCTCGAGATCCGCCGCGAAGGCAACCGCGGTCGCCTAGTGGCCGAGCGCAACGTGCGCGTCGACGACTGGTTCTTCCAGTGCCACTTCCTCGGTGACCCGGTCATGCCGGGCTGCCTCGGTGTCGACGCGGTGTGGCAGCTGATCGGCTTCTACTGCGGCTGGTGTGGTGGTCTCGGTGCTGGGCGCGCGCTCGGTTGCAAGGAAGTCGAGTTCTCTGGCCAGATCAGGCCGCATGATGGCGTGATCCGCTACGAGATCGACATCGTGCGCTACCAGGAGCTACCCAACTCGGGCTCCGCAGTCGCCATCGGCGACGCGACCGTGGCCATCGACGGCGAGGTAATCTACGCGATCAAGCGCGCGAAGGTTGGCTTGTTCCGCGATATCGACTACCCCGACTACCCCTTCATCTCGCGCAACGCGCGCGGAGGGAAGATCGAGCGATGAGCACGCCGGCACCACAGACGAAGACGGCACAAGCAGTCGGCCGTGTGCTGACCAAGGAGCAGGTGCTCGCGCTGGTGCCGCAGCAAGAGCCGTTTCGCTTCATCGCCGAGATCCTCGAGGTCGACGACGCGCACATCCTGTCGCACTATCGCTACAGGCCCGACCACGACTTCTACCGCGGTCACTTTCCCGGCAACCCGATCACGCCAGGCGTGATTCTCGCCGAGACCATGGCGCAAACCGGCGTGGTGGCACTCGGCCTGTACCTGGTGGCGAAGGAATTGGGCGAGAGCGAGCTCGCAAGCCTCGTCACCATGTTCACCGACGTCAACGTGGAGTTCTCCGGCATCGTGCTGCCGGGCGAGACAGTGACAGTGGAAGCCACCAAGATGTTCTTCCGACGCCGCAAGATCCGCTCCGCGGTGCAGATGCGGCGGCAAGACGGAACGATCGTGTGCTCGGGCACGTGCTCGGGCATGGGAGTGCCCCGATGAAGCGACGAGTGGTCGTGACGGGTCTGGGCGTGGTCGCGCCGAACGCCAACAGCGTGAAGGGCTTCGCGCAGGCGCTGCGTGAAGGCCGCTCCGGGATCCGCTTCATCCAGAAGCTGCAAGATCTCGAGTTCGGTTGTCGCGTCGCCGGCGTGCCGCAAGGCATCGATCCCATCGCGCAACGCTACTTCGATGCCGACGAGCTGCTGGCGATGAACTCCAACCATCGCTACGGCTGCATCGCGGCGATCGATGCGTGGACCGATGCGGGCTTCGCGCGGCCGGAGCGCTCCGATCCGCACGTGTACTGGGAGGCAGGCAGCGTGCTCGGCACCGGCGTCGGCGGTCTCGACACAGCGGGCGAGCGCCTGGTACCGTTTACCGACGCGGGCCGCGTTCGCCGGCTGGGCAGCACGATCGTCGAGCAGATCATGAACAGCGGCGTCACTGCGCGCCTGTCCGGTTTGCTTGCGCTCGGCAACCAGGTCACCTCGAACTCCAGCGCGTGCAGCACCGGCACCGAAGCCATCATCGAAGGCACCCAGCGTATTCGCCTCGGCCTGGCCGATCGCATGTTGTGCGGCGGTAGCGAGGGCTCGAGCCACTACGTGTGGGCCGGATTCGATGCGATGCGCGTCTTGTGTCGCAACTTCAACGACAACCCCGAGCGCGCGTCGCGACCGATGAGCGCATCCGCGGCAGGCTTCATTCCAGGCAGCGGCGCGGGTGTGCTGCACCTCGAGGCGCTCGACAGCGCGCTCGCGCGCGGCGCACGCATCTACGCCGAGGTGCTCGGCGGCGCGATCAACTGCGGCGGCCATCGCGGCGGCGGCAGCATGACGGCGCCCAACCCCGAGAGCGTGCAGCGCTGCATCGGCGCGGCGCTCGCCGACGCGCAGATCCAGCCGAGCGAGGTCGACGCCATCAACGGTCACCTCACCGCGACGATCGCCGATCCCAGAGAGGTCGGCGCGTGGGCCAAGGCCCTGGGCCGCACGCCCGACAAGCTTCCGCCCATCACTTCCACCAAGTCGATGATCGGCCACTGCCTGGGCGCAGCGGGCGGCATCGAGTGCGTGGCCTCCATTCTCATGCTCGACGGAGGCTTCGTGCACCCGTCGATCAACTGCGAAGACGTGCATCCGGAGATCCAGCCGTACGCGGCCTCGATCCCGCACGTGGTAAAAGAGCTGCGCGAGCTGCGCACGATCGTCAAAGCCGGCTTCGGCTTCGGAGACGTCAACGCCTGCGTGGCGTTCAGGAAATGGTCCTAAAGGGACCACTAACAGAGGGAGACGCGAGCATGACGCACCAGGAAGTATTCCAGAAGGTCGTGGGCATTCTTAAGCCGTACGTGAAGAACGAGGTCGCGCTCAGCAGCGTGTCCGAGTCCACCAACATCCTGGACGACCTCAAGGTCAACTCGGCGCGACTCGTGGACGTGGTGCTCGAGTTCGAAGACATGTTCAAGATCGAGATCGCTGACGCGGACGCCGACAAGGTAGACACCGTGGGCGACGCGGTCCGTCTCATCGAAGCCAAGCTTGCGTAACAACGCCTAGCAACCGGGAGTCATGGCCGTGGACCTCGATCGACACACTCGCAGAGCGCTGATCGTCCAGCGGGAGACCGGGCGGCTATTTGCGCCGCTGCTGATCCCGCTACTCACTTTCACGATGCGCTGGGTGCTCGGTTACAAGATCCGCGACGTGCACGCGTTGCGAGAGCAGTATCGGGCGCTGATGCGCGAGAGCGGCGAGCGCCCGATACTGATCTGCGGCAACCACCTGACGATGATCGACTCGGCGATCATCACCTGCGCCCTGGGCTCGAGCGCGTACTACGCCACGCACTTCTCGGCGCTGGCCTGGAACATGCCCGAGCGCCGCAACTTCGCTTCGGTGTGGATCCTGCGCGTGCTCGTGTACCTTCTCAAGTGCGTGCCGGTCGTGCGCGGTGGCAAACGCGAAGACGTGGCGCATGTGCTCGGCTGCGTGGAGTATCTGCTCGCCAAGGGCGAGCCGGTGATGCTCTTCCCCGAGGGCGGGCGCAGCCGCACCGGTCGCGTGGACACCGAGGCGCCTGCGCATGGCGTGGGCCGATTGATCAGCTCCGTGGCCGGTTGCCGCGTGCTGTGTGTCTACGCGCGCGGTGACCACCAGGCCACGTGGTCGAACATACCGATGCGCGGCGAGACGTTCAGCGTGTCGCTCTCGGTGCTCGAGCCGCACTCGGAGCACACCGGCATGCGCCGCTCACGCGACTACGCGCACCAGGTCGCAGAGCACCTGGCTCAGATGGAAGAGCGCTACTTCACCGAACGCCACCCGCAGTGGGCACAGCGCTCGGCCACGGACGAGCTGGCCGCGGCACGAGGCGCTTGAGTGTACGTCGGTGACGACGTCGTGGACCTGGGTGATCCAGAGACGCGCGACGGCGCCCGGCACCCCGGCTTCGACGCGCGCGTCTTCACCGCAGACGAGCTGCGCTGGTTGCAGGCGCAGCCGGACACACAGCTCGCACGCTGGACGCTGTGGGCCGCGAAGGAGAGCGCGCTCAAGCTCGCACGCAAGCTCGAACCCGACACGGTGTTCTCACCGCGCGCGTTCAGCGCACAGCACGAGCGCCCCGGTCTGCTGCAGGTCACGCACGGCACGGCGGCGGTCCAGGTGGAGGTCCGGCGCAGCGGCTCGTGCCTGCATGCGCTGGCTCACTCGCACGGCAGCGCAGTGACCACGACGGTCGTGAGCGGCCACTTGCCTGTGAGCGCCGGCGCGGACCCGTCGGACGCGGTGCGACGCTTCGCCTGCGAACAGCTCGCGGCGCAGCTGCGCTGCGAGCCAGCGGAGCTGGTCGTAGTGAAGACGCGCGGTGTCCCGAGCCTGCAGCGCAACGGTGAGCGCATGGACGCAGATCTCTCGCTCTCGCACCACGGTCGTTTCGTGAGCTTTGCGTGCACACTCACGGAGCGGAGCGGCAGCTCGCTCTTGGCCGGCACAGCCATGCTGGCTACGGCCACCGAGGCATACGGCTCGCACGCCTGAGCGCGACGGCGTGGACCCCAGCGTGCGCACGACCCTCGCAACGGTCTCGCGCCAAAGCCGCGGCGCACACGCGAACCTCGGCTATCCTGCGTTCGTCCGTCATGTGCCGTCAGCTGGAACGGAAGATCGACCTGCGCGGAGGCTACGTCTCGCAACTGAGCACGCACCACAGAAGGCCGATCGGGTCGTGCTCGCACGACCCGGACACCGCGCGGAGCGCGACGTGGGTTGCGCTCCGGACGAGAATGTTTCAGTGCTCCGCCTGTGGCCGTGACAGCGCCTCGGGCCGCACGAGGTTGCTCTTGGCGGCGCGCTTGGGCGTGCAGGCCACGTTGCAGCCGAAGGTGCGCAGCTCCTCCAACCTGCACGACCACGCGAGGCGACCCTCGTGCACGGTCATGTCGGGGCAGCCATCGCACATGTTCTGGCGACCATCCTCGAGCACGTCGATCGGCTGGATCACCACCACCGATTGCACGTGCAAGGGCTCACGCAGCGACCACGGCTTGCGCGCGACCTGCCGCAGATAGCGGAGGCCCGCCGAGCGCAGCCGCGGATCGATCAGCGCTCCAGCAGCAATCAGCGAGCGCCCCAAAGTCATCGTGGAGGGCGGCGCATAGCTCATGTAGCGACCGTGCATCAGGTGATAGGCGCTCTGTGACAGCTCCATCACCTTGGGCCCGATGTAGCCGTGGATGTGCTCGCGATCGCCGACGCGTACGCTCGCCAGCCACTTGAAGGAGTCTGGCTTCTCGGTGCCGTTGAGGTATGCACAGGGCGAGAAGTCCGGGAAGCGCTTGCGAATCGTGGCCACCACCTC
>DASVHQ010000194.1:0-20008 GCA_036382515.1 Polyangiales bacterium | reverse complement strand
TGCCGCGCTGCGATCCACGCGCACAGTGACAGCGGGCTGGGCGCCGTTCGGATTCGTGGTTCGTCAAAGATCACCGGCTTCGACATGCAGGCGAGCACTGCATCCATCTATCAGCTGCGCAGCATCGGTATTGGTGGAACGGGTGCTGCGACCGAGATCATCGTCAGCGACTCGCTGGTAGCGGGTGCTGCGAACCCCGGAACCTCGCAGACCAACGGCGCGTATCGCGTGGGCATCGATACGGCGGGACAGACGCTGACCGTTGCCCGTTCCAAGGTCTGGACGATGAACCAGTCTCCCGACTGGACTTTCGGGTCTCCCGAGGGGGCTTTCGGGTCTGGTGCGCAGATAGCGATCTCTGCGGCCGGGAGGAGAACGGTCGTGCACAATTCGGTCGTCCGCGCGAGCGGTGGCGGTGGCGCCACCTTCGCAATCGCAGCCGGCAGCTCAAACGCCGAGCTCGACGTCATTCAGTCCACGCTCGTGATTGGCGACAACTTCAACGGCGGAGTAGGAAGGGTTGATCGCGGCCGGGGAGCCGACCTTGTCGTCGGCGGAACACCAACCCGGATCAACCTGCGCAACAGCTTGTTCTCCTACGGCGGCGTGGGAACCCCATCGTTCAATACGATCCTGTCTGCTCTCGATTTCAGTGGACTGGGCTCGGCGGTTCAATGTGCAGGAGGCGTGCAGAAGATCAGCTCGGTCGGCAATGTATTCTCGATTGGAGCTGGCCTCGATGGAAACATTTGGAGCGATCTGTTCTGCTTCAAGGACGAATTCGGGTATTTTAAGAGGCAGGACGACATGAACTACGGCGGAAACTACGCCTGCTACAGCACCGGCTACTCGGCCAGCTACAGTGCTACTGGGAACCACATCCTGCATGAGCTGTCCTCGCCGCCCAGGGCATGTCGGATCGACGGCGACTGCGTGCAACCGTATAGTTGCCTTCCGGCGACGAATACCTGTGCGGTTTCGGAGGCGCCGGTCGCCGAGCTTGCGCTGACCGGCCAGGTCACGTCTACAAACCTGGCGCGACAGACGCTACAGACGACAGCACTGCCATTGGGCGTGCCGGACGATAGCACGTGGACCGTCGACATCACGGGCGCCCAACGCTCTGGCGCCAGCCGGCAACACGTGGGAGCATACACGATCCCATGAACGATAGCGGGGAGACGCGGGCGTGGTGCTGGCTCGGTCATCCAGGGCTAGCGGTTGCTGCCACACTCGGTCTCTGTGCGTGCACATTGCCATTTGGCTCCTCGAAGCAAATCGACACTTGGAATCTTCGAGCTACGAAACGTACGACCGTGGACTTCACATCCGACGGTTTCGAGGCAACTGTGGCCCTTCGAGTCGCTGGGCCGCCGGTGCGATGGAACGATGCGCAAGGCTGGATCCTCGCCCTCTATTGGGAGTCCCAGCTCGACCCTGAGTCAGAGGACGGCGCGGTCGCAGCCTCGCCTCTCGTGCCCGGGTCGGCGTTCGGCATGCGGGCGGAAGTCACTGGCGTCATGCAGGGTGAGCGGACCGGCACCGACAGCCTACCGGGACCGGACCTATGTGCGTTCCCCATCGACCAGAGCGCTCTAGCGCCAGAGATCAGCGATGGAGCCAACCTACATTGCGGTAGCTCGAAGACCTGCGAGCGCGATGTCCAGATCAAGATCGTGGCCGCGCCCATGGGTTCGTGGCCAAACACGCAACGCTTCGCCCTGCAGTTCACGGCTTCACTCACTGGCGGCGGCCTAGGACCTCCGCAAAGCTCGGTCGTCGCGTGGTCGAAGATTGTGGTACGACCTCTGAGCCCCAGTGGACAGAACCAGGCTTCGTTCTGTCCGCAGCCCTAGGTGGCGGGTCACCTTGCTCACATCGGCCAACCCCCACACACGACGCGTCCTGTTATCGCGAACAACCCGCGTGGCCGGTCTGCTGGCGTGCCTAGTGATGACGGCCTGCTCCAGTACACCTGGGGCACCGGACGCACATCTCGGACGTCTCGAATCAAGAGTCGTGTTTGGCGCCGACGATCGCAAGGACGTGTACCAGCTTGTCGATGAAGGTGCCGTCGATCTCGTTGCGATGAGCAGAGCCGTTGGGATGCTGGTCGATACGTCGGTGGTTGCCAGCGACGGGGCGCGCAGGCTTGCCTGCAGTGCGGCGCCAGCGGCCACTCTGTGCACGGCGGCATGCCAGCGCTGCGACATCCTGTGGGGTACTGACTACGCCGCGTCAGCGCGGCAATGCGTTCCCGATCTTGCTGCATGTCCTGACCTTTGCCCAGACGAACCGTTTCGCGATCAGCTCAGCGTCGGACATTGCACGGGATTCCTCGTCGGACCGGATCTGTTTGCGACGGCGGGTCATTGCCTCGCGAACGTGCCGTGCTCGAACACGGCAATCGTATTCGGCTACGAAGTGCGGCGAGCGGCAGACGGAACACCAACGCCAAACGAGCGCGGGTTGGACACGTATCACTGCGCGGAGGTTGTGGCAGCGGAACACGGTGCGGCCTCTACACCGGACTGGGCTCTGCTGCGCCTCGATCGACCCGCGTTGGATCGCGTGCCGCTCTGCCTCGAGCGAAGTGCAACGCCGGCACAGGGAGCAAGTCTGGTGCTGATGGGGTTCCCGATGGGACTGCCGCTCAAGACCGACTCCGGGGGCAAAGTCTCGCAGGTCGATCAAGACGGGCTGCACTTCGAGATGACTACCGATTCGTATTCCGGCAACAGCGGCTCCGCCGTGCTCGACGCCGCCAATGGGCACGTGATCGGGGTGCTGACCCGAGGTCCCACGTACGCATTTGCCGTCTCGCCAGGCGAAACATGCAGCCGCTCACGCGTTTGCGACGATGACGGGGGCTGTGCAGGTGCGTTTCCCACCGCTCTGCGTTCCGAGCGGTTCGCGTCGCTCGTACCGAGCACCACCTGCTATGCGCAGGGAAAGACCTGCGGTGATGCGAGCGCCTGCAGCACAGGCTGCGACTGCGCGGATGGGATCTGCGCACAGGGACTGCAGTGCATGATCAACTACTGCGACCAGACGCAGTGTGCAGCAAGCGCGTGCCGCACGGCAACGTGCAGCAACGTTGACGGCTGCAGCGCAGAAGCCAAGACGGACTGCGCGGCGTGCGGCAGCGCGGCCCAGCATTGCATCGGAGGTCGGTGCGGAGATCCCGCTGTCGACGGATTCGAGGATGGCATGGCGGACTACTGGACCGAAACCGTCGACGACCCCGATGCCGGGCTCCTCGATTGGTTCATCGTCGGTGATCGAGCGGCGTCTGGAACGAACTCGTTGCGAACGCCTCCGAACGGTACGTGGTCAGAGCGTACCTTGGCACGCAGCGTGGTTACCCGGGGAGGTGCGGCGGTCAGCTTCGCATTTCGGATCGACGCGGATGGGTCGGACCGCCTGATATTCGCGGTGGACGGCGCTCCCCAGGCGACGTTCTACGGCGGCACGACCGCGACATGGTCTTCCTTCCAGTTCCCGGCACGCCCAGAGGATGGGTACCTCCAAGCTGGCGCACACACACTCGTGTGGCGCTTCGATCGCTCCGGCGGCGCAGCAGTCGGCGAGAATGCCGTCTGGCTCGACGACGTGAAAGTCACGCACTTGAAACCAGCCTGTGGTTGCGCGGCGGACGCCGACTGCGACGACGCCGTCACCTGCGATGGACACGAGCGTTGCGTCTCTGGAACCTGTGTCGATGGCACGTCCACCTGTGTGACTGGCTTCGTGTGCGACGCACAGTATGACGCTTGTGTCGAGTGCGTCGTCGATGTGGACTGCGGAGCGCACGCCAGCTGCATCGCACGTTCATGCGTGACTTGCGCGAGCGATGCTGATTGCGTTGATGGTAACCTCTGCAACGGCGCCGAGCAGTGCGTGGCTGGCAAGTGCAAGGCCGGCCAACCACTGATCTGCAGCTCGACGACCCTCTGTGGTGTAACGGCTAGATGCGATCCTTCCGTTGGCTGTGTGGGGAGTTCCACGGAGTGCCCGGCGGCGCGGTCAGCTGCAGATGCAGGACTCAAGGCCAGCGTGCGGGATTCCGGCTTTCCCGACTCGGGGCCGCCGGCTGCGAAGAGCACGGTGATTCGTGTGCGTACTTGCGCCTGTACGGTCGTCGGACGGCGGCTGCCTGCGTCAAGGGACGGGATGTTTGGTCTCTTCCCGGCTATCGTTCTGGTGTATCGGCGCTTCAGAGCAGCTCGCAGAACACGAGTGGCTCAACGGCATGTGTGACGAGCACGATGCCCAGCCGCTTGGGTTCAGTGCACACAGCGGACGTGGTACTTGTAGCGGATATCGAAGCTGGTCGTGAACGGAATCCCGTCGGCGAAGTTGATGGCCCAGGCATTGCTCGCCCCGCCAGGTTCTTTCGAGGCGCTCCAGAACTTCTCCGACGGCGCATTCGGGAACGCGACGGTGTCGATCGTTGGACTGGAGCCTAACACCACGAGCGATTTGAGCTCGGCAATCGTTGGAACTCGCCATGTGGCGCCTGCGAGCGACAGACCAGCGCAGTACGCCTTCGCATCGGTCTCACTGAACGTGCCGGGATCGGTCGCTTGCTGCCAGACGAGGCTGCAGCAGGACGACGTTTCCGTTCCGTTCCCGTTGTCGGTGTACGACGCCGAACCGCAGTTCGTTTCGTTCGCACAGACTGGGCATTGGACCGGCATCGTTGGGTCACACGTGACGGTCGCGGCGTCGTGGCCGGCGTCCGCTGTCTGGTTGCCAGAATCGGCTCGTCCATGGTCACCCGAGTCGCCGACGCCAGCGTCCCTGACGGTACCTTGTCCGCCAGTAGAAGCATCCTCATGTCCGCCAGCGTCAGCTGCACCGGTGGCCCCGGCGTCTCTGTACGTGCCTCCGCCGCCGGCTTGGCCACCAGCGTTCTTTGTGCCGTTGTCGGACTTACAGCCGCCAGCACTCATGATCGTCGTGAAAAAGCACAGGGAGAAAACGAGAGGAACGCGGGACATGTGTGCTCCGTCGGAAGAGGAGGCCGAAGCTTAGCTCACCGCATTCGGCCCAATCAACCAGCCCGATAGAAGGCGCCGGCACGGCTGGCGTCGGCGCATGACTTGTGCTCGTGGTTGAGCAGCCCGTGTCCCACCGGTCCCACGTCGACATCATTGTTGGCCCTCGGAAACGACGTTCTCCGTCCGCCGCAAAGCGGCGAACCGTCGGAACTCGCGTTGCTCTTCTGAGAAACCAAGTCACCCAACCGATGGCCAACGCACGTGGTGAACTGCGTGCGACCTGCTCAGCGTTGACTCCCGGTTCACGCACGCCTTGTGTGTCGCGGACGCCCGGCGGACCGACTTGACCATGGCTTCGGGTTGGCAGACAGTCGCGTCATGGACAGGGTGCTCGACAAGACGCGCGCTGGCTGGCGCCATGGTTGGGACACGTTCCATTGCGCGGCGCTGATCGCAGCGATTTCGTGCCTGTCCGACTCGTGCGGTTCCTCGAAGGCACCCGCTGCGTCCATGGACGGATCGACCGCCGCATGTAACGCGGTGGTCGATGATGGCCCCCTCGTCACGATGACAGCGGTCGCCAGCGCGGCACCGAGTCCGGTAGGCGGCACGATCGCTGACGGCACGTATGTTCTCTCAGCGGCAACGCTGTATACGGGACCGGGGGGCTCGACAGCTGCGTCGGGCGGTGCGTTCAGCGGGGTATTTCAGATCAAAGGCACCACGATGCTCCAGGTGGGGACCGTGAGCGGGAAGGAAGAACGCTACGTGACGACTTTCACGACGTCCGGCACGACGCTTTCTACGAATGACACGTGCCCGGTGGCAAAGTCTGAAACCCATTCGTTCAGCGCAAACCCGACAGGATTCACGGTTTATGACGCGACGGGCAACGGCACGTTCGAGCAGGCGTACACGAAGCGGTGAGTACGGCGCGGCGCGAGCGTGGCGGGGACGTGCGCGGCCGGATTCGGACCATGAGCCAGCTCGCAGGGCGCGTGCTGCTGCCGGGACGCGTGGGTACGGTTGCACGATCGACGTCACCGTGGACGGCACGCGGGAGTCGGCTGCGCTTTGCTCGTGTGCTTGGACTGCGGCAGGGGAGTGCTCGTAGCGTTCAGTTGCAAGCATCGAGGCTTCTGCCCGAGCTGTTGCGGCCGGCGCATGAGCGATGCGGCGTTGCACCTGACCGAACGAGTGCTGCCGGAGGTGCCACTGCGCCACTGGGTGTGCTCGCTACCGTTTCAGCTGCGCTACTTGCTCGGCTACGACCGAGAGCTGTCCGCGGCCGTGCTCAATGCGTTCGTGAAGGAGCTGTCGCGCAGCTATCGGCGGCGGGCCAAGGAGGTGCATGGGCTGTCAAGCATCGCGCTGGCTCATGACCTGGCTCGGCGCGAGCATCGGCAGCAGGCACTGCGAGCAACCGTGGCGACGGCGTCAGACGACCACACGTACTGCGACGTCACGCCGCCTGCTCACTCAGCATGACATTGAAGCGCTTGGGGTCGGCAGGTCGCTCTCGGGCTCGTTTCGCAGGCCCACGGCGCCGCGTGCGAAGCCGTTGCGGTCGTGCCGAGGACACTCTCCGAGCCCGAGAGCGACCTGCCGATCCCAAGCGCCCCGGCAGCTTGCGATGAATGCTTACAAACCGACCGACCCCGCGCACTCGCTGCCTCTGGACCGAAAGCATGCGACGCTGTGCCGCGATGCCCGAGGCAAGCGACGACGCCACGCTGCTGGAAGAGCTGCGCGCCCTGTACCGTGAGGTCGACGCGCTCTACGCCGACTGGACCTGCCCGAGCAGCACCGAGTGCTGTCGATTCGGCATCACCGGCCGCCAACCCTACGTGACGTCGATCGAAGTCACGGCGCTCGAACGTGCGCTCGCACGGCGCGGCGGCGCGCTGCAGCCGAAGAAGCGCGCGCTGCCACTCACCGCCGACGCGGCCCACGAACGCATCTGCCCGCTGCTCGATCGCCGCAACCGCTGCAGCGTGTACGCGGACCGGCCGCTCGGCTGCCGCACCTTCTTCTGCGAGCGCGCGACGCCCGGCCTCGGCCCCGAGCGCGACGAGCTGCGCGACTTGGTACGCCGCCTGCAGGAGCTAGCCGCACGCCAGCGCATGGGCGGCGAGCTGGCACGGCCGATCACGCGCGTCTTCGAGTGAGCTGCACCAGCTCTTCGCCGGCCTCCACTCTTGACGGTAGGCCCCTGCCTTGCGGAGGCTTGCGCATGCTCGATCCCGCGTTCGCCGCCGATTGCCCCTATGCCCCCTCGGGCCTCTTGCTCGACGAGGTCGTCGAAATCGACGCCGCGCGCTCTCGCATCGTGGTGCGCATGCCCACGCACGACCAGCTGCCGATCACCCGCGAGCAGCGCGCCCATCCCGTGCGTCACCCGCGTCACGTCAGCGGCGGCCTGATGGTGCACATGACCGGTATGGCGGGCTTCGCGCACTTCTATTACATCGTCGGGCTGCGTCACGCCGACGGCTGGGTGGGCTACGGTGGCGCCATCCACCGCGCACGCTTCCGAGCGCTCGCGCCACCCGGCGAGCCACTGCTCATCGAGTGCACGTGCAAGAGCGAGCGCCGAGGCGACAACAATATGTTGTCGCGCTACGACTTTCGCATCACCCAGGGCCCGACGCTGATCTACGAGAGCGACCAGACCGCGTACTGGATGAAGGTCGCGTAGCTGACCTGAAGCAGCCACCCCCGTCACCAACCTGGAACGGCTGAGTGCAGATCGCGACCCACAATCGCCGCGACCCGTGGAATCCCTGTAGGCTTGCTGCGTCCGAGGGGCTCAACTTCTCACTTGTGGGGTGGATCATGAAAAGGTCTTTCAGCGTCGGCGCGGCTGCGATCTTGGTATTGAGCACGGCCTGCGGCGGCGGCACGAGCAGTGGCAGCTCAGCCAACGGCGTCGCGGCCGACAGCTGCCATCGGCAGTGCGACGCGCAAGCCAAGGTGCAGGGGTGCACGCCCATCGTGGGCGTGGCCGACTGCAAGAGCCTGTGCAATCAGCTCGCAGCCTCCGTCCCCAGCAAGTGCAAGAGCGAGTTCGACGCGTACTACAACTGCTCGGCCGACGAGGGCTTCACGTGTCTGGGCTCGCTGCCCACGCAATCGACCGCTTGCAAGGCTAAGATGGACGCACTCGACAAGTGCAAGAACGGCGGCTCGACCTCGAGCTGCGCGGGTGAGCTCGACAGCGGCGTGTGCCCGAGCGTTCAGTGCCCATGCCCGTCGGGCGTCGTTCCGGTGTCGGGCTTCGACCACAGCTCGGGCAGCTGCAAGTGCTTCGACACGGTGACGTGCAAGGACCTGTTCTGCAACTGAGCAAGCGCCACTGGGCGCCGTGACCCGTACGGGCGGCCTCACATCAGCGGTGCGAGCAAGCGCCCGAGGTCTTCCGCCATGGCCCGCGCGCGGCCGGCTTCCGGCAGGCGCGGTGCGCAGTGCTGCAAGAGATCGTCGAACCACTGCGCGAAGAGCGCGGTCTCCTGCTTGCCGTAGACGAAGAGCGAGATCTCGTAGTCGAGGAAGAGCGAGCGCATGTCGAGGTTCGCGGAACCGATCACCGCGACCTCTTCATCGATGAGCGCGATCTTCGCGTGCATCATGCCTGGCAAATACGGGCGCACCTGCCCGCCGGCCACCTGCACCTGCCGCAGGTAGCTGCCACCCGCGATGTCGGCGCTCAGGTGGTTGGAGCGCAGCGGCACCACCAGGCGCACGTCGACGCCGCGACGCACCGCGAGGACCAGCGCGCGGGCCAGGGCTTCGTCGGGGATGAAGTACGGTGTGGCGATCCAAATGCGCTCGCGCGCCATGAACAGCAGCGACAAGATCGCATCGTAATAAGTGTCACCGGGCACGTCGGGGCCGCTTGCGACCACCTGCACCGACGCATCCCCCGCGGACGACACGGGCAGTGGCCGACCGGGTACGGCTGCAACGCGACCGGCCGCGAACACCCAGTCCGAGCGGAAGATCTGCTCGAGGTGCGTCACCGCGGGCCCCTGCAACAAAAGCGCTAGATCGCGCCAGCGCTCCGGCACCGGCGCCGCACCCATGTATTCGCACGCCAGGTTCATGCCGCCGACCATGGCGCGCTCGCCGTCGATCACGATGATCTTGCGGTGGTTGCGCAGGTTCGCCGGGCCACGGAAGGGCAGCCGCAGCATGGGCATGAACACGGCCACCTTGCCGCCCGCGGCCTGCAACGCCGCGAGCTTGTTGTGATCGGCGCGAAACGAGAACAGGCCGTCGAGCAGCACGCGCACGGTCACCCCTGCACCTGCCTTGCGCGTGAGCGCGTCGACGACCGCGTTGCCGGAGTCGTCACCCGCCAGGATGAAGGTCGAGACGTGGATGGTCTGCGTGGCCGCCTCGATCTGCTCGAGCAGCGCGGCAAAGGCCTCCTCGCCGGTGCCCAGCACCTCGATGTGATTGCCGTGCACCAAGCGCGAGCCACCGCCCACCGACAGCACGCGCTCCACCAGATGAGGCACGTCTTCGGGCGGCATGCTCGCGGACAGCGAGGCCAGTGGTTCCTTGAGCGCCGCCATGCGCCGGTGCTTGCGGCCGCCGATCATCAGATACAGCGGCACGCCCACGTACGGCACCAGCACGATCGCGAGCAACCACGCCAGGGTGCTCGCCGGCGGACGACGCTCGCGCAGAATGCGCGACAGAAAGAACACCGCGAGCAAGAAGCCGAGGACCGACGAGACGTGAGAAAGCCACCACACGGCACGCATCCTACGCCATCGCGCGCGCAAACAAGAGCGCTCGGACCAAATGACAGAGCGTGGTCCGACGACGGCGCCGCGCTCGTGCTCGCGGTCTGACCCGCGCGTCAGAAGCCGGGAACCTCGAGACTCGCGCCCACCTGCGGCAGCTCGACACGGTGATAGCGCTCACCGTACCAGGCCACCCACAGGTTGCTCGGCTCGGCCAGCTTCGGCCCCTCGAAGCGCACCGTGGCCGGCCGGCCGTCGCCGGTCGTGTGATCCGAAACGCTGCTGCGGTCGCGCCGAGCACGTACAGGTGCGCAGGCCACGGAGCCTGCTGACTGGCGTAGACCGGCGAGAGCGAGGTCACGAAGTACTTGGGCGTATTCAACACGTAGAGCGTATCGACCCGGCTGCGATCGTAGCTCGGCAAGCGCGCCGCCTGCGCACGATCGTGTGCGATCAACGCAGTCACCGCGAAGCATGCCGTCATCAGCGTGTTGCGAGTGGCGATCCAGGCGGTGCCCTCGGCGTGCGCCTCGTCGACGGCGTACAAGAGCACGGCGAGCGCCGCCACACCCGAGCCGCTCATGATGCGCCGATACAAGACGCCCACCAGCACCACCAGCAGCGCGTACCACGCCATGTTGTGCAAGTGCATCAACGCCAGCGTGTTCGGCCACAGCACGTAATCCAAGTACTGCGTCGCCACCGACAGCGGACGCAGGAGCGTCATCGAAAGCTGCGGATGTGTCCACCACGGCAAGAGCCCTACCTCGATGCGCTGCGCCACCGACAGCGAGCCTTCCCGACAGCAGACATCGAACAGATCCCACCAGCGCGACCCGCCCGAGTGCAGGTGATTCTGGATGTACGCCGCGTGCACGTGGTCATCGAGCAGCAAGCCCGAGCCCACCGAAGGCAGCGTCGCCACCAGCGCCGCAAACACCGCAACCCCGCAGCACCCGCGGAAAACGCAGCCACGCGCGCGCAGCCTGCCAACCCGGTATTCGAGCTTGCGATGACATGCACACGTCCCCGCGCGGACGCTCGCCAGCGTATCGCAAGCAAAGACGGGACCGAGGCTCTTTCGCTATGCTCGGCGGCGATGACCAACGAGGCACGGCAAACGCTTCACAATAGATGAGACATTTCGGGACACGAAGAACGGATTGTTTGGCATGGGCCTGTCATCGACGCACATCCGAGACGAAGCCAGGCGTGACCGATTGATCTTCATCGCGGCGCTCGCGCACATGCTCCTGACGTTGCTCGGCGCAGCCGGCGAACGCTGCTGCTTGGACCGAGAACCGCATGGTATCGCACGAGGAGGGCGACCGGTGACCGGTGTTCGGAAACGGCGGCGCAGCCGCCGCCCAAGCTGCAGAGCGCCAGCGCTACCGCCCGCGCTGCACCGATCCCACGCTGGGCGAGAGCCCGCAGCCACTCCGAGCCGCAGCGCTTCTGCCGCGCGGAAAGACTGGAAAGACCGGCTGAACGGCAACTTCGCGGTTTGGGTAATTATGTCAACCCGCGCCCGATTACCCCCGATACCCCTTTCATCCTTCTATGAGCAGCGCTGATGGGCATGTTACCCAGCCATGGCACCCCGACTCGGAGGCACGACACATGCAAATTCCGCGAGCGTTAGCAGTCTTCAACAAGTACGTGAACAACCGGATCCAGAGCCTTTGGGCTTGGTTGGTACCGCCCTGGGCGATCATCGGGCACACCGGACGCAAGAGCGGCAAGTCCTACCGGACGCCGGTTCTGGGCTTCGTCGGAGCCGGCTGCTTTGCGGTTCCCATCCTGTACGGTGAGCAGACCGACTGGGTACGTAACCTGCTAGCCGCTGATGGCGGCACGCTGCACCGCGCTGGGCGGCGCTATGAACTGCGTGAGCCGCGCATCGTGCCTGCCGCAGAAATCACGATGCGCGGGTTGGGCGGCCGCTACGCACGCCTTGCACCCAGTGCGCTGGTCGCGACCATCGGCCCCAGAGCTGCTCAGGGCTAGCGCACACCGCGACGGGCTCGGTGGGTGAGAAGGCCTTGAAGAAGCAGCTGCATCGAATCCGGGCGGAACGGAGAGCGGCTGACCCATCGCGCGGGTTTACCGCGGTCCTCTTGGCCGGCAAGCCACGATCTTCTCTCGTGTCTAGTTAGCCCGCCCTTGTCTCCACGTAAATCGCGTGCTACACGTGTTCTCGGTGTCCACTGCTCGCAACATCACACTGACCCTCGACGAAGAGACGCTCCGCGAGGCGCGCGTGCTGGCCGCGGAACGCGGCCTCTCCGTCTCCGCGTTCTTGCGACGCGAGCTCGCCGGTCTGGTCGACCGCCAGCGTGGCTACACGAAAGCACGTGAGACTGCGGTAAGACGCCTGCGCCGTGGGCAGTCCCTCGGTGGTGGAAGACTCCCCTCGCGAGAAGAACTGCACGACCGTGCCAAGCTTCGTTGATACCAACATTCTCGTGTATGCGGACGACCGCGACGCCAAGGCAAAGCATGAGATCGCTCGCGACCTCATCCTCGAACTCTGGGACGACCGGAGCGGCGTCCTCAGCATCCAGGTGCTCCAAGAGTTCTACGTCACCGTCACACGCAAGCTGAAGAAGCCGCTGAGCAGTGCGAAAGCTCAAGAGGTCGTTGAGGAGTATCTCACGTGGGCGGTCGTCGAGAACACTGGCGCACTGCTGACGGCTGCGATCGACCTTCAACAGAAGGCACAGTTGTCGTTCTGGGACGCGATGGTGGTGCAGGCTGCCATCGAAGCGGGTTGCACCAAGCTCTACTCAGAGGATCTGAACGACGGCCAACACTTTGGCTCCGTGATCGTCGTCAATCCGTTCAAACACCGCTAAGTCTCACGTAGCCCCAATCGAGACCGTTCACGAGCACGATGTTCGGCGCTTGAGCTTGATCGCGGATCGCCTTGATCTGCGTGCTCATGTACTCAGTCCACAGATCCCACGGGTAGTCTTTTTCCTCTTCGTTCGTCCCCGCCGCGGGGAACGGGCGTCGGCATCGGCGATCGCGCATTCCCAGGTGGTCGTGTCCGCGGTGTACCAGTCGGAAGGCGCGCAGCTATCGGTGCCCGAGACTTTGTTGATGCCCGTGGACAGCGCAAGACGAATCGGGTGAATGCAAAGTCGCGGCGGGTTGGATTCGGTCCCTTGGCGGTGCAAAGCGGGATTCGATCCGACGCCGGGCACCATCGCGTCGACGTCGGTGGTCGCCCGCGTGCCGAGGGGTGCCGCGCCGTCTCAGGTGCGTCGCTGTCCTGCGCTCGCACACGCGCCCCTCTAGGTCCCACGGCATCAAGCCCGTCCCGGCGCTCGGGACGATGGCTAGGGTGGCAAGGCTTCGTCCCCCGACCCGCCGCAACAGGACGGTCCTCTCGCTTCAAGGTCGCATCGTGCGATACTCAAACGACGCATGGGTCGCAGCCCCACCGACGAAACCAGCGTGCCAGCCGCAGTTAGCCTCGTGGACGGGCGCTATCGCGTGACCCGGCGCTTGGCCCGCGGGGCCATGGGCGAGGTGTACGCGGCGACCGACGAGTCCACAGCAAGGGTCGTTGCGGTCAAACGCATGCTGCCTGAAGCGCTCGGCACAGGCGGCGCGAGCGCGTACTTCAGCCACGAATACCACGCGCTCGCCGAGCTCAGGCACCCGCGCATAATCGAGGTCTACGACTACGGCATCGACGCGGGCGTGCCTTACTACACGATGGAGCTGCTCGACGGACAAGATCTCCGCGAGCTCGCACCGCTGCCCGCCAAGACCGCGTGTTTGTATTTGCGCGATGTGGCCTCTTCACTTGCGTTGCTCCACGCACGCAGACTGCTGCACCGAGACGTGAGCCCGCGCAACGTGCGCAGGACCAGCGATGGTCACTGCAAGCTAATCGACTTCGGCACGATGGTGGCTTTCGGCGTGCCACCAAACATCGCGGGGACGCCGCCGTATCTCCCGCCCGAGGCGTTGCGCGGAAGCTCGCTCGACCAACGCAGCGATCTGTACTCGCTCGGTGCCCTCGCGTATTTCCTGCTGACGCGCAAGCACAGTTATTCGGTGTCGAGGTTGGAGGACCTGCCTCGAGCTTATCGTCAGCCGCTGTTGCGACCCCGCCGCCTTGTGCCCGACATCCCGACCGCGCTCGATGAGCTGGTGATGTCGCTCATGCGCCTCGATCCGTTACAGCGTCCACGCAACGCAGCCGAGGTCATCGAGCTGCTGAATGCCATTGGAGAGCTGCCAGCTGACACTTCCCCGGATATCGCGCAGAGCTTCCTCACCAACTCGCACCTCGTGGGCCGAGATCACGAGCAGGCCGAAATCGTGCGCCGACTCGAACGCGGGGTCGCTGGCCATGGTTCCGCGCTGCTCATCTACGGTGAACAGGGCACGGGCAAGAGTCGTTTGCTCGCGGAGTCGGTCCGGCTAGCGCAGACACACGGCTTCGTCACCGTGCAGGCCGTGGCGCGAGGGCAACGCGGCACCGAAACCCTGAGCGACGAGCTCGTCCGCGCGCTCAAGCTGAGCGCACCGGAAGAAGCCGCGACCACGCTCGACGCGCGGACCTCGCTCTTCGATGCGCTCGCGGGAGGAGACGCCCCATCCAAGGCACCGGCCAGCGAAGCGCGCGCGCGCTGGCAAACGGCGCTCACCCAGTGGTTCTGCGAGGTCGCCCGCCGCCGTCCGCTGCTGGTGGCAATCGACGACGTCGAGCGTGCGGACGAGCTCTCTGCCGCGTTCATCGCTGCGCTCGCGCACGAAGCCCGAACCCTGCCGCTCGTAATCGTCGCGACGCGCGACCAAGGCAAGGCTGACGGAGCGTTCTCGGCCCTGGCTGCGCTGCGACAGATCGCGGGCAAGCTCACGCTTTCGGTGCTCGAAAAACAGCACATCGCGGCGCTGGTTTCGTCGCTCTTCGGCGATGTGCCGAACGTCGATCGGCTGAGCGATTGGTTGTATCGCGTGGCGCACGGCAACCCCGCGCTCACGCTCGAGCTTGCGGAGCACTTGCTCGTACGCGGCGTCGTACGTTACGTCGAAGGCGCCTGGGCATTGCCGAGCGAAGAGATCGTCGAGGCCGTGCCCGAAGATCTCACGCAGACACTTGGCTTGCGGCTCTTGCGTTTGCGGCCAGCGGCGCTCGCGCTCGCGGAGCTGATGAGCGTGCGCCGCGGCGGGCTTTCGCTTGCGCTCGCGGCTGCTGTCGGTGAGAGCGAGCTCAGCGAGCTGCTCGGGTCTGTCGACAAGCTGGTTCGCGAGGGCATCGTCGAGCTTGCAGGCCTGGAGTACGTGTTCGCGCAGCAAGCGATGCAAGAGGCCGTGCGTCGCAGCCTGAGCACCGAGCGCCAAGCAGTGCTGCACGAGCGCTTGGCGCGCGCGCTGTTGGGTGAAGCGAGCCTGGACGCGCGCCTGGAGGCAGGCTGGCATCTGGTGCACACGCACAACGAGCTGCAGGGTGCAGAGCTGCTTGCGATAGTCGGCCCGCAGCTGGTCAGCGAAGGACTCAACACAGGCAGCGCAATTCCAGCGATCGAAAAGGCGCTGGCCGTGTACGAGCGACATGGTCGACCGCTCGCAGAACGCTTGCGCCTGCGCTCGCTGCTCGTCATGTCCGCCTATCTGGTCGACTACCGCCTCGGCCAGCGCTACGGCGAAGAGACCATCGGGCAGCTCTACGAGTGCTCTGGGCTCGCCATGGCCGATCGATGGCGACCTCGTCTGGGCGGCCCGCTCGCGCTGCTCTGCGCGATGGTCGTGACCAACCTGAAGCGCTGGTTCGTACGTGCGCGCGATCGTGCTCCGAGCACGATGACTGCGCTCGTCTATTTCTCACGCTGCGTCATGGGCTTGATGGGCGTGCGTGCGACGGCGCTTGATGGCCCCGGGACCGCTGCGCTCTTCGCACGCATGGCGTCCGTGGGCGTCTTGCCGTCGCCGCTGGGGACACGTGCCGTGTACCTCGCTGCGAAAGTGTTCGCTCTGCAGCCCTTGGGCCGCCAAGGCGAGCTGCACGGAGCGATCGCTCAAGCGCTGGACCAGCTACAGAACCGCGGCGCGTGGCTCTTGCAGGACACGGAGCGACAGGACTTGCTCGTGGGCTTACTGCTCAGCGACGGCGTCGACGAATGCTACCGCGAACGCTCGCAGGCACTCGAGCGGGCGTCGCGTCTGGACGGCCTCGGCACCGAGCGCGCCGCCGCCAGCGCCAAGCGCATCCGCATGATGTATCACACGATCCGCGGCGAGACCGAGCTCGCCGAACGCGAACGCAGCGCACTCGAGCTACACGGCATCCAAGGCGGCACGACTTGGCAGTTCGAGTGGTTCGCCGTGCCGATGGAAGGCCTGTACGGCGCGCTGCACGGTGATCTGCTCGCCGCGCACCGCTCGCTCGACAAGCTCGACGCGATGCTCAGCCATGTACCATCGCTCGAACCACAACGCGACGCCGTGCGCATCGGCTATCACTACCGTCGCGGCCGGCATGAACGCGCCATCGAGCTCGGCGAGGCCTTCATGGCGCAACATGCGCCACGCACACTGATCGGATGGGGACCCGCCTACGGCATGATCGCGATGTCCATGGTGGAGCACGGGCGCGCGAGCCGCGCGCTGGAGGTGTGCGAACGCGCGCTGTCGGCGCTAACGAACGAAGATCAGCCGTATTTCGCCACGTATGCATGGGTGATGGCAGCGCAAGCAGCAGCGCACGCTGCGTTGGGCAACGTCGAGCGCGCCGAGTCGACCATGCGGGCCATCGTTACGCGCTTGTCGGACGCAGGCGAGCATGCGGCAGTCGCGCTGCTGCACGAGACGCGCGCACGCATCGCCTGGCGTCTCGACGATCGCGACGGCCTGCAACAAGCCGTGGCGAACATGCGGCGAGCGGCGCTTGCATCCGGTAGCGTTTCACTTGTCGCGATCGCAGATCGGCTGGCCCAGCTGCGCGCGGGTCAGACACACAACTCGTCGCCTCCAACAGCGCACGCCACCTTGCGAGGCGGGAAGGTTGCAGCGGCGAACGAAGCAGGCGAAAACACCGCCGTGACGGCCTTCCTACTCGGCAAGAGTCAGATCGAGCGTGCGCGTCACGCTCTGCGGATGCTGGCTCAGGCCACGCACACCACACGAGGTTTCCTTTACACGCGCAGCGGCGTTCAGCTGATACTCGCAGCGGCGCTCGATGACGCGGACCCCCTCGAGCCGCTCGAGCGAGCGCTCGTCGGCCTACTCGAACGGCGCTCTGGCGCAGGACAGTACGTGCTCGAGGTCGCTGATCCGGACGCGCCCGAACAGCCACCACTGCAACGTGCGCGCTTTCACGTGCTGGCCTTGGCGAGCGAACCCGGCGGGGAATGCATCGGCATCGCCGCCCTGCGCGAAGGCATCGAGCCGGTCGCCCGCATGCGCGCCGCGTTGCTCGATGAAGTCGGGCGCCTGCTTGGCGCGACGCTCACCGCGGAGAACGCACTCGCGTCTGCACCGACCGAGCACTGAACAAACCTCGGGCGGCGGAAGGCCGAAGCTTTCCGCCGCCCGAGGTCTGCAACATTTCGTTGGCACTCTATGCCCAGCTGCGCCGCTGCGCTGCTGGGAGTCAGTCGATCAGTTCGCGTCGGAACCGGAGTCGTTGCCCCCCGGACCCGCGTCGGTCGATCCGGCGGTGTAGTCGCAGGTGATTGCCTGCAAGGCCGGCAGCGGCATGCCACCATCGGCCACCGCAGCCATCATGCCGATCTTGCTGAATTCGGTGCGCTCTAGACAGCCAACGCCCAAGATCCCGACATCCACGCCGCACTTGTTGCTCGGCTTGCAGCAGCCCTTGAGCGGAACCGCCAAGCCCATCACGGTGACGCTCTGGGCCGGACACACGGCGTTCGGCGCGCCTTTCTGCATCTGCTCGACGCAGGTTCCGTCGGGGATGACCGTGCTCTGCGTCACGCCGCAGACGTCCTTGCTCGCGCCGGAGCAGCACACCATCGGGCTAACGACCATGGCAAGCTGATCGGGCGTGATCACGAGGCCGCCGATGCCACCGTCAGGCAGGTTGACCATGGGCGCAGTGCACGACTTCGTGCCGCACGTGATCATCGTCGCGGCCGTGCCCGAGTCGGTGGCCGGCGTGCTGCCGCTGTCGGCCCGACCGGAGTCCATGCCGGAGTCCGTGCCGGCATCCTTCTTCGGGCCCGGCGTGCTGCTCTTCTTGCTGCTGCAAGCTGCCAAGGCCACGGCGCTCACGAGTACGAAAGTTAACCAACGCGTTTGCATCTCGAAGTCCCTCCACGTCATTTGCCAGCGAAGTGCTGGACGTACCCCAGAACATGCGGCCAAGCCACCTTGCGGTTGGACGCATTGCCGACAAGACGGCCCCCGGTCCTCTCCGCCGCCAGGGGAAGCGGTGCAGCGGACCGGCGCTTGGCATTCCACACACTGGAGTAGCAGAAGCCACAATGACGGGACGCTGCAACCGCGTCGAGGACCGTCGTGGCCAACGCATGTGACCCTGACCCTCGATCTCGAAGGTCAACGCGTGTAGCGCCCGGAGAAGCAAGCCATGCTGGCCAAGACCGCAAGCGGGTCAGGTTGACTGGACTCTTGCGCGATCTGGCGCAATGCCGTGTCAACGTTCACCACCATGCGCTCGGATTCTGCCAACTGGTGCTTCTCGAGTAACGAGCGCGCGATTTCCGTCGCCGAAATCCCGTCGCGTGCCCCCGCTCGGGCCGCAGCGTCGAGAGCCACCCAATAGTTGCGCACGGCAAGCACGCCGGCCTTGTCCGTGAGTGGGCCGTGTCCCGGCACTACGACGTCGACGTCGAGCGCAAGCAACGCATCGCACGCACGCACCCAGTTCTCGATCGGCCCTTCCCACATGATGGGATGACTTCCGATGAACAGGATGTCACCGCTGAATACAATGCGATCGGACGGCACATACACGATGGTGTCTCCGCGCGTATGAGCCGGACCAACCTGGCGCAGATGGACCTCCTTGCTGCCAACCCTGAGCATCAGCGTGTCTGCGAAGGTCTCCGTGGGCAGACTCAGCGAGACCTCGCCGAAGTCGAATGCTCCGAATGCGTCGACGATGAACGGCGCCGCTTCGAGCAGTGCGCTTGCGCGTGCAACGCCCAGACGTCCCAGCAGCGAGAGCGGCCAACGCGCCAAGACACCCGCTGCGCCGATTGTGCGCGCGGCACGCACGAGCGTGTGCATGAGCCGAGGAGAAAGCTCGGCCATCTCTTCCGCCGTCGCGCGCGAGGCGACGATCTTTGCGCCGGAAACGAGCTGGTTGCCCCAGCAGTGGTCGCCATTGGCGTGAGTGTTGACGACCGTGTCGATCTGGGCAGCCGCACTGGTGGCTCGTCGCATGCTCGCCAACATCGCCTGCGTCAAGCGCAGATCGTAGAGCGTGTCCACCAAGAGAGAGGCACCATCGCTGGTGATGAGGCCGGCGTTGCTGAACCCCCATCCGCCGGACTGCACGTAGGCGTAGGCACCGTCTCCGAGTTGCTTGAGCCCTGAAGCGCTCATGACCGGCCCGGCGCCTCGACCAGGGTGGCGATCATCGATGGCAGCTGGATCGAAGGTCGAGTTTCGCGTTGTCTGCGGTAGATCCCGATCGAGGCCTCCTCGAGCCGGCTCACGTTATCGGAACGCGAACGCGAACGCGAACGCAGCCCGATACTGCGGCAGGTGGGACAGCGCGGGTGCGTGGCGTCCGCTACGCCCACGACCTTGCCATTGACACGACTATGCAGGTCGCCTCGAGTCTCGTTCATCGGCGAACCGCATGTGGGGCAGCCATCTGGCGCTGATGCTCTGCGGCGCTCGCCCCTCCTGCTGCCTGAGTTTCGTTCGCCCACCGTGCCGTTCCTGAAGCAGCGTTTCTGAACCCGATTCCGCCGCTACAGAACAACCATAGGATCGTGGATCGAGCCGGTCGAGGACTGCGACGGCCAGGGCGTGTGACTGCCGCACCGCGTCGGTCAGCGCTCCGTGTCGTCTTGTACTTGGCGGAGATCTGTCCCGCCTTGTCGACCAGCTCGACCAGCTCCTTTCAAGAGCGAATCGTTGGCACGGGTGCCCGTGGTGTTCAGTGGATCGGGACGACGCGTTCGAGAAACGCCAGCTGGTCGGTCCTGACTCGTTCGTAAGGCGCTCCGGTGTAGATCTCGAAGTGGCCGTACGGGTAGACCTTGAGCTCGCAGGCTGGCGCAGCTGTCGCGTAGGCGATGGTCG
>DASVHQ010000193.1:0-3803 GCA_036382515.1 Polyangiales bacterium | reverse complement strand
GGCTACCAACTCGTTCGACGACATCGAGCGCGCCCGCACGATCCTGGTGTGCGGCGCGAACGCCACCGAGAACCATCCGATCGTCGGGGCGCGCATTCGCCAGGCGGTGCTGCGAGGTGCCCAGCTGATCGTGATCGACCCACGGCGCATCGAGCTCACGCAGCTAGGGGGGGTGCACTTGCAGCTGCGTCCGGGCAGCAACGTGGCGTTGCTGAATGCGATGGCTCACGTGATCCTGCGCGAGGGCCTGTTGGACGACAGCTTCGTGGCCTCGCGTGTGGACGGTCTGGCCGAGCTGCGCGCGTTCGTCGCAGCCTTCCCGCCCGAGCGCGCAGCAGCCGTGTGTGGCGTTTCCGCGGAGTCGATCGAGAAGGCCGCACGCCTGTATGCCACGCACAAGCCGGCGATGTGTTGGCATGGCCTCGGCATGACCGAGCACGTGCAGGGCACCGAGTCGGTGATGTGCCTGGTGAACCTCGCGCTCTTGACCGGCAATCTCGGCAAGCCCGGCAGTGGCGTGAACCCGCTGCGTGGTCAGAACAACGTGCAGGGTGCGGCACACATGGGCTGCGAGCCCGCCCACCTGCCCGGTTACGCCACGCTCGACAACGGGCGTGAGCTGTTCGAGCGGCACTGGCAGGCACCACTGCCAACGACCGCCGGGCTCGATCTCATGCAGATGATGGACGCCGCGCAAGCAGGCCGTCTCAAGGCGCTGTACGCGATCGGTTACGACGTGCTGCTGACCAATCCGAACACCAACGTCACGCGCGAGGCGCTGCGCAAGCTACCGCTGGTGATCGTGCAGGACATCTTCCTCACCGAGACCGCGCGCGAGTTTGCGCACGTGGTGCTGCCCGCGGCGGCATCGTACGAGAAGGAAGGCACCTTCATGAACGGCGAGCGACGCGTGCAGCGCGTGCGCAAGGCGGTGCAGGCGCCGGGCCATGCGCGCGCCGACTGGGAGATCGTGTGCGCGCTCGCCTCGCAGCTGGGCCAGCGCCAGGGCTTTGCCTTCCGCAGTGCAGAAGAGGTCTGGGACGAAGTGCGGCGCGTCTGGAAGGCGGGCGCGGGCATGAGCTACGCGCGCCTCGATCGAGCCGGCCTGCAGTGGCCGTGCCCTTCGGAAGACCACCCCGGCACGGCTCTGCTGCATGCCGACAGTTTTTCACTCGGTGTTCGCGCCGCCCTGCGCTGCATCGACTACCGGCCGACCAGCGAGGTGTGCGACGAGCGCTATCCGCTGCTCTTGATCACCGGCCGCAGACTGCACCACTTCAACGCCGGCACGATGACCGGCCGCACGCGCAACCACGAGCTGCGGCCGCCGGACATGCTCGAGCTGTGCGCCCAGGACGCAGCGCAGCATGGCTTGCACGAAGGTGAGCGCGTGGTCGTGCGCTCGCGTCATGGCAGCGCGAGCTTGCCCGTGCACATCGACGACGCGGCGCGGCCCGGCGAGCTCTTCACCACCTTCCACACCGCGCAGGTGTTTCTCAACCACGTCACCGGCCCGCACCGCGATAACGTGACGCGTGCACCGGAGTACAAGGTCACCGCGGTGGCGCTGGAGCGTGCAGCTCAGCCGGCCGTTGCTGGCTGAGTGCGTCGCAGCAGATCGATCACCACCTGCGCCAGCTCCTCGCCCTTGTCTTCCTGCAGGAAATGGCCGCCGTCGCGGATCGTCGTGTGCGGTTGGCCCTTCGCGCCGGGCACCAGCTGCTGCACCACGAGGTCGCCGCCGCGCGTGATCGGATCACCATCGCTGAACGCCGTGACCAGGGGCTTGTGCCATTGTTTCAGCACCTCCCAGGCCGCACGGTTCGCAGCTGACGCGGGATCGCTTGGCGAGCTTGGCACGAGCATCGGGAACTGCCTCGCGCCCGCCTTGTAGGTCTCGTCCGGGAACGGCGCGTCATAAGCCGCCACGACCTCCGGCGGCAGCTTGCTCACGCACGCGGCGCTGAGGATCAGACCCACCGGGAACACTTCGGTTTCTTGCGAGAACTTCTGCCACGCCATGAAAGCCGGCGGCATCGGAATGTCGCCGGTGGGCAGACCGCCGTTGGCGAGCACGATGCCCGAGAAGCGCGCTTGGTGCTCGGCGGCCACCCGCAGGCCGATCAGGCTGCCCCAGTCCTGACAGACGAGGGTGATCTCCGAGAGACCCAGCTGTTCGACGCACGACCACACCCAGGCCACGTGACGGGCGAAGGTGTAGTCGGTGCGTTCGCTCGGCTTGTCACTGCGGCCGAAGCCGATGAGATCGGGTGCGAGCGTGCGGTAGCCCGCGGCTGCAATCAGCGGGATCATCTTGCGGTAGAGGTAAGACCAGGAGGGCTCGCCGTGCAGCATCAGCACCACGCGGCCGTGTCGCGGCCCTTCGTCGACGTAGTGCATGCGCAGCCGGCCGCCTTCGCCGTCGTCCACCTCGAGGTAGTGCGGGGCGAACGCGTAGCCGGGGAGGTTCTCGAAGCGAGCGTCGGGGGTGCGAAGTGCGTGCATGAAGTCCACCTTTCCGAAACTGTCGACTCAAGCTGCGGTGTCGTCAAGCGGGCCCAGCGCGCGCGCCACCGCGGGCTGAAGCGACCAGCGTGCACGCAGCTGCGGCTCGCGTGCGGCCCCCCCCCACGCTTCCAGCTCGCTGGCGATGGCGAGCGCTCGTTCGTGCTCGTCGGGCCCACCCGCGAAGTACAGCCTGGCGCACAGCAACGGCTGGCCGACCTTGGTCGCTGACGTCGAGTCCAAGAATCCCAAGATCGCGGCGCGCTCGGTCGTGCGCATCGAGCTCGATCGCGCCGGGAAGATCTGCGAGATCGATACCGTGGTCGCGTCTGCCAAGCTCGCTGCCGTGCCCTTCGAGCGCCTGCCTTCGCCGAGCGTGGCGGAGCTAGTCCTGGGCATGCGTGCCGCGTTGCTGCACCCACCGCTGCAGCTGTGGGCGGCGCCCGCGCTCGCCGGGCTCGTGCGTGCGGCCGTCTCAGGGAGTCTCGCGCTGGGCTCGAAGCTCGGGTCGCGGCGCGGGCGACGCAAGCTCGTGCGCGCGGTTACTTCTGCAAGAACGCCTTGATGGTGGCGTCGTAACCCGGCCAGTCGGGCACGCTCGTGTGGCTCGCGCCGGGCACGAGCACCTTGCGGTGGGCTGCGACCGTGCCGATGGCCGCATCGAGCTGGTCGAGGTATTTCGGGTCGACGAAGTCGTCTGCGCTGCCGTGCAGCAAGAGCACGCCGACGCTGGATGCGCGTGCGGCTGCGGCGATCTTGCCGAGGTTGTCGAAGTCGTCGTGTGCCACGAAGCTGCCCGGCAGAACGAGCGAGCCGTCGGCAACCAAGGCGTCGACCGAAGCGAAGATCGACTCGGTGATCAAGCCGCGATACGCGCCGCCGCTCCTGGCGGTCTCGACCGCGGGGCCACCGCCGAGCGAGTAGCCGTAGTGGAAGATGCGGTCCTGATCGATCTGCGCGCGGAGCGAGCGCAGGTGGTTCATGGCCGCCGCTGCGTTGCGGTAGATGCCGGCCTCGCTCGGCGTGCCCGCGGCACGTCCATAGCCTGGGTACTCGTAGATGAGCACGTTGGCGCCCAGCGACCACAGGCGCGACACTCGCACCCAGTACTCGTCGATGCCCGACTTGTTGCCGTGATGGTAGAGCACGGTCGGCGCGTGCGAGCGCGCAGCTGTTGGCTGCAGCGCCATCACGGCGTAGACCGTGCTGCCGTCGTCGGCCTGCAGCGTGAGTTCGTTGCGCAAGCTCGCAGGTACACGCCAGCCAGCCGGCACCGTGGGGCCATAGGCGAGCGCGTA
>DASVHQ010000192.1:0-14837 GCA_036382515.1 Polyangiales bacterium | reverse complement strand
TTCATCGCCATGAACAAGCGCGGCCAGCGCGAAGCCAAGCTCGGCGACTTCTGCATCAAGTGCCATGCGCCCATGGCCGTGCGCGAGGGCTACACCAAAGACGGTCTGAACATGAAAGACGCGCCCCGATCGCTGCGCGGCATCACCTGCTACTTCTGTCACAACGCGCAGGAAGTCACGGACACGCATAACAATCCGATCAAGCTGGCCAATGACACGATCATGCGTGGCGGCATCCGCGATCCGAGGAACCCGGTCGTGCACGGCGTGGCCTATTCGACCCTGCACGACGGCACGCGCTTCGACTCCGCCAAGCTCTGTGGCAGCTGCCACGACATCGTGACGCCCGGCGGCGTGCACCTCGAGCGCACCTACGCCGAGTGGCAGAACAGCGTGTTCTCACACCGCGGCGGCCAGACCTGCAACAACTGCCACATGCAGAAGATGAGCGGCGTCGCGGCCGATGACCCGAACGTGCAAGTGCCCGCGCGCACCGTGCACATGCATCTCTTTCCAGGTGTCGACACGGCGCTCACGCCCTTCCCCGATACCAAGGTGCAGCGCGCGGCCATCGACTGCGAGCTCTCGCAGGCGGTGCTGGTCTACCAGCTGTGTCCGAGCCCCGACCCGCGGACCGAGCCCATCACCCTGACGCTCGAGACCAACGCTGGCCATCGCTTTCCGAGCGGCGCTGCGCACGATCGGCGTGCCTGGGTCGAGCTCACGGCATACGACGCGCAGGACAAGATCATCTACCACAGCGGCGACATCGCGCCCGGCAGCAAGGTCGAAGACAAGCAGAAGAGCTCGACCGCCGACCACGACCCGCTTTTGCTGCGCGATAAGATCTACGACAAGAACGGCAACGAAGCGTTGATGTTCTGGGACGCGGTACCGCACACGCCCGACGCCGCCAGCGTCATGTGCGACACGCTGCCCGAGACCAAGTCGCTCACGCCTGGCAGCCACAGCTGCGAGGTGCGGTATCGACTGGTGCCGCCGCCGCCCACCACGCGGCGCATGCGTGTGCAGGTGCACGTGCAGGCCGTGGCGCGCGAGGTGCTCGACTCGCTGGTGGCGAGCGGTGACCTCGATCCGAAGCTCGCCGATAAGATGCCGACCCTCACGCTGGCCGACAGCATCACCGAGTGGAACGCCGGCACGGATCTCGCGGCAACCGACTACAACTGCGTGATGAACTCCGTGCCCAACACGCTCGACTGTCCGAACGACTATCAGTGCCTGCTGTACCCGGGCTTGCCGCAGTGCAGCGCCACGCCCTGACGACGAACCGCGCGCTCAATTGTCTGGCGCGTTGCACACGAACCATGTGAGCAAGTCACGACGCTCCTGTGCGGCCAGAGGTGTGGCGCCCAGAGGCGGCATCGTGCAGCTATAGACCATGCCGAGCATGTTGCGACGCTGAGCGTAGACCTTGGCGTAGCTGGTGAAGTCGCGCGCCGGGTAGGCCGCGCCGCCCGGCCCGTGGCAGCCGAGACAGCGTTGCTGCACGAGGCTCGCGATCTCGCTCTGGTAGCTCGGCACTTGCGTCGGACAGCTCGTAGGCAGAACCTGCGGGCAAACGTCGCCGCTGTCGGCGGCCGAGGCGTCCACGGAGGTTTGCACCGAGCCGCGCGGCGAGCTGCCGCATGCTGCGAGCACCACGGCGCACGCGAGACTGCAGATGCGCTGCGAGGCCCGCCGTGCATGCCGTCCCAGAACATGGGTACCGGAGACGGAGACGATGTGGTCGGCAACGCGTGTCATCGAACGTCTTGCACTAGGTACGCTGGAACGCCGCGGTCGACAAGCGCGGCTCGCCGACGGCAGCGTGCTCGACGAAGCGCTCGTCGCGAGGCATCCTGATCCCGTGCTCGAAGCCAACCGCCCGTGCCTCGAAGGAACCACTGCCATGCGATCCACCAAGACCTGCGCCCTGCGCTCGCTCGCGTGCGCAGCGCTGTTCGCACTGGCCGCCTGCAAGTCGAGCGCGACCGCTTCGGGCGTCGCCGACGCCGGCGGCAGCCTCGACGCCAGCGTGGGCTGCGCCAACGACCCGCGCGGTGAGACCTACACACCCAACCTGCAGCACACGGGCAAAGCTGGTCTGCTGCACTTCACGCTCGTGAAGAGCGAGCCCGCGCCACCCATCAAGGGTAACAACACCTGGACGCTCGAGCTCAGCAACAAGAGTGGTACGGCGCTGACAGGTGCAACGCTCAAGGTCACGCCGTACATGCCCGACCACGGCCACGGCACGTCCGTGAAGGCGCAGATCACCGAGAGCAGCAGCGGCTATCAGATCGCGCCGCTCTATCTGTTCATGGGCGGCATTTGGCAGGTCACGATCGAGGCCACGAGCGGCGCGCAGAGCGATTCCACGGTCTTCAGCTTCTGCATCGGCGGCTAGTCACGGTGCTTCACGGGCGCTGCGCAAACGGCAGGCGCACCGCAGCCCCGAGCTGCGTGACGGTCAGCGCGCGCAACAGGCCCACGTCGTTGCCCACGTAGAGCAGCGCGAAGCTCTGCACCTCGAGCCAGCGCGTGGGGATCGTGACACCGGCGTGCAGCTCGAGGTGAGTCTCGCCTCCAATGCCCGCATGCGCGAGCAAACCAAAGCCGGTGACGGCTGCGAAGGGCGAGAGGCGCGTGCGGCCCAAGCTCGGGCCGAGCAGCACGAGATCGAGCTGCGCACCTGCGCTCGCGTCGCCCCGGAAGTTCTCGCACGTGCTGCGCGTGCGCGTGCATGACACCACGTAGCCGCGCAAGCGCGCGGCCGTGAACAGTTGAAGCGCGCCCAGTCGCAAGCCGGTGCGCAGCACGAGCGCGGCGTCGTTGAGCGTGAGAAAGCCGGCCTTGGAGTAGGCGTGTGAGCTCTCGTGATCGCTCTCGTGCTCGAGCGCGAGGCCCACGCGGTAGCGCGCGGCGGCTGCACCGAAGCCCCAACTGGCCTCGACCGGCAGTCGTGCGCGCCAGTACTCGCTCGGCAGAGGCTGCAGCGAATGCAGCGGTTCGTGCAGCTCCACGAGCGGCGCCAAGCCGAAGTTGAATCCGTCGGTGGCTTCGTCGCCGATCACGGGCAAGAACGCGCCGAGCTGCGCACGCACCGAGCCACGGTAGGCCATGCCGAAGACCGCTGCATCGGCGTCGGCGGCGAGTGCACGAGCAGCGGCGAGCGCGACGCGTTGGTACTGTGTCACCTCGTTCGCAAGCTCGGGCTCCAAAGCCGTCGTCGACTGCGTGTCGGTCGCCTGCGCCCGGGCCACGTGCGCAGAGCAGAGCACGACGCTGGCGAGCACTGCCGCGCAGCGCACGGTCGCAGACCGCGGCACGCGCGCGCTCTTGCCTGGCTGTGACACGCTGGATTTCACGCCAGCTTGCGCTCCAGCGCGCGGAAGAACGCGCCGGCGTCGAGGCCTTTACCAGTGACCTGCGTGATGATCTCCTCCGCGCCACGCCGATGACCGACTTCGTGCACCTCTTGCCGCAACCAGCGGCGCAACGAGCCCAGCTCGCAGGCGCGCAGCTCGGCGACGAGGTCGTGGCTGGCCGCGTAATGTTCGATCAGCTGCGCCGCGTAGAGGTTGCCCAAGGCGTACGTGGGAAAGTACCCAAAGGCGCCGAGCGACCAGTGCACGTCTTGCAAGCAGCCTTCGCGCGCGCTTTCGGGGCGCAAGCCGAACAAGGCCTGGCAGCGTTCGCTCCACGCCGCAGGCAAGTCGGCCACGCACAGACCACCGCTGAACAAGCGCACTTCCAGCTCGTAGCGCAGCAGGATGTGCAAGTTGTACGTGAGCTCGTCGGATTCCACGCGATTGAGGCTGGGGCGCACGACGTTGACCGCGCGATAGAAGCTCTCGGCGTCGAGGCCCGCGAGCTCGCTCGCAAAACGCGCCTGCAGCCGCGGGAAGAAGCCTTGCCAGAAGGCGCGACTGCGGCCGACGTGGTTCTCCCACAGCCGCGACTGCGACTCGTGCAGACCCGTGCTCGGCGCCTCGGCCAGCAGGCCGTCGTGGTCTTCCGGCAGGTAGCCCTGATCGTAGAGACCGTGCCCGCCCTCGTGCAGCGTGGCGAAGATGGCCGACGGTAAGTTGTCCTCGAAGACGCGGATCGTCAGCCGCACGTCGTCCCCGCCGGCCGACAACGTGAAGGGATGAGTCGAGCGGTCGAGCCTCCCACGCTCGAACGAAAAGCCCATGCAACCGAGTAGCTCACGGCACAGCTCCCACTGTGCCGCCTCGGGGAAGCGCCTGCCAGCGAGCAGCTGCGCGTGCGGCTCGGTGGCCCGTGTGAAGCGCTCGACCATGCCGGCCAGGCGATCGCGCAGCTCGAAGAGCACCGGCTCCATGCGTGCGCGCGTCATGCCCGGCTCGTACTCATCGAGCAGCGCGTCGTAGCTGTCGCCGCCTTCGGCAAGCAAGCTCGCGCGCTCGCGGCACAGCGAAAGCAGCGTCGTGAACGAAGGCGCGAAGAGCTGGTAGTCGTCGGCCGCACGCGCCTGCTCCCACGCCGCGAGCGTCGTGCTGCGTGCCTGCGCGAAGGCGCGCACCAGATCCGCGGGCAACGCGCTGGCCTGCCTGCGCAGCTTGCGCAGGCGAGCGAGCTCGGCGCGCAGCGACGCATCCTGCGTGACGCCGCCGCTCACATCCTCGATCAACTCGCCCAGTCGCTCGCTCACGAGCAGCGTGTGGCGCAAACCCTCGAGCGTGGCGACCTGATCGCCGCGCCCGGCGCGCGCCGCCTGCGGCAAGTAGGTTTCCTCGTCCCAGCCGAGCACGCCGATCGTCTGGTCGAGGTGGCGCAGCTCTCGAATCTGCACGCGCAGCGCAGCGAGGGAGTCGTCGACCGGCACGCTCGCGCGACGCGGGCTGCGGAGCTCGCGCGGCGGATGACCCACGAGCACTGCGGCCAGGCCACCGCGCTGCGCGACGCTCACCACCTGCTTCTGCGACACGCGACACAAGATCCCCAGCCCGTCATCGGTCGCGGCAAAGCCCATCACGGCATAGAACGGCTCCTCGTGCACGCGACCGGTCGCATCGACCAGGGGAAACTCGTACACCGGCAAGCGCGTGGCGACCTGCACAACCCAGGCCTCTTCGCTGTCGGACGCCTTCGCCACCGCACGCTCGAGCAGCTGCTCCCACTCACCGCGCGTGACCGCTGCGCCGATGCACACGCCCGCGCCGCCGTAGCCACGATTGGGCTTGAGCACCAGCTCTTCGCGGTGATCTCGGATGAACGGCAAGAGGTCGCCTTCAGCATGCGGCAGGCCCGTGCGGCGCTCCGAGACCAAGCGCGTCCACAGCACGTGCTTGCGAAACACACGCCGCTGCTCGACGCTGAAGTAGCGCTCGGCCAACGCGTCGTCGGTGAACAGCTCCCAGCAGCTCTTGTGATCGAAGTCGCCAACGAGCGAGGAGACCACGCGGTTCTGCTGGAACAAGAGTCGCATGCCCGAGAGTGGCTTGCCCTCGCTCCGTTCGAGCGTCAGTAGATCGCGGCTCTCGTAGTCGCGGTAGGCGACGTCGATGCACGCGTCCTCGTAGAACACCTCATGGCCCACCACGCGAAGCTCACGCGGGTCCGCGTGCACGATGCTGATGCCGTGTCGGTCGTGCAGGTAACGGCGCAACACCGGCTGCTCGTTCGGTCCATCGTGCTCGTACTTGGGCTCGATCAAGGCGATCACGCTGCCGGCACGCCCCACCAGGCGCGCGTGGTCGAGCAGCACTTGCAGGAACAGGTCGCGCTGGTCACGCGGCAGCTCGATGGCAAGCTGTGGGTCGTGCTGCATGAGCGTGGGCACGACGTCGCGCATCACCAGGGCCTCGGCCAGGGGCGCGAAGTGAATGCCACCTACGCCACTCAGATTCGGCTCCATGAATTGCAGCGCCGCGTGCCAGTCGGCGCTGGTGAAGTCGCACACGGCGTCGAGCCGACCGTAGACGGTGTTCAGCTGACTGTGCCGCGGTGTCCACAGCTCGCGCAGCCACGCGTCTTCGTCAGGTCGCACCGCAAGCACTCGCTGCAGCTGCGGGTCGCGCAGGTAGAGCTCGGGCAGGCGCTTGAGCGCATCGGTGAGGGTAGTGCAGACTCGATGCACGTACGCCAGCTGATCGGGCATGATCAGCAACGGCCGCAGCATGATGCGCACGGGCTCGATGACGCCCGCGTGCTCGTAGACCACAGCGTTTTCCGTTGCGTCCGCAGCCAGGCGCGACGCGATGCGCGCGAGGGTTGAATCGGCCACGTGGTGGAGCGCGCGGCGCACTCGCCCGTCGAGGCTCGCCCCCGACAGCCCCAGCGCCTCCGCGGGTGTCAGTACCATGACAGACTCCTCGGCTTGGTTCTGGCGCGCTTCATGCTCGTGGCATCGAGTGCATGCATGCGCTTCGCCGCGCGTGCGCCCAAGGCGACGTCGAGCTGCTGCGACACGATCTCTCTCACCTTGTTCACCATTTCCATCTGCTCTCCTAGTCCCTGATCAAGCGCGTGCGTCAGTCGAAGCCAGACGGACGGCGGTCGCGCCAGGGCATCGCCTCTTCGAGCTGGCGAGCCACCGCGAGCAGGTCGCCCTCGGTGTAGAGCCGGCCCATCAACTGCATGCCCATCGGCAGGCCGGCAGCGCTGAACCCAAGCGGCACGCTCACGGCGGGCCGTCCGGTCACGTTGCAGATGGCCGTGAAGGCGCCGAGCCGACCGGCGGCAGCGAAGGCCGCTGACGGCGGCTGCTCGCGATACGACCCGACGGCCGGTGGCAACTCCGCGACCGTCGGCGTCAGCCAGAGATCGGCGTGATTGAGCGTGGCTTCGGCGCGCGCGCTGAGCTTGTCCAGCAAGGCGTCGATGTCCTTGTGCCGGAAGCCTCGACCCGCTTCGCCGAGCCAACGCGTGATGGGCTGCGCGCGGCCCAGGCGCAGAAAAGGCGTGCTCGCGATCTGGTGCTGCCAGAGCGGCAAGAACTCTTCGAGTGTGAACTCGGGCAGCTGCCCGGCCGGCGCCACCTCGTGACCGAGCTCGGCCAGCAAGCGCGCCGCACGCTCCACGGCAGCGGCGATCTCGGGATCGGTCGGACCCAGGGGCGAGTGCGTGGTGAAGACGATCTTCTGCGGTCTGGGCCGGGCGCGCGCGAGCTGCGAAAAGAGGCTCGGCGGTGGAGGCGCCCAGTGCGGTCGTCCTTCGAGAATGCCCGCCATCACGTCGAGCATGAGCGCGGCATCGTCCACGGTGCGAGTGATTGGCCCCGAGGTGTAGAGAATGTGGTGGTCTGCCAGACCGGCCTGGTTCCTCAAACGCCCGCGCGACGGCTTGACGCCGAAGAGATGACAGAAAGCGGAGGGGATGCGGATCGAGCCACCACCGTCGGAGCCCTGCGCAACCGGCAAAAGGAGCGCTGCCACCGCAGCAGCCGAGCCACCACTCGAGCCGCCGGCGCTGTGCCCGAGCGCCCAGGGATTGCGCGTTGGCGGGTGGATGTCGGGCTCGGTGACGGGCATCGCGCCGACCTCGGAGGTGGCGAGTTTGCCGAGGATCACGAAGCCCGCACGACGCAGCGGCGCGACCGTGTGGTCGTCGGTCGGCAACACGAAGTGCGGCATCGCGCGCGACCCAAAGCGCGTCCGGGTCCAGCGCACGATGTTCAGATCCTTGATGCCGATGGGCACGCCATGAAACGGGGGCAAGGGCCCGCGCGCACGCTTGCGCTCGGCGTCTTTCTTGCGCGCAGCCGCCAACGCCCGCCGCGGGAAGACCTCGACGAAGGCGGACAAACGTGGGTTGTGCCGCTCGATGCGCGCGAGATAGAGCCGCACCAGCTCCTCGCTCGACAGCCGACCTTGCACAAGCAGCGCGGCCTGCTCGATCGCGCTGCACTCCAGCACCTCGGATTCGTCCATGGCGAAGAGATTACCACGGCACACACAGCTGAACGGTGTGGCCCGACGCGGCGGCCTACTTCGCGCTGCCCTGCGCCCTGTGCTGGGTGGGTGACACACCACGCCAGCGCTTGAAAGCCCGCCGAAACGCACGGCTGTCCGAGAACCCGCGCATGAGCGCGATCAGCGTGTCCTGGCGTAGCACCGCGCGCTCGCCTTGCACTTGCAGCGTGGTACGCACGCCGTTCTGATGCAGCAGCTGGTAGCGTCACATGCGCTCGATGGCCTCGCGCAAGGTCGAGCTGCTGTGCGCGAGGTAGTCGAGCACGCTGAACACGCCGGGCTCGTCGAGCTGCGAGAGCTTGAGGCCGAGGTCCGGGTCGCCGCTCAGCTCGAGCGCCGCCTGCACGAGGCCCAGAGCCTGCGACGTGCGAAAGCGTGCGTCGGGGTCTTTGAGCGCTTCGAGCGAGAGCCGCGCGCGCGAGCACCTGGTCGCTGTCGATCCCGAGCGCGCGCAGGCCGAGCACGAACGGCCACAAGAGCGGGGCCGTGACGTAGTACGCGCTGTCGAGCGAGCTGACGTTCGCGCTCATCAGCCGTACGTTATCACCTACCCCACGGCGCGGGACAGCCTGCCCGAGGCCACGGCTTGGGCCGTGCTACGGCGACTTCGACTCGGTCAGCGTCTCGTCGAGGACCGCATTGAGGGCGTCGCGCAACTGGATCGGATCCTCGGTGTAGCGGCCCTGCTTGCTGCCGCCGGCCGCCGCGATCTTGTCCAGCTGGGTGCGCACAGCGGCATCGCTCGTGTTCAAACCGATGACATACACCTTGTCGACTGGTCCGGCGCACTGGCTCGCGCCCCCAAAGCCGCAACGCAAGTGCAACGCGGCGTCTTCCGGGGTCGGGTATGGACAGGAGAACTGAGCAGGATCGCCGCCGCATTCAGCGGTCGTCATGCAATCGCAGGCGTAGTCCCGATAGTCGCTGTCGGGAACCCCGTCGGTGACCAGCACGATGTAGCGCTTGGCATCGCGCGCAGCACCCGCGAAGCCGTTCTGGTCCTGCGTGAACAGCGCATACAGGTCGTCGAGAGCGGCGGCGATCGGCGTGCCGCCGTAGGGGCGCGTGTCCAGGATGCTCTTCTGCATGGCCGCCGCACGCGTCCGCATTTCCTCCAGCGTATGGGTCACGACCAGCGCTCCTTCGGGCGCGCTCGCAGACCGGATGCCGGTGTCCATCATTCGGAGCTCGGTGTCGTGGGGGAACTGAAACTCACCCACGAGACTGCCGTCGGGGCGACGCCGCGGCGAGCCGTCGCTCGCCCATCCACCGTAGGAAAACATGCCCGGCGCTTGCACGCTCAGGGTCTTGTCGAAGTCGACCGCGGAGATCAGGGGATTGGCGCCGAAATACGTGTCCAACCCATCGAAGCTGGCCAGCCCGAAACGCACACGTGTGGCGTAGGTGTCGAGGATCCCGTCGGGCCGCTGCACGGAAGCCGCGTTGATCCGATGCCATGGGAAGGGATAGCCGACGTCGTAGGTGGCGCCGGCCTCGGCCGTACGCGTCACGGTCGTGCAGCCGAAGCTTGCGAAGCTGCCGGTCGTCGCGCCGACGATTCGTGTCCAGCGGTCCTGCTCGCTGGCGTTGCAGTTCGGCAGGCACTCCTCGCATGGAGGGGTGGTACACGCGCAATTGGGTTTGCGCAGCATGGAGCCCGAGCTGTCGAGCAAGAGCATCACGATAGATCAGCGCCCACACCAGCTCGTCGAGACCTTGACCCGATGAATGCTGGCGCATGTGCGCAAGCTCGGCCTCGCTTGCAGCGCGGTACATGGTCTCGCCGGCCACGCCGGCTGCGAACACCAGGCCGCTCTCGCACAGGTCGTGAAGCACCGCGCGCACCTGAGCCTCGTCGTCGCGCGCGAAGGTCTGGAGCAGCTCGTTGCGAGTCACTGGCTGGCCTTGACCGAGACGGCCCAGGACGGCCTGCCACAGCGTGGACCCCGGCTCGGTCTGACTCTCACGCAAGCGTTGCAGCTTGCGAATGTAAGCGCGCAGCGCCATGCCGAACATGTCCGCGCTGACTTTTCGGCTCACGCCCTGCGCGGCCAACTCGTTGGACAGCTCCACGAACACCTGGTCCGCGATGTGCGCCACCGGCGCGCGCACCCCACCCGAGGTCGCGAGCTGAGCTATCAGGACCGTCACCTGGCGCACGATCGAATCGATGAGTAGCTGCACGTTCACCCGGCCACCTCGACTACGCAGCCTAGCGGGTTGTCGCAGGCGACGGCAGATGGCCGTTCGGTCACCCCGGCACCGGTCGCAGACCGCGCTCGCCCCACTGCCGGGCGGCAGGCGAAGCGCGTATGCTGTCTGCGTCATGCCGAGCGGCCCCACGATCACGCACGCTTCACAGCTCATCGCAAACGCCAGTCGCATCGTCGTGCTCAGCGGCGCGGGCATCTCCACCGAGTCGGGCATTCCGGACTTCCGCGGGCCACAGGGCGTGTGGACCAAGGACCCTGAGGCCGAGAAGCTCTCCACGCTGCAGACCTACCTCGCCGACAAGGACCTGCGTCGGCGCGCCTGGCAAGCCCGCATGCGGCATGAGACCTGGGAAGCTCGCCCCAACGCCGGCCATCTCGCCCTGGTCGAGCTCGAACGCCGCGGCAAGCTCGACACGCTGATCACGCAGAACATCGATGGGTTGCACCAGCGCGCGGGCTCGAGCCCCGAGCGCGTGATCGAGATTCACGGCACGATCCACGAAGTCGTGTGCATGTCGTGCGGCGAACGTGCACCGATGCAGCTCACGCTCGAACGCGTGCGCGCGGGCGAAGACGATCCCGCGTGCCGCAACTGCGGTGGCATCCTCAAGTCGGCGACGATCTCGTTCGGGCAGTCGCTCGTGGCGGCCGACCTGATGCGCGCCGATCGCGCAGCGCGCAGCTGCGACCTGATGTTTGCGATCGGCAGCTCCCTCACGGTCTTTCCGATCGCGAACGTCGTGCCGACGGCCAAACGCTCGGGGGCCAAACTGATCATCCTCAACGGCCAGCCCACCGCCCTCGACGAGCTAGCCGACGTGGTGCTGCACGGCGCCATCGGCGAGCTTCTGCCGGCGCTCGTGGCTGGCTGAGCTGAGCGGCACGGCAGCCGTGCGCGTGCGTCAGCTGCGACGGCGACCTTTCCCGCAGCGGGTCAGAGCACGCCGCCCGCCAACGAAACCTTCGTGAAGATTGCCAGTGGCGACTCCCACACCTGCGGCATCACGCCGGATGCACGCATCGTGTGCTGGGGCGACGGCACCGACCCGAAGGCGAAGCAAGACATCAACTACGGCCAGTCGGCGCCGCCCGATGGCACGTTCAAGGAGGTGAGCGCGGGCGGAGTGCATACCTGCGCGATTGCCACCGACGACACGCTGGTGTGTTGGGGCGCGGGCAACGCCGCGGATCCCAACGGCGACCGTCCGTTTCTCGGACAAGCGAACCCTCCGAAGGGCACCTTCCGCTCTGTGACCTGCGGAGAAGCTCACAGCTGCGCGATCGACACCAGGACCGACGCAGTGGTCTGTTGGGGTGGGAGCGGCGCCAACCTGGATTGCTTCCCGCCTGGCAGCTATGTCTGCGGGCAAACGGAACCGCCGCCGCGCGGTAGGTAGGGCACCCGCCGCATCTTCAATGCGGCCTACCGCCCGCTTCGCTCGATGCGAGAGCGTGCCGCGCTGAGCTCCGCTTCTGTCAAAGCGCCGTGCTCTGCCTCCCGTTCCGCAACGGCGGCGAGCCCGTCTCGCGCGAGCAGAGCGCGCCGCGCAGCCGTGGTGATCCACGCCGAAATGACGGCGCCACCCTGCGTCGCGGCAGCCATCATGGCATCTATGAGCTCAGACGGGCATTTCGCAGTTCGATTTTCCTCGACACCGATGATCCCGTGCGCGGTAGAGTTGTCGCTAAGGGGGTTTTCATGACGGAGGGCTCTGCGGGCGGAAGCGTTCTCGTCGTCGATGACGAAGAGGCGCTAGTAAGGGGCGTCCAGCGGGTGCTCGCGCGAGCCGGCTTCAGTGTCGATGCCGTTTCGAACGGCCAGGAGGCCGTCGCGCTTCTGGAACAGAAGGTGTTCGACTGCATCGTCAGCGACATCAACATGCCGGGCCTCTTGCAGGGATACCTGTTCGCCAAGCCCGGAAAGCCGTTTCCCGAGGCCCGCTGGGGATGAAACCGCCCGCGCTCGTCCGCGCCACCGAGGGAAGCCCGGCGCTCATCGTTACGGTAGGCGCACGTGCATGTGCCATCCCACTGCATCACGTGGCGGAGACGATGCGCCCTCTCCCCATCGAGCCCGTTGCCGAGATGCCAGATTTCGTCCGGGGGGTGTCGGTGATCCGTGGTGCGCCGACTCCCGTCATCGACCTCAACGCGCTCTTGGGGAACGGCGAAAACAGCGCAACCTACGGGCGTTTCGTGACGATGAAGCTGGGCGAGCGTCGGGTGGCCCTCGGCGTGGATGGTGTGGTCGGCTTGAGGAACCTCGATTCGGCACAGCTTGGAGAGTTGCCTCCGATCCTGCGCGATGTCGCCGCCGACCTCATCGAGGCAATCGGCACCCGCGATGCGCAGCTCCTCGTTGTGCTTCGTGCTGCGCGCATCGTTCCCGATGAAGTCTGGACAACCCTCGCGGCGGCGCAGGCGACGCGATGACGCCGGTCCTGGACCGAACCGACCTCGAACAGTTTCGGATCATCGTCGCACGCCGGCTGGGGCTGCACTACGAGGACGGAAAGCTCGACTACCTGGCCGAGGTCGTGCGTCAACGCATGGAGCTCGTGGGCAGCGCCCGCTTCGAGTCCTACCTCGGTCGCCTGGTTTCTTCGCCCAAGGGCTCCGACGAGCTTCGGGCGCTCGCCGAGCAGCTCACCGTCAACGAGACCTTCTTTTTCCGCAACGCCGACAACTTCCGTGCGTTTACCGAGGTTGTTCTTCCTGAGCGGATCCGCGCGAAGACCCAGCAGAAGCGACTTCGCATCCTCTCGGCCGGATGTGCCTCGGGCGAGGAGCCATATTCGTTGGCGATCCTGGTGCGCGAAGCGTTGCCCGACCTTGCCTCCTGGGATGTAAAGATCCTCGGGATCGACGTCAGCCCGGCGATCCTCGCGAAGGCGACCCAGGCCCGCTACTCCGCCTGGTCGCTTAGGGCGACCTCGGACGACACCAAGCGCCGCTACTTTCGAGCCGACGGTCGAGACTTCGTGCTCGCTCCCGAAATCCAGAAGATGGTGACCTTCGAGGAGCGCAACCTCGTCGATGAAGACCCTCTATTCTGGCAGTCGCTCGCCTGCGACGTCGTCTTCTGTCGCAACGTTCTCATGTACTTCACGCCCGACAAAGCGCGTGACGTCGTGCGCCGCATCGGCCAGGCGCTGCTTCCGAGCGGATTCTTCTTCCTGGGCCACGCGGAGACCCTGCGAGGCCTCACGCAGGAGTTCCATCTATGTCATACGCACGACACGTTCTACTACCGGCTGCGTGATGCCTCCGAGACCGTGGGCGCAACGGCAATCTGGGTAGGCTCCTCCAGGGACCAGGTAAACGATTCGCTCCCCGCGGTTGTGGAATCGACGGCGTCCTGGGTCGAGGTCATTCAACGAGCTTCGGAGCGAATCGCCACGCTGGCCGATGGCCGTCGTTCGCTGGACCAAGACACGCCGGGCATCACGCTGGTCGGTGTGACCGCCTCGACGGCTGGCGCGCGCACGTGGGACTTGGGGCTTGTGCTCGAGGCGGTGAGGCAGGAACGCTTTGCGGAAGCGCTGGAGCTCATCTCCTCATTGCCCCCGGACTCCCACGAGGACCCCGATGCGTTGCTCTTGCGAGCGGTGCTGCTCACGAACAACGGCAGGCTCGAGGAGTCCGAGGAGGTCTGCCGCCGTCTCCTCGCCCTTGATGAGCTCAACGCAGGCGCTCATTACCTCATGTCGCTCTGCCGCGAACATGCCAGCGATGCGACCGGCGCCATCGAACACGACCAGACCGCCAGCTATCTCGACGCCGGTTTTGCAATGCCCCACCTTCATCTGGGAATCATGGCCAAGCGCTCGGGCGACGCCGCGACCGCGCAGCGCGAGCTTGGGCAGGCGTTGATTCTCCTCGCTCGTGAGGATGCCTCGCGACTTCTTCTGTTTGGGGGCGGTTTCTCTCGGGACACGCTCCTGCAACTCTGTCGTACGGAGCTGCGCGCCGCTGGGGGTGAAGGATGAACGAGACCCGAGTCGTCGAAATCAAGGCCGCCGAGCTTCGTCAAGCGTTCGACCTGTCGTTCGCCTTGCCACCGCCACAGGCATCGCAAGAGGTCGAAGACCTTCTCACGATTCGCGTTGCGGGCGATCCCTACGCAATTCGCCTCTGCGATATCGCCGGGATGGTAACGGGCCGCAAGGTGGTCCCCGTCCCTGCTGCTACCCTCGACCTCCTCGGTCTGGCGGGCATCCGCGGGGGCGTCGTCCCGGTGTTCGGGTTGGCGTCGATCCTTGGCTACAGTCAAGCTCCGGGTTCGCCGCGGTGGATGATCCTTTGCGGAACCGAGGAACCCATCGCCCTGGCCTTCTCCGACTTTGAGGGCTACTTGCGACTTCCGAAGTCCTCTCTCCATGCGGACGAGAACCTTCGCGCCACACGCCAATACGTGAACCAGGTCGCGAGCACGGACGCTGGAGCGCGCGCCGTCATCAGCATTCCACTCGTCGTGGCGTCAATCCGGAATCGAATCGGCCATGGCCGGCCGGCAAAGGAGCAGTGAACAATGGCTCGTTCGTGGACATTTGGAAAGAAGATCGGTGCCGGCTTCGCCGCCGTCGTCGCGTTGTCGATGCTCATCAGCGCCATCGCCGTGTACGCGCTGAAGACTGTCGTCGCGAGCAAGGATCATGTTCTGGAGGTCAATGCCCAGAACCTC
>DASVHQ010000191.1:0-25987 GCA_036382515.1 Polyangiales bacterium | reverse complement strand
GGTGGCACCCAGCCCGGGCCCACCGACATCCAGGTCATCCCGTAGCGGCAGGGCAGGCCCTGTTGGCTCCCGGGCCGCGGGCGATGTGCATCGCCGGGCCGCGTCCGACCTCCGCGCTTGCGTTTCGAGCCCCGGCCCGAGCGGCAAGCCGCGCAGGGGGTGACGTGGCGTTGAGCTGCTGGCAGACTGGACGCGCTTGTGCTGTCTACCGCCCGAAGATGGGTCTGCGCGCCGCCAAGGCTCGGGGTGAGAAGGTGGGACGGCCGCGGCCTCGCTCGGGAGGTCGGCGTGTCGGTCATGACCGTGCGGCGCTGGCTGGCCGAGGTGGCGTAACACAAACGGTGGGGGCCGGCCTGGCCGTGCCGGGTCGGAATTATGGGGGAAATCCGGTAGGGTTGCCCGCGAACAAAACCGGTCGGTATTGAGCCGACTTGCTGTTCGGGCTTGGGGGGCTGCGGCTGGTGCCTCGTCCTAGGCTCGTCGCCCGCGGCGCATGAGCGTCACCGACTACCACGCCAAGTACTTCGCCTACGAGCTGACGAAGGCTTCACCTACGCGCCATCGGATTCACTCTACTGGCAACACGGACACTCGACCGAGCGAGACTTCGTCCACGTCACCACTGCCAACCTGACGCATGCGCAGCTTGAACAACTCAGTGACGACGTCGGGCCCGATCGCACGCTGCTCGTGCTGTGCACGGCGTTCCGCGGCAAGGCTGAGCGCTACTCGAATCTAACGGTGAAGAAGATCCCGAAGCAGGTCCTCACGCGCTGCGAATGGGGTCACGATGATTACTCGCTGCAAGTTGAGGACTTGCCGAAGGCACCCCCGAAGGCTGGCCAACAGGATCTCGATCTATGACGTTGAAGCGTCGCCCGGCTCGCCCTGCGCTCTACGGTCGCGTGCGCGCGATTCTCGACGCAGCCCGGACCAGCGTAGCGCGCACCGTGAACACCACGCAGGTGGTCGCCAACTGGATGATCGGGCGCGAGATCGTCGAAGAAGAACAAGCGGGCAAGCGCAGGGCGCGCTACCGGGCCGCTCTATTGGCCGAGCTATCTGAGCGCCTGGCGCTGGAGTTTGGGAGCGGCTACTCGCCCGACAACCTGGAAGCCTTCCGGAAATTCTACCTGGAGTATCCGGGGCTGATTTCCGAGACGCTGTCTCGGAGTTTGCCTGCTGGAGCGATTTCCGAGACAGCGTCTCGGAAATCGGGCTTGGCGACGGACGCCGGCAAGTGGAAACCCGGCGTGCTGCACTCGAATCTTTCGTGGAGTCACTACCGTAGCTTGTTGCGAGTCGACCGTGCGGCAGCTCGCGCGTTTTACGAGATCGAGGCGATCAACAACGCGTGGTCAGTGCGCGAGCTATTGCGACAGACAGGTAGCCTGCTTTTCGAGCGACTGGCGAAGAGTCGCGACAAGCGCGGCCTCATGAAGCTCGCGACGCGCGGCCAGGAAGTAGCGAAGCCCGCGGACGTCTTCAAGGATCCCACCGTGATCGAGTTCGTTGGTTTGCCCGAATCGCAAGGGATCCCTGCGCTCCCCTTGCTCTTCGGAACCGAATGTCGGGGGTTCGAATCCCTCTGGGCGTGTTGCTTGCCAAGAATCCTACCGGTGGTAGGATTCTCGAATGGCTGCCGAGAAGATCAGCGTAACCGTCGATGAAGATCTGATGAAGTGGGCTCGTGGCGCTGCGAAGAAGCGGCGCATGACGTTGTCCGCGGTTGTCGCGGAAGCGCTGGAGCTACAGCGGCAGCATCAGGCGCGTGAGCGGTACTTGAAGGAAGCTCTTTCGGACATCTCCGAAGAGGAGATCGAGCGCAGGACGGCCGAGACGTACCGAGAGATTTTTGGTCAGTCAGATGCAGCGCAATGATCGGCGCAACCTTCGATAGTGGCGCATTGATCGCGCTGGAGCGTCGCGACATCGGCATGGTGATCAAGCTGCGCGTGCTTCATCAGGCCGGGGTTCCGATCACGATCCCGGCGAATGCAGTGGTGGAGTGGTGGCGCAAGGGTCACGGTCAACCGTCCATCCTGGCGCTAGGGGCCGTCGAGCCTCTGAACGAGGCCGTCGCCAAAGCTGCTGGAGAAGCGCTCGCCAAGGTGCGCGGATCGACAGCGATCGATGCCACTGTCATGGCATCGGCTGCGCAACGCGGAGACAGAGTGTTCACGTCCGATCCAACGGACATGCAGAGACTGCAACGGCACTTTCGCGCGGTCGCCGACATCATTGCCGTCTGAGTCGAGACGCCGCCGCTACCGCGCGATCACCGCGCTTCTAAACTCTGGCACTCGGGCGTGCCAGTAATCCAGCCGCCGGGACGCGTCCGACCTGAGTGCTTGCGTTTCGAGCCCCGGCTCGAGGGGCAGGCCGCGAGGCCGCGCAGGGGGGGTGACGTGGGGTCGAGCTGCTGGCAGACTGAACGCGCTTGTGCTGTCTACCGCCCCGGGAGCTTGCATGCGTTTTGACCGCCTCGTGACCTGCTTTGTGCTCGTGTTGCAGCTGACAGGATGCTCGCTGATCGACGACTTCGGAAAGTTCCAGGCGACCCTGCCGAACGGCGACGCCGGTGCGGCGCAGGGCGGTAGCGGGGGCAAGGGTGGAGCTGGGGGCAGTGGCGGTACCGCGGGGCATGCCGGCACGGGTGGTACCGGCGGCGGCGCTGGCCATGCGGGCAGCGGCGGCACTGCAACCTGTGGCGATGGCGTCGTCACAGGCAAGGAGGTCTGCGAGCCCAGCCTCGATGCGTGCTGCAACGCCAGCTGCGACGGCGCGCTGCCCAGCACCACGGTGTGCCGGCCTTCCGCGGGCCCGTGCGACGTGGCCGAGAAATGCGATGGCACGCAGACCCAGTGTCCGGCGAACAGCTTCGCCGCGGCCACCGAGATATGTCACCCCGCGACCGGCATCTGCGATGCCGCCGAGACCTGCGACGGCGTCAGCGCCGCATGCCCGGCCGACGCACTGGCTCCCGACACGCAGCAGTGCCGGCCCGCCGGCGGGCTCTGCGACCCGGCGGATTTCTGCACGGGCAACAGCGACGGCTGTCCCGCAAACCAGCTGTCACCGGCCACGACCGTGTGTCGACCCGCGGTCGGCACGTGTGACATCGCGGAGAAGTGCACCGGGACCAGCGCCAACTGCCCGACCGATCAGTTCACGGCCTGCAGCGTGACCGCGCTGAGTAACACCGTGCCGTCGAGCACGAGCAACACCACGACCACGGGTCGCTGCGATCAGATCACTCCGTCCTGCGCGAGCGCGTCCAGCACCGGCAGCCCGGACATGGTCTTCTCGTTCACCGCGCCGTACGCCGGCACGTTCGTCTTCTACACCTCGGGCGACTCGTTCGACGACATCATGGTCTTGCTGGATGCAGCGGCCTGCAACGCAACCGAGCTCGAGTGCGCCGATCGCACCACAGGCTCGTCGGAATCGGTCGGTAGGAAGCTCGCTCTGGGCCAAACCGTCGCGGTGGTGGTCGATGGCTCCGGCGGCGACTCCGGCGCTTTCACGCTCAATGTGAAACTCGTCGACCCCAGTTGGACTTGCACGCCGGACTTCTACGGAACCGGCGACGGGTGCGACTGCGGCTGCGGAGTCGTCGATCTCGACTGTGCAAGCGCGGCTGTAACCGACTGTAACTACTGCGACACCGGAGGCGGCTGCGGCACCAGCTCCACATGTCCGGGCAACATCAACACGACCAACAACGCGCTGTGCATGTGAGCGCAGCGGCGCGCTTGGTTGCGTAGTGGTCTCACTCCGGGGTCCTGACTCTAGCTCGCGCCCGAGCGGGCGCTGCTCTCCTCGAAGCGGCGTGGTCGATCAGAACGCGAGCGCTGCGCCGAGGCCCAGGCCCGTGGGGCCCGTGGACAGTCGAACGTGGCCTGCGGGTGGCTGCTCGCCGTCGTGCTTGCCATCGAGCAAGAGCAGGACGAGGCCCGTGCCCGCCGCGGCGATGCCCACGCCGGTGAGCACGGTCGAGACCAACGCCAGCGACTTGCCGCTGTCGATGTCGCTCTGTGCGGACTGTTTGCACAGCGTGCCCTTGCAGCTGGTCGACAGCGAGCTGTACTTGCTGTCGGCCAGTAGGCCGGTGATGACGGCACCGATCACGGCGGCGCCGCCCGTGCCGAACAGGATGAACGCTGGAACACGCAGGTGGTGTGAGTCTTCGGGCGCCGTGGCTGCCGCGGGCGCCGCTGCAGCTGCTGGCTGCGGCGCGGGTTGTAGCTGCGCGGGCGCCGCCGCAGGCTGCGGCGCCGCTTGCGGTTGCTGCGGTGCAGGCGCGTTGCTCGCGGCCAGGCGCTGCTGGAGCTCCTGCAGATGTGCGATGCGACCTTCGACGGTCTTGCGATCAGGCGCGGCAGGTAGCATCTGCAGGTAGCGCTGCAGCACCGCGATGGCCAGATCGAAGTGCAGCGCGCGCTCGAACGCTTGCGAGAGGTTGAGCAAGAGAGCCGGGCGGTTCGACAGGCGGTAAGCCTCGTCGAACTCGCGCGCGGCGTCGTCGTAGCGTGCCTCGTCATAGTACGCTCGGCCCGCCTCGAAGTGTGTGCGCGCACGCTCGTCGTCGGACTGTGCGCAAACGCCGCTCGACCACAGGCAGCCCGCCGCTACCAGCAGCGCCGCGGTGATACGGCGCGACCAGACTGGCGCTGCGACGCGCCTGCCTCGGTCGACGTTCAGCCTCTGTGTGCGACCGCAGTCGCCGGGTGGAATCGCGAAGCTCGCATCACGCGTCATCGTTGCTGTCCTCGTACGAGTGGGTCGCCGACGTTGGCGCCCTCGCAAAGCGCTAGCCTAACAGACCGCAGGCTCGGCGGTCACGCGCCCCCAGCCACGTACGCCCTGCACCTGACGCTCACGACGCAGGCAGTGCCTGGCCCGCAGGTTGGCCAAGCGCCGCTTGCAGGCGCGCTCGCACCTCTTCGGTGCGCGTGCCCGGCTGCAGCTTGCGGCCGTCGGTTTCCGTCACGTAGAAGACGTCGATCACGCGCGAACCCTCGGTGTTGATCTTCGCCACGTGGATCGTGATCGCCAGCTCGTGCAGGGCCTGGGCCAAGGTGAAGAGCAGGGCGTGTCGATCGGCGGTCAGCACCTCGATGATCGTGTGCTGGGCCGACGCACGATCGTCGATCACGATTTCCGTGAACACCGTCGGTACGGCGCGCGCGCTGCGGTTGGACACCTCCGGTTGCTTCAGCAGCTCCGAGGGTTGCAGCTGCCCTGCGATCACCCCGCGCAGATCTCGCTCCAGCTTCGGAAGTCGTTCGGCCACACCCTCGGCACCGCGCGCGGCGCTGCGCACCCAGAACACGTCGACCGCTTGCACGCCTCCGTCCGGTCGCGTCCGCGAGTTGATCTGCGCTGCATGGATCTCCAAGCGATTGGCCGAGATCGCCGCGGTGATGGAGGCGAGCAGACCCGGTCGATCGGCCGCCACCACGCACAGCTCCGTGTCCGCGCGACCGTCGGTCACGACGCAGAGCTCGGCGACGTCAGGATGGCGGGACGGCACGAGCTTGGCCGTGACCGTCTCGCCAGGGCGTTGCTGCGCCACCGACGCATGCGCCGCAATCTCGGCGGGCGTGTTCGACATCAGATAGCGCTCGGGCATGGTCGCGAGGAACTCGTCGATGAATCCGTGATCGCCGGGCTGCGTCCAGCTGCGTTTGACCTGGTCGCGTACGCGCGCTGCACGACTGGGCTCTTCGCCGGTCTGGCCGCTCAGCAGCGCGTCGCTGGCGCGCATCAGCGTGTCCAGCATGCCGGCCTTCCACTTCGTCATCGACGTGGGGCTGGTGGTCGACAGGTCGGCGACCGTGAGCAGGAAGAGATCGCGCAGACCCTCGCGGCCCCGCACCTCGCGCACGAATTCCTTCACCGTGGCAGGGTCGGCGAGGTCGCGCTGCACGGCCACCAGGTACATCACCAGGTGCTTGTCGACGAGGTGACAGGCGTCGTCGACGTCGTCCGGCGAAAATCCCAGGCGCGTCAAAATGGGTCGCGCCATCTCCGCGCCGCGCCGGGCGTGATCGTGGCCGCCGATCGCCTTGCCGATGTCGTGCAGCAGGGTGGCCATGAACAAGGGCTGCGGGCGTGCGACTTCGGCCGCGAGCCGACACGCAAGTGGTTGTTCGGCCACGAAGTCACCGCGCGAAAGAGCGCGCAGCCGATCCACAGCGGCCACCGAGTGCACGTCCACCGTGTACACGTGGTACATGTCGTGGTGCACGCGCCCGACGACCGGTGCAAACTCCGGCAGCATCGCGACGAGCAGGCCCACATCGTGCAACTCGGCGAGGATCGAGCCGTTGCGAAAGCGCGTCTGCCGGCAGGTTGCGACGAGCGAGACGAAGAGCGCGGAGGCCTCGGCGCTCGCGCGCAACGCAGCCCCGAAGGACTCGTCGTTCGTCGCACGCAGCACGGCCTCGCGCGAGTGCGCCAGCACCGGCATGTCGCGCGCGACCGCCATCGCATACATGCGCAGCGCAAGTGCAGGGTCGCTCGCGAGCTCGGCGGGGTTGCGCAGGCCCACGCCGCCTTCGCAGCGCAGCAGCCCTTGCCCGAGGTCGACCTCGCGCGGACGGATACGACGCTCGCGACGCTTTGCCCGACCGATGATCTGATCGCGCACACGCGTGATGGCTCGCGCATGCCGGTAGTAGTCGGACATGAAAGCTTCGACGGTGGCGCCGAGCAGCTGCGTGGCCGACGCACCGGGCGCCGCGCCGATGCGCGTTGCATAACCCATCAAGCCAGCGAGGCTCTCTTGCTCCCCGAAGGTCAGGCGATCGCAGCGCCGACCGGCGCGCTCGTGCAGATGGTTGCGAACGGCCCACAGGAAGTCGCAGGCCAGCAAGATCTCCTCGACCTGCCCACCCGTGACGACGCCCAGCGCCTCGAGCTTGCGCAGGTCGCTGGTGTGGAAGCGCGCGCGCGCCGCCCACAGCGCCAGGTCCAGGTCGCGCACGCCGCCCGTGCCGTTCTTGACGTCGGGCTCCAGCAAGTACACGGAGTCGCCGAAGCGTTCGTAGCGCACCTGCGCGTGCCTCTCGAGCTCCGCGAGAAACGCCGGCAAGCGACTCTCGCTCCACAGCGCAGCGCTCGCACGTTCCGACAGCTTGCGCACTAACGCTGCGTTGCCGACCAGCGGCCGCAGATCGAGCAGCGCGGTCGCCGTGGGCAGATCGTGCCTGGCCGCCTCCACCGCCTCCGAGAGGCTCACGACCTGATGCCCGATGCTCACACCTGCGTCCCAGAGCGGGTAGAGCATGGCTTCGACGAAGCTGCGCAGCTTGTCCGGCGAGCCGTCCGTGATGAAGCGCACGTCGAGATCGCTCTTGCAGCCGAGCAGCTGTCGGCCGTAGCCGCCGACCGCGGCCAGCGCGAAGGAGTCGAGCCGCACCTCGGGCAAGCGCGCCGCCGCGCCGGCATGCAGTTGGGCCAAGAGGCCGTCCATGATCTCCGCGTGGCGGCGCGCGAACAGCATTCCGGCGCTGCGGGGCGCGCGCAAGAGCCCCGCCAGCTCGGCGCGATGCTCGTCGAGGTAGCCGCGCACCGCCCAGGATGGCGCCGAGATCGAGGGCGGCGCCGAGGTGGTTTGCTGCAGCTGCGTCATGGCGGTGCTCCGGTGCCCACCGATACGCGGTGGCTTCTTCAGCCTAGCCTGCCCACCGTGACCGGAGTGTTTCAGACAGGTTTACATGCATGAAACAAAGACCCTGTTCGCCCCGCCGGTGATTGAGCCGTCGCACTTGCCCGCCGCCCATCGACCCTTGGCGAGGCCGGCCCTGCCGCGTATACGGTTGCATGGCCGAGCTACTGGGCGACGACGATCCACCGCCTTTTCGTGTGGAGCACGCCGCGGGTGCGTCACCGTTCTTGCTGCTGTGCGATCACGCGGGCCGTGCCTTGCCGCACAAGCTGGCTGACCTGGGCGTGGCGCAGGCCGAGCTTGCGCGGCACATCGCCTGGGACATCGGTATCGCCGAGGTCGGCCGCCGCCTAGCCGACGAGCTCGACGCGTGTCTGATCACGCAGAGCTACTCGCGTCTGGTCATCGATGCCAATCGTCACCCGGGCACATCGCAGTCGATCGTGACGCTGAGCGAGCGCACGCGCATCGTGGGTAATGAAGGGCTGCAGGCCGAGGAACGCGAGGCGCGAGCTCGCGAGATCTTCCTCCCCTACCACGAGCGGATCAGCGCCGAGCTCGACGCTCGCGCGCGCGCCGGACGAGCCACGCTGCTTTTGCTGCTGCACAGCTTCACACCCGAGTTTCTGGGCCAACCCCGACCGTGGCATGCAGGGGTGCTCTACAACCGTGATGCGCGCATGGCGCAGGTGCTGCTCGCGCTGCTGCGGCAGGAGCCGCAGCTCGTGGTGGGCGACAACCAGCCCTACGCGGCCAGCGACGCCACCGACTACGCACTGGTCGTGCACGGCGAGCGACGCGGCCTGCTGCACGTCGAGCTCGAAATCCGACAAGACCTGATCGCACATGCCGAGGGGCAGGCGCTGTGGGCGCAGCGCTTGGCGCACTGGCTGCAGCGCTCGCATGCCGCGCTGTTCCCCGCTTGACCCGTGGCGCCACGCACGCAGCGTCGTCGCACGCCGCACGGACCACGCGGCCTTGAACCCAGCAGCGAGCCGCTACCCGCCCTTGGCCATGACCAGGTGTGCGATGCCGCAGCAGGTGCTCAGCGCCGAGCTCGCCTTCGATCGCGCACGAGCCGGTGACGAAGCGCTCCATCAAATAGCGCTCAGCCGGCTGGACATCCGCCTCGAGCGCATGCTGCTCGCTTTGCCGCAGCCGTTCGCGCTCGCGCACCAGCGCGCGCTGCGAGTCGAAGTACACGGCGTCGACCGCCCCGCCAGCGAGTGTGCGAAGCGGCAGCGCCTTGCGGGTGCCGGCGCGCGTGCTCGTCGTGTGACCGACCGATGGTGTTGATCTACCCGTGGGACTGCCTGCTCCTCAAGGCCGGCTTCTGGGCGATCTTCCTGCCAGCCACGCGAGTCTTGCCGAGTCTCGGCTGCGTCGCTGCGCCCTTGCCGGCGCTGGCGTGGGTGTATCGCCTGCTGGTTTTCCGCGTGATCTTCGGCTTCGGCAAGCACAAGTTCGCGGGCGTCACCAGGCAGGACTTCGGCTTTCTCAAGAGCTTCTTCATCAACCAGCCGCTGCCCACGCCGGTTGGCTGGCGGGTGCAGAAGCTGCCGATGAGCGCGCAGAAGCTGAGCTTGCTCGGCATGTTCCTGGTCGAGGTGCCGCTGCCCTTCGCGGTGTGCTTCCCCGGGCCCTGGGGCACGGCGGCCGCGTGCGCGCTGATTGGGCTGATGCTGGCGATCGAGCTGACGGGCAACTTCGGCTACTTCAACGTGGCGATGATTGTCGTGACGCTGTCCTGGCTCGACAACACCACGGCGCCCGCGCTATTCAGTCTTCTTGTTCGCTCGCATGCAGCCGCTCTTCCGGCAGAGCGGCCTGAAACCCGTGCTCGGCTTCGGCGCCGCCGCGATCGACGTAAAGACCACCCATCACCTGCGCCTGCTCGGCTGGCATGTGGTCGTGTGCGGTCGCGAGGCGGTGGACGCGGTCATGCGCGATCCGCGGCACGCCAACACGCATCTGCCGCAGTTCAGCGTGCGCTCCGGCAGTTATCTCGGCGCGCTCTTCAATTACGAGCAGCGGGTGTTCCAGGCGCAGCGCCTGCGCGCGCTCGAAGCCTTCACCGAGTTCGCCGGTCGGGCCGAGCCGACTGAGCAGCAAAAGCGCGTGCTCGCCTACCTCGAAGCCGTGGTGCGCAGGGCCTGGGGCGTGATCGAGCTCAGCGAATTCCTCAAGACCCAGTTCAAGGGTCCCGAAGACATGGTCGACGTCCCCGAAGCGCTGCCGAGGTTTCGCCTGACCGCGGATGACGAAGTGCTGCACGCTTGAGCTGCAAGGCGTTCGCTCGCCGCGTAGCGCGCGCGAGCCTCTTTGCTGGAGCCAAGACGACCTGCGCGGTGCGGCCGCCTGGCAGAGATCGCCGCTCGCATGGCGTGAGCGCGAGCTGTCCCGAGATGGGGAAGGGCCCAATGTGTGTGCTCGCCGCGCGCCTTGCGCAGACATGAGCGTTCGTTTACATCGAACGCTGGGCGACGCGGAGGGTATGGATGCAAGTGAGCCTCAAGTGGTCTGGGCTTGTGCTGCTTCTCGGCTTGGCGGCGTGCCGCGGCACGGACACCGCGGGCGGCGCGCGACCTTGCGTGCCCGGACAACCCGCCGCGTGCGCCTGCGGCGACGGCAGCACGGCCATGCAGGTCTGCAACTTCGACGGTCTGTCGTATGGGCCGTGCGCGTGCGGCGCGCTCGGTGGCGCGGGCACGGGCGCGAACACTGGCGCACAGAGTTTTGCAGGTAGCACCGGCGCGATCGGGGCCGCGGGCACGACTGCAGCGGCCGGCACCGGTGCTGCAGCTGTTGGCGGCGGCGGAACGACGGGCGGCGCGGGCACGGCGGGCGCCGCCGGTGGCGGCGGCACGGCCGGTACGGGTGGCATGGCGGGCAGTGCAGGCAGCGCGGGCAGTGCGGGCAGTGCAGGCAGCGCGGGCAGTGCGGGCAGTGCAGGTAGCGCTGGCAGCGCCGGCATGACGGGCGGTCCGTGCGGCAGTGGCACGCCGACCGACGGCCGGCCGACCACGGGTCTGCTGGCATGCATCCTGGAGCAGCACAACGCCGTGCGCGCCGCGGTGCAGACGAGCACAGCCCTGCCGCCTCTGACGTGGTCCGCCGATATCGCGGCGTATGCGCAGCAGTGGGCGACGCAAACCTGCACCAGCCCGCAGCATCGCACGAACCCCTCGCTCAATGGTCAGGCGCTCGGCGAAAACCTCTACGTATCGTCCGGTAGCGGCGACAGCGCGCCCGGCAAGCACGCGATCGATGGCTGGGCCGGCGAGATCGCTTGCTACACCTACGGCACGTTCATGAACGCCGACAAGTGCGACATGACGTGCACTACCAACATGCACAGCGACGGCTGCGGTCACTACACCCAGGTCGTGTGGCGCAAGAGCACGCAGCTGGGTTGCGGCGTTGCCACCTGCGGCAGCGGGTTCTCCATACAGACCGAGGTCGTCTGCAACTATGCGCCTGCGGGCAACTACATCGGCCAGCTGCCGTACTGAAGAGCTGTCCGGAACTGGCAGCAGCCCGCCACGCACTTCATCCAGAAGCCGTTTCTCGTCGACGAGCTGCTGGAGTGTTTCCGCACGCTCATGCCCTGAGCCCGGCTGAGCGAGCGGCGTGGCTGCCGCCGCATCGTGATAGCTTGTTGCCGGTCGCCGGACCTGCGCCATGACAGCGAACGAAGCCACCCATAGCCGTGCTCGGGCACTTGGCGTGCCGCTGCTCGTTGCGAGCCTTGCGCTGCTCGCTGGCTGGCTGCGCGCTTCGAACTACGCCGTGGTCTTCTACGCAGGGCGCGTGCTGCCCGTGACCAACGACGCCGTCTACCACCTGTGGCGAATGCTGTATGCGACAAGCCACTCGCTGGCGGTGCCCACGCATGACCCGCTGCTCAACTGGCCTCACGGTGGTAACTGTCTGTGGGCGCCGGGCTTCGACTTCATCGCCGCGCTTGCGCCGTGGCTGCTCGGGATCGCGGGCAACGAAGCGCAAAGCGCGATGGTCCTGGTCTGGGTGCCGGTCGTGCTCGGCCTGCTCGTCGTTTGGCTCACCGGTCATGCAGCCAGCCGACTGGCCGCAACCCCAGGGCAGGCGCGGTTCGACGCGCTCTTGACACAGCTACTGTGCGCAACACTGCCCATCTGCATCTTCACCGCGACGCTCGGGCGCACCGATCACCACGTCGCCGAGGAGTTGGCGGTCGTTGGCTTGTTGCTGTGGGTGTTCGAGCGCTTTCCGTCGGCCGACTTTCGCGCGCGCACGCTGCGCCAACGCAGCGGATTCGAGCTGCGTGGCAGCTGTGTATTGGCGTTCGGGTTGTTCGTGTTCAGCGGCTCGTGCCTGTACGCAGTCATCGCCTTGGCCGTGATCGCGCTGGCTACACTGCGCGAGCCAAGCGCCTCGGCACGCGCCTGGCCGCCGCTCGCAGGCTCCGGCGCACCGGCCGCCTTGCTTGCTGCGCTGATCGCGTTCGCGCTCTACCTGCCCGGGATCCTCGTGCACCGGCACTGGCTGAGCTTCCTCTTCCCTTCGCTTTTGCAACCTGGCGTTGTGGCTCTCGCAGGCGTCGGGCTCGCCGGCGTGGTCGCGGCCGGTCGCGTGCTTCCCAGCACCACGCCAGGTGCACGTACGCTCTGCTTACGCGCCGCGCTCGCGCTCGGTCTGGCGCTTCCGGTCGTCGCGCTGGCGACTCCCGTCTGGCGCGTGCTGTGGGCCGGCGCGCAGCTGATGCTGCGCGTGGGCAACGCGGAGCCGGCAACGATCGTGGAGTTCCTGCCCCTGGTGGACCCTCGACACTGGTGGAGCCTGTCGGCCTGGAAAGACGCGCTGCACTACTTCGGTCCGCTGTGCTGGCTGGGTTTCGTGCTCGCGCCGCTCGGTGTGCGTGCGGCTGCTCGCGAGCAGCACGAACGCGCCTGGACGCTTGGCTTCTTCCTCGCGGTGTTCTTCGTCTTGACCGCAAGACAGAGCCGCTTCGCGCGCGAGCTCGGCCCGCTGCTCGTCGTCGCGGTCGCACTCGGCGTGCGCGAGCTCGCGGATCGGCTGCTGCGGCGGACGCCGCCACGGGCCCAAGCGGGCACAGCCAGTGAGCGTGACGCGAGGCCGTGGCTCGCGGCGCTGCTCGGCGTCGCGCTCGCGTTCTCGCCCAGCGCGACCCGCAACCGCATACCTGCGGCTGTGGCCGAGGCTCCGGTGGGCGCGCAGGCCGCGTCGCTCTATCTCGCGGACCATGCACGCCCACGTGCCTCTGGCAGCCGCGCGGGCGCGCTCACCGACTCGTTCTCGGGAGCCTTCATGATGTGGCCCGCGCGCGTGCCCGTGGTCGCGAACAACATGGGCGATCGGCCCCAGGTGCGCGCGGCGCTGACCGGCACCGAGCAGCACGCGCTGGCGTTCATGGCGCAGCGTGACTTGCATTGGTTCGTGCCGAGCACCAACGACTACGCGCTGATCGTGCTCAAGCCTGCTGCCGAGCGCTTGATTGCAGCAGACGACGCCGGACACGCCCGCTTGAACGTGCACTTCTTGCAGCGCGTGCCGCTCGCGATCTCGGTGTTGGGTGGCGGCGGCATCCCGGAGGCCGCAGTCGCGCATCTGGCGCACTTGCTGCCGCGCTGGGTGAGCGCCGATGGCATGGGCGGCCTTCCGTTCTTCCTGCCCGCAGCCTGGGTCTACGAGCGCGTGCGCGGCGCGCAGATTCACGGCGTGACCGCGAAAGCGGCGCTGGTGGTCGCACGCACCGAGCTCTTGGCGCGCGGCCAGCTCTTGCCGTACGCCGCGTGGGTGCGCGCCGATGAGCGCGGAGAGTTTACGCTGACCGTGGCCTTGCCCAGTGCTTACCGCACCGACACGCTGGCGACGGGCGCTGCCTGGCAAGTCAGCGTGCTCGGCGGTCGTGGCGAGGCCAAGCCCGTGATCGTTCGCGCGAGCGACGTCGAGCAGGGCACGACGCTCGAGCTCGGTGTGCTGGAGCCGTGATGGCAGCGCACTTCTCCTCCTCTGCCGGCTCGCGCACGGCCGCGCGCACCGATTTCCGAAGCAGCGTGTGCCGCGCTCGGACACGGCAGGCCAAGTTGCTCGACGTCGTGCCCCCCCCCCTGCTGTGCCGAACACGCGGCCTGATGTGGGTGTCTGGACGACTGCTGCTGATGGCGGCGGAGAGGAATGCGCTGAGTCGAGCGTGTGCCGCCGTCGGCGGCTGATTTGCTGTGCGTCAAAGCGTTTCGTGCGGATGGGTCCTCAGCCTTGGCCTGGATCTGTTAGAGTCGCCCAGTCGAGATCGCGGGGGCGTCTGATCGCGAGCCCGCGTCCGTCGGAGGTTTGCGTGGCTCAGCTCAACTTGCGCTCCACCGTCGTCTCGTCGTGCGTGCTGCTGTGGCTATCGGCTTGCGGGCAAGCGCCCGATGCGAGCTCGGCGCACACGCCTCGTGTCGAGGTCGCCACCGAAGGCTTGCTCTCATCCTCCAGTTGTCCGGCCGGCTACAACATCATCCAGGGCACCAGCGGCGCGGACACCTTGAATGGCACAGCGGGCAACGACTGCATCCTGGGCCAGGGCGGCAACGACACCATTCACGGCAACGGCGGCAACGACCTGCTGATCGGCGGCGCCGGCGACGACATCTTGTACGGCGACGCGGGCAACGACCGCATCATCGGCGAAACCGGCAACGACCAGTTGTACGGCGGCGATGGCGATGACGTGATCGACGGAGGCGCCAACGCCGACAAGATTTGGGGTGGACTCGGCGACGACGTGTGCTCCGGTGGCGATGCCAACGACAACCTGTACGGCGAGGGTGGCGACGACGCCTTGATCGGCGGAGCCGGCACCAACACGGCCGACGGCGGTCCCGGTACGGATGCGTGCAGCGGCACCAATTGCGAGAAGCCGCAGCTGACCTTGAGCGGTTGCACGCTGAACAGTCAGTGCAGCGCCTATCAGCAGTGCTATGTCGACGTGGGCCTGTGCCTGGGTTGCGTGTCCGACCAGGACAACGACCACGTGTGCGACAGCAAAGACGCCTGCATCAGCGATCCGAACAAGAGAGCGCCCGGTGTGTGCGGTTGCGGCGTGGCCGACACGGACAGCGACGGCGACGGCACGCCGAACTGTCACGACGGCTGCCCGAACAACGCGCCGAAGGTTGCGCCGGGCGTGTGCGGTTGCACGGTGGCCGACACGGACAGCGACGGCGACGGTACGCCGAACTGTCACGACGCTTGCCCCAGCGACCCCACCAAAGTTGCGCCCGGTGCGTGCGGTTGTGGTGTTGCCGACAGCGACGGCGACGGCGTGTGCGATCCCCAGGACATCTGTCCGGCGGGCGACGATCACCTGGACAGCGATGCGGACGGCATTCCGAACGCCTGCGATCTCACACCGATCGGTTGCGTGGCTGGCGCGACCGGCGCTGCGATCATCACAGGCGACTTCGTGGTCGACGCAACCAACACCGAGGGTGACCTGGCGCAGCTTGCCGGCAAGGTGTGCGTCACGGGCAACCTGACGATCACGGGCACGACGCTCACCAACCTCAGCGGTCTGTCGCAGCTGGAGCAGGTGGGCTCGCAGCTGGCGATCGGCAGCTACGCGAGCACGGGCAACGCTCAGCTCACGTCGCTGCAGGGACTCGAACACGTCAAGCGCGTGGGCTCGTTGATGATCGGTAACAACTTCGCGCTTCTGGACATCAGTGCGTTGTCGGGCTTGCGTACCATCGATACGTCGCTTGTGCTGCGCGCGAACATCGCGCTGCCCAACCTCGACGGGCTGCAGAACATGTCGACGCACGGGAGCATCACGATCAACAGCAGCAATGCGCTCCTGAACGTCACCGGTCTGGCCGGGGTGAGCGGGCAGCTCAATGACCTCGTGCTCGACGGCAACGTCGCGCTCACGAGCTTGAACGGCTTGCAGGGCATCACGCGCACGGTCTGGTCAACCGTGTTGTGGGGCAACTGGAATCTGCAGAGTCTTTCCGGCCTCTCGGGTCTCACCAGCATCGGCACGCTGGAGGTCGCGAACATGCCGCTGTCGAGCCTGAGCGGGCTGCAGAACGTAGCCGCGGTCACCTGGGATCTGAAGATCCACGACAACCCCTCGCTCACCAGCTTGTCGGCGTTGCAGCCGGCGGCGCTGACCGGTCTCTCTAACCAGATCACGATCCATCACAACCCGAAGTTGTTGACGTGCGAGATCGACGCGCTGCTCGCACAGACGACGAAGGTCTGCACGAGCTGCACGGGCAACGACTCACACATCTGCAACTGTCCGGGAGCCGGCGGCGACACCGACGGTGACGGCACGTGTGATCCTGCAGACCAGTGCCCGACTGACGCGACCAAGGTTGCGGCTGGAGTCTGCGGCTGCGGCGTGGCCGATACCGACAGCGATGGCGATGGCACGCCGAATTGCAACGACGGCTGTCCGACCGATGCGAGCAAGCTCGCCGCGGGCGTGTGCGGCTGTGGCGTGGCCGACACGGACAGTGATGGCGACGGTACGGCGAACTGCCACGACGGCTGCCCCTCGGACGCAGCGAAGGTCCAGGCTGGAGCGTGTGGCTGCGGTGTGGTCGACAGCGACGCCGACGCCGATGGCGTGGCCGACTGCAACGATCGTTGCCCCGGATCGGACGACCGGATCGACAGCAACGGCAACGGTATTCCCGACGGCTGCGATCCCGCGATCGGCTGCACGGCTTCCACGCCAGCGAGCCCGAGGACACACGTCGGCTCTGCGCAGGTCTCCACTCAGGCCGAGCTGGCTGCGCTGGCTGGGATCGAGTGCATCACCGGGGCGCTGACCATCTCGAACAGCTCGCTCACGGCTCTCTCGGGGCTCGGCTCGCTCAAGGCGATCGCAGGCCCGCTCTGGATCGTCCAAAACCTCGGCCTCACCTCGCTCGCTGGCCTCGATGCGCTGCAGCAGGTTGGCGCGGACCTCGTGCTCGACGGCAACGCTGCGTTGTCCGACGTAGCGGCGTTGTCAGCGCTGACACAGATCGGAGCGAATCTCCTGGTCCACAGCAACGCCGCGCTGACCGATCTCCATGGCCTCGAGAGCCTCAGCCTCGTTGGTGGCCGTCTGGACATCGTCGACAACGCGATGCTCAGCAGCCTCGCAGCGCTGAGCCAGCTGACACAGCTCGGCAGCGGACAAGCAGGCAGCCTCTACGTCGCCAACAACCCGAGTCTGCCACCGTGCGCGGTCTGGGGCCTGCAAGCGCAGACCGGCGTGAGTTGCGGCACGGCCGGTCCGTGCAGCGGCAACGCCGGTACGGGCGGTTGCGGCACGTTACCCGCGGGCTTCCAGTGCGTGCCCGGTGCCCGCGGTCCCGGCGTCTACGACCAGAATGCGTGGATCAACTCGGGTGGCTACGGCGGCACGACGCTGGCGGACCTCGGTGGTGTCACCTGCATCACGGGAAGCCTGTACCTCGTTGGCCAATCGGTCGTCGAGCTCAGCGCGTTGTCACACCTGCAGATGGTCGGCGGCTCCCTCGGCATCGACAGCACGCTGCTCAGCGATCTGCATGGACTCGAGACCTTGACGAGCGTTGCAGCCCTGCGCATCACCAACAACGGCGGGTTGACGAGCCTGGGGGCGCTCTCGAACCTCACGCAGCTGCGTGGCGATCCGTGGGGCGGGCCGGCGCTCCAGATCTCAAACAATGCCAGCCTGCCGGCGTGCGCGATCTGGGGTCTGCAGGCGCAGACGGCGACGAGCTGCGGTGGCAGCTGGGGCCCGTGCAGCGGCAACGCCGGTACGGGCGGTTGCGGCACGTTACCCGCGGGCTTCCAGTGCGTGCCCGGTGCCCGCGGTCCCGGCGTCTACGATCAACAGGCGTGGATCAACCCGAGCGGCTACGGCGGCACGACGCTGGCGGACCTCGGTGGTGTCACCTGCATCACCGGCAGTCTGAACCTCGGTGACCCGAGCATCGCCGACCTCAGCGCTTTGTCGCACTTGCAGATGGTCGGCGGGCAGCTCGGCATCAATTACAACAACGCGCTCACGGATCTGCACGGGCTCGAGAACCTGACGAGTGTAGCGTCCCTGCGCATCACCAGCGCCAACGCGCTGACGAGCCTTGCGGCGCTCTCGAACCTCACGCAGCTGCTCGGCGATCCGTGGGGCGGTCCGGTCCTGTACGTCGCGAACAACCAGAGTCTGCCGCCGTGTGCGGTGTCGACGCTCGAGTCGCAGACGGGCGTTCTTTGTGGCGACGTCAACTACGGCGCATGTACGGGCAACACCGGCACGGGCGACTGCTCGCCACCAGGCCTATGCGCGACCAACAACGGTGGTTGCGATCCGCTCACCACGTGCACAGCGCTCGCTGGGACCGCGTCCTGTGGCAGCTGTCCTGCGGGCTACACCGGGACGGGCGCCGCCGGTTGCGTGGACCTCGACGAGTGTGCGCTCGGCACGAGCCACTGCGATCCGTCAGCGACCTGCGCCAACCACGGCGGCGGCTTTGCGTGCGTCTGCCCCGTGGGCAGCTTGGACCTGCTGGGCGACGGCACGCAGTGTGTTCCGGCTTCGCAGATCGTGGCCGGCAACTGGCACACCTGCGCCATCACCGCCACGGGCCGCCTGTACTGCTGGGGTGGCAACTTCTCGGGACAGCTAGGTGACGGAACGAACCTCAACCGATCCGCGCCGGTGCAGGTGGGCAGCGCGAGCGATTGGCAGAGCGTGGTCGCGGGCGATTACCACAGCTGCGGAATTCGCAACGGGTCGCTGTACTGCTGGGGCGCCAACTGGGACGGTCAGCTCGGCGACGGCACGGGCAACGACAGCCTTCTGCCAGTGCAAGTCGGTAGCGCGAGCGACTGGCGCAGCCTCACGGCCGGGCCCCATCACACCTGCGGCACTCGCGCAGGCCAGCTCTACTGCTGGGGCGGCAACATGAACGGTCAGCTTGGCTACGTCACCACCGGCAACAGCTTGGTCCCGACGCAAGTAGGCACCGCGACGGGTTGGAGCAGTGTGGCCAGCTCCGCATATCACACCTGTGGTGTCCGCACGGGGCGGCTCTATTGCTGGGGCGCCAATGGGTCGGGCCAACTCGGTGACGGCAGCACCACGTCGAAGAGTCGGCCGGCACAGGTGGGGTCTGGCAGCGACTGGCAGAGAGTCAGCGCCGGCTCCACACACAGCTGTGGAATTCGCGCCGGCCAGGCCTATTGCTGGGGTAACAACGTGTACGGTCAGCTGGGCCAAGGAGCGGGCAGCGATCAACCCACGCCGACGCAGGTGGGAGTGGCGAGCGACTGGCAGACCATCAGCGCGCGCGGCGATCACAGCTGCGGTATTCGCGGCGGCGCAGCGTACTGCTGGGGCGCGAACGAAAACGGTCAGCTCGGTGATGGCACGATCACACCGAGCGCGCTGCCGCTGCAGGTCGGGATCGCAACCGACTGGCAGAGCGTGAGCGCGGGCCAGAGCCACAGCTGCGGTGTGCGTGGTGGACACGCCTACTGCTGGGGCATCAACGACCGCGGGGAGATCGGCAACGGCACCACGTATTACCATCCGCTGCCGGAGCAGGTTGGCACGGCCACCGACTGGCAGCTGTCGGCGGCGGGCATCGACCACAGCTGTGCGCTGCGCGCGGGCGCGGTGTACTGCTGGGGCTACAACAACCAAGGCCAGCTCGGCGACGGCACCTTCACGGCACGAGCGACCGCCGTGCAAGTGGGCGCCGGCAACGACTGGCAGAGCCTCAGCGCGGGCCGGCAGTACAGCTGCGGCATCCGTTCTGGCGCCCTGTACTGCTGGGGCGCGGACAGCTACGGCTTGCTGGGTGATCACTCCATGCAAGCGCATGCCTCGCCGGTTCAGATCGGCAACGCGAGCGACTGGCAGAGCGTGAGCGCCGGCTGGTACCACGCGTGCGGCTTGCGCTCCGGCCAGCTCTATTGCTGGGGCGCGAACTGGGCCGGTCAGCTCGGCGACGGCACGACGCAGCTGCAGTTCACGCCCACGCAGGTGGGCACGGCCAACGACTGGCAGGCGGTTGCCGCGGGCTACGACCAGACCTGCGGTATCCGCGGCGGCGCGCTCTACTGCTGGGGCGGCAACAGCGGCGGTGAGCTCGGCGACGGCACGACCAGCCAGCGCCTGCTGCCGACGCAGATTGGGGTTGCGACCAATTGGCAGGCGGTGGCTGCAGGGGCCAGCAGGACCTGCGGTATCCGCGACGGCGCGCTCGCCTGCTGGGGCATCGACACCTTGTTCAACATCGTGGCGTCTCCAGCCCAGGTCGCAGCATGGACGGACTGGCAGCAGGTGAGCGTTGGTGAAATGCACATCTGCGGCGTGCGTGCCGGTGCAGCCTATTGCCTTGGCCAGAACGTCTTCTCACAGCTGGGCGACGGAACGTTCCAAGCGCGAACCTCACCGACGCAGGTCGGTAGCGCGAGCGACTGGCAAGGGCTTTCTGCAGGCTCACACCACAGCTGCGGCGTGCGCGGCGGTGCGCTGTACTGCTGGGGCGAAAACGCAGTCGGTCAGACCGGTGCAAGCGTGACCTGGTCGCCGGTCGCGCTGCCGTTCTGAGCGAGGGGGTTGGCGCTGCGAGTCGTGAGCCGTATGCGCGCGCAGGCGCAGGAACCGCGTGTGGCTCGTTCCGCGACGGTGCCAGCGCAGCGCGAAGCTTCGCGCGGCCGATGCTCGGCGTCGGCCTGTACTTGAGCATCATGTGACGACGCCGGCTGCCGTCCACGCGCGCCCTTGGACTCGCAGCTAGCGCCCGCGCTGCAAACGCGCGCAGCGCTCAGCGGCAGGTGCCGCGGTCGAGGTCGCAGTCGTAGCCATTGCAGTCGGCGCGCTTGGTGCAGTGCAGGGGCTCGCACTGCTTGGTCTTGCTGTTGCAGCGGTAGGGCTGCGTACAGCCGTTCACGGTGCAGCCGCCGATGCCCCACGCGCCGGCCGCGACCCCAGCGGTGGCGGCCGCTTGCCCGCCGCTGTTGCTGACCGGTTGGCAACGGTCCGAGCCCGTGATCATGTCGCGCTTGCAGACCAGCTGCGTGCTCCCCCCGCACGCCGCGAGGAAGCTGGCGAGCAGCAGCGCACTGGCTATGCCGAGCAGCTTCACGCCATCTACTGTACTGCGCGCGGCTCGCCAGCGCACCAGGCTTTGCGTCGTCGGCTGCGCCAACGAGCTTGCGCGCGCTGCCCAGCTCACGACTAACGCGCGGCCTGCGGCTGCGCTGCGAGGTAGTCGCCGATCTCGACAGCGGCGAGCAGCCACGCTCCGACACCGTAGCTGACGTCATCGGCGGTCGGCGTGATGCGATACAAGAGCTCGATCGGGTTGGTGCCGAGGCTCGTGCCGGTCACCTTGGGCGCGCGCGGTGCGTCGCGCAGCACGCGCAGCAGGCCCTGCGCTCCGCGGACCATGGCGGCGCGCGTTGGAAGCGAGAAGATGCCGAGCCGCAGGCCGCGCGCCATTGCGTACAGGATCAACGCTGACCCTGCGGTCTCCTCGTAGCTGCTGGGCCGCAGGAGCAACGTGTGAAACAGGCCGCTCTGCGCTTGGGTGGCACGCAGGGCAGCTTCCAGCTTACGCGCGGCGCGCTCGAGCTGCGGCCTTGCGAGATGATCCTGCGGCAGATAGGCCAGTGCGTCGACCAGCGTGGCCAGCATCCAACCGTTGCCGCGCGCCCAGAACGCTCGGTGCGCAAAGGCCGGGACGGGCTCCCAGAGCGGCGCGTCGTCGTACGCGTGGGTCACGAGCCCGCTGCTCGGGTCCATGAGCGCGTTCACGAACAACACCAGCTGGCGCACGCCCGCGTCGCGGTATTGACGGTCACCCGTGAAGACGCTGTAGCGCAGCAGTGTGGGCACGAGGTGGAAGATGGAGTCGATCCAGACGGCCGGCAGTGTCTGCCGCACGAACCACGGGTACGCTCGTCCCAGATGCCAAACCATCCCCGAAGCGCCGCGCGGCGCGTGCATGCTGTACGCGACGACCTGCGTGGCGAGCGGGGCGAAACGCGCATCGCCTTGCAGCACGCGCTCGATGGCACAGAGGCCGGGCGCGGCGTCGTCACTCGAGGCCACGACGATCCCCCGTCGCAGATGCGCGCCGAGATCGCGGCGCAGGTAATCGCGCACAGCTACGTCGTGCGTTGCCTGAAACGCGCGCTCCAGGCCGAAGCAGAGCAAGCCCTCACCCCAGCTCCAGGCGAGCGCTTCAGGTTTATGCCCGGCCATCCAGGTGTGGGCGACGGCCGTCACCGAGGCGCGAAGCTCCGTGGCCAAGTCGTGGTCAGCCGGCAGCACACGCAACGCTTGCGCGCCGCAGCCCGCGCTCGACACCGTCATGCAAACCAAGAGCAGCGCGCGCACCGGCAACGTTGCGCAGCGGCCACGCGAACGAGACGGCAGTCGGCTTTGGTCGCGGATGCCTGGAGCGTAGCTTTCGCGGGCGCGGGTGGCCAGCCGTGCATCGCACCGACCGGGCATGATCCGAGGCAGCCTGGCCCGCCTGCGAGTTCGAGCAGCAGCCGTGAGCGGCAAGCCGCGCTCGCGCGCGCGAGAACCCGACTGGACAGCGCCTCCACTAAGCGCCGACAATGCAGGCCGCGTCCAAACACAGAGCTTGCTGGGACTACCTTGTTGCGCATCGCTCACGTCTCGGATCTGCATGTGCTCGCACCGGCTGGCGTCGAATGGCGGCGCTTGCTCTTCAACAAGCGCATCACGGGCTATGCCAACCTCCTGCTGAAGCGCAGCCGAGCCTATCGTCGCGACTACCTGGTCGCTGTGCTGGCTGCCGCGGCGCAAGCTGCCGACCAGGTCGTGGTCACGGGCGACATCACCAATCTCTCGCTCGAAGGCGAGTACCTCGAAGCACGCCGCTTGCTCGACGAGGTCGCGCGCGCAGCGGAGGTGAGCGTGGTGCCCGGCAACCACGACATCTATCTGCCGCAGGTTCACCACGACCGACGCTTCCCGCACCACTTCGCCAGCTTCGAGCGCAGTGACCTTCCACAATTCGAGGTGGCTCTTCCGGCGGGCCGCTTTCCCTTCGTCAAGTTGCGCGGGCCCGTGGCTCTGATCGGATTGTCGAGCGCCGTACCGAGACCACCGTTCGTCTCCGCTGGCTACCTGGGTCACGCACAGCTGCACGCGCTGACGCAGCTCTTGGCCCATCCCGAGGTCGCACGTCGCACACCAGTGATCATGGTTCACCACGACCCGCTCGATTCGCGCTTTGGGTTCGAGCAGTGGCGCAGTGGCTTGCTCGATGCCCGCGCGCTGCGGCACGCGCTGCAGCCCATCGCGCGTGGCCTTTTGCTGTTTGGACACCTGCACGTTCGCAGACGCGATCAATGGATCACGCCCTCGGGCGCGCTCGACGTCGTCTGCGCCAGCGGTGCGGCCCTCGATCACCCGAGCGAGCAAGTGCGCGCAGGTTTCAACCGCTACGAGATCGAGGCCGACGGACGCATCGCCGCTCTGGACGCGCATGTGCTGGACAGCTCGGGCTCGGGCTTCCACGTGGTTGCGCTCACGCCCGGACGGAGCCTGCGGTGAGGTATCGCCGCGCGCTGTTGGTCGCTGACCTGCTCAACGACGCGGGTCCCGCCATCACGGCTCTGGGCCGCATCGCGCCGAGCTTGCAGCATGTGCTCGTCGTCGCGGCTTCGCCCGGCTCGCGCCGGCCTTTCTTTGGCAGCGCCAGCGAGCCCGACGAAGCGCTTCTGCACGCGCTCGATTCGCTGCGTCGTCGCGCTCAAGCGGTCGCCCCGAGCAGCCATGTGGACCTCGTCTCGGAGCTCGAAGTGGCGCCTCTGGTGCAGCTCGCCCAGGACGCGAGCATCGACCTCTTCGTCACGAGCTCGCGCTCGCTGCACGATGCCTCCGTGCTGGTCGAGGCACAGCAACGTCTCGGCCTAGCGATCCTCTGGCCCAGCAACGCGGCGCGCGTCGGGCGCGCGATCGAGCAAGTCTTCTGCGTCCCGCTAGGTCACGCGGGACGCAGCTCGCTCGCGGCGTTCCTGCGCGATCACGCCGACCCATCGCTGCACGTGACGCTCTTGTCGCCGACGCCAACGACACCCGACGAGCTGGAGTCGATCGTCGAGATCTCCGGCATCCACGCCACGATGGAGGCTCCTCGCGCAGGCACCGCGTCGCTGCGGCGCTTGCTCACCGACCAGGCCGGCCATCCCGAGTTCGATCTGCTCGTGGTCACGCGCATCCCTGGCGCGCTGATGCTGGCCATCACCTGGCCCACCCCGGTGTTGCTCTTGCCGCCGCCGCGCGTGCTCACGGCCTCGCGGCAACGCGCCCTCGATGTGGCCGACATCGTCGACGACGCTGGATCGCTGCGCGCACGCATCAGCTACGAGGCGGTCTTCGGCTCGCTGGCTCCGGTCGATGCAGCCGAAGTCGCGTTCATCTCCGACGGCAAGATCGTCGCGACGGTGAAGACGAGCAGCTGCGGAGAAGCCAAGCTCCTGTGCGCGCGCGAGGTGAGCTCGCTTGGCGTGCTGCGCCTCGGCGACATCGCACCGTCCGATGTGCTCGCCGCGATCGAACGGCGCATCCACGTGCTGCGACCCGGGAAGCTTCCGCTGCTCGTCTTCGACTGCGAGCTCGGCGACGATGCGCTGCGGCAGCTGCAGCAACCCGCGTACGCGTACGCGACGGACCGGCTGGCCGTACGCCTGCGCCCCACGCGCAACATTCGAGCGATTCGGGAGCGGCTGCGCGCGCTGCATCTGCCAACGCACGTGCTCGACGCCAGGGCCGTGCTCGACGAAGGCCCCGCTTTCGACGTCTCCGAGGAGCACGATCCGGTGCGCCTCATGCGCGTGGCGGAGCGCCTGGCTCGTGCGGGTTTTGCGATCGCTGGCGTCTTGCCGGCCGGGTGCGCGGAGCCGCAGACCCTGCTGCCGCCACGCGCAGAAACGCTCGGCGACAATCGCATCGAGCTCGAGCTCGACAACACGCAGGCGCGACACTGGCTGCTCGAAACCATCGCGAGCAGCCAGCACACGCTTCACCTGCAGGTGTACATGGCCGCCGACGACGACGTCGGCAGGTCCGTCGTCACTGCGCTGGTCGAGGCCGGCGCACGCGGCGTCGCCGTGCGCGTGCTCGTCGATTCACTGCACGGGCGGCACGGCTCGTTCGGCGTCGAGAATCCCGTGCTCGCGCGCCTGTCGCAGCGCACGGGCGTCGAGCTGCACATGTGCCGGCCGGTGAACGAGCTTCCGTCGATCGCAGATCTGAAGCAGCGCGATCACCGCAAGCTCGTGATCGCCGACGGCCAGCTCGCGCTGATCGGCGGCCGCAACCTCGCGCATGAGTACTACACGGGCTTCGACGAAGTGCCGATCACCACAAAGAGCCTGTGGCGTGACGTGCCGTGGCTCGACGCCGGCGCCCGCATTGCAGGACCGGTCGTCACGGCGCTCGAAACATCGTTTCACGAAGCCTGGACGGCTGCGGGCGGTCTGTCGTTCGAGCTCGCCTCCGCGCCACGGGTGGGAACCAGCCCGGCGCGTGTGATCGTGCATCGAGGGCTGCGCGACGCGAACACCCTGGAGGTCTACCGAGAGCTGATCGAGAGCGCGCGCTCTCACCTCGAGCTGGTGAGCGGCTTTCCGCTCATGCTCGAGCTGCAGCACGTGCTCTTGGCTGCGCGTGCGCGCGGCGTTCGGGTGCGCGTGCTCACCGGCCACGCCGCGCCGACGCATGCGGGCCAAGCCTTCGTCGGTCCGTGGTCGACCGCGCGCGCGGCTGCCACCGAGCTCGTCCACTCGCGCCTCGACCCGCTCGTCGAAGCAGGCTGTGAGGTCTACTCCTTCGCCAAGCAAGGCGTGGCTGGCTGGGAGCCCGAGCTCGGAGTCGTCCATCCGCACGTCCACGCCAAGCTGATCAGCGTCGATGGTAGCCGCTGCGCGCTGGGCAGCGCCAACTTCGACATCACCGCATCCTATTGGGAGAGCGAGCTCATCCTCCTCATCGAGGACCCGGTGCTCGTGCGCGGGCTGCAAGCGCAGCTCGACAGCTTGATGGCCGACTCGACGCGCTGGAACCGCGACGACTCAACCTGGAAGAAGCTCGCAGCTCGCCGCACCTGGATGCGTCACTGGCCAGGCGTGCTGTCGGTGTGAGCCGACGTCGATCTGCACATCAAGGGCCTCGACTGGGCGGCGGTGCGCCTGGTCTATGACAGCGAGCTGCTGAAGCAGTGGGCGGGCGCGCGCAACGGCCCGGTGCTGATCTACGAGGCTGAACGACCTCGCGCCGGCTGGGCGGAGATCCTC
>DASVHQ010000190.1:0-4344 GCA_036382515.1 Polyangiales bacterium | reverse complement strand
CTGCACATCAAGGGCCTCGACTGGGCGGCGGTGCGCCTGGTCTATGACAGCGAGCTGCTGAAGCAGTGGGCGGGCGCGCGCAACGGCCCGGTGCTGATCTACGAGGCTGAACGACCTCGCGCCGGCTGGGCGGAGATCCTCCTGCTCACCGAGCGCTTGGCCCCTACGCCAGCGTTGCTGCCGGAGGATCCGGCCCAGCGCGCGCTGGCCTTCGGTCTCGCCCACGAAATCCTCGGCGAAGCGGGCCTGGGCTGGTCGCGCCGCCTGCAGTTGGTGCATATCGGTCTGCGGCAAGCGGGCGGCTTCCGCGAATCGGCTGCGAAGTACCTGGGCAAGAAGTACGGCTACAGCGCCGAGGCGGGCGCGGCCTCCGGCGCGCGGGTGGCGGCGCTGCTCGGAATGTTGGCCGCGCGCCTAGAGAGCCAGCGCGCGGCGGGGAGTCCCTACTACGTGAGCAACTCGCTGACCGCGGTCGACGTCTACAGCGCGACCTGCATGGCGATGTTCGACCCGCTGCCGTCGGCGCAGTGCGCGATGGACGACAACACGCGCGTGGCGTTCGAGACGCGAGACGCGCAGACCGCAGCCGCGCTGGATCCGATTCTGCTGGAGCATCGCGATATGCTGTACGCGCAGCACCTGGCGTTGCCGCTGTCACTCTGACAAGCGCGCAAGACCCCTATGCTAGGCCGGCACGCCTGGAGGCAGGGACTTCCTGCGCACGCGCTCGGCCTGAATCCGGTACGCGGACTTCGCGATCAGCGTACCGGCCTGCAGCACGCCGAACAGCTCGCCCGCGACCTCGAACGAGTCGCTCCAGACCAGCGTGCTGCACGTGGCCACGATGACGATGGACTGCACGTGATCGAACACTTTTTCATGTTGTATCCGCATAGTGCCCTCAAGCGTGGAATACGCGAGCTGCGTTACGCCGAGGTTTCGGCTGTGTATAAAGTTTGTGCTCGAGCTGCGGGCTTGCCCTGCGCACGATGGCAGACGATGTCGCTCCTACCTGCGCCCCCTGCGAGCTGGCTCAGCACGCGAAGCGCAGCTGCAGGACGGGCTGCCAACCAAACGAAAGATTGGTTTGGTTCAGCCGTTCGTGCAGGCGCTGGCTGCCGGCGTGGGTGACCGAGTCGACGTGGCTATGCCTTGCACGCGCGAGACTGCTTTCGAATCGCAGGTACAGCTGCTGGAGCAAGCGATACTCCAACACGAGCCCGGCGGTCACATCGATGCCGGCGCCCGTCGCGTCGGCGGTCAAGTACGTGCCCGGGCCCGAGCCGGTGGTCGTGGGGACGTAGGTGCTCTGCAGGCCCGTGGCCCAGCCGCGATGCACGCCGAGCACCGCGAGCGGCGATATCTCCACGACACCGCCGGGGTTGAGCACCCAGCGCGCGCTCAGCGCGGCACCCAGCTGACTTTGCTCGCCCGGAAAGTAGTTGTTGGTCTGGCCGACTGGCCGTTGATCACTGTGCTCGAGCTTCTGGTACGCGCCCGTGACGCTGAGCCCGAGGCGCAAGCGTCGCGTGACCGTCGCCTCGATCAGCGCAACGCCAAACGGCGAGCTGCCGGGGAGCATCATACTGGGGCTAGACCCGAGGCCGGTGACGACAAAGCCGCTGCTGGCACTCGCGTCGCCAAAGCCGACGCCCACACCGAGGGAGATCCGCGATGAGTCCTGCGCGGTCGTCGTGGCCGCGGGCTTGTCGGTCGGCTGTGCGGAAGGCGGCTGCGGCGCGAGCGCAGGCGCCGCCGACGCTGCCGGCCCGGGTGCGGCGGCAGGCTGTGACGGCTCGGCCGGCGCTGCGGTCGGCGGCGGCGCCGACGGCTCGGCCACTGCTGCTGTTGGCGGCGACGCCGCCTGCGCAAGCGCCGAGGTTGCGGGGACTGCCAGAGCCGCACACGCCAAGAAGATCGTAAATCGCACGCATACCTCCAAGAGCTGTGCGCGCCGTATACCATGAGCCCGCGATCGCACACAGCGACCCGGTTGGCGCGCCGAGCTACGCGCAGCTGGTTCGGGCGCCTGCGTGCGTAGCAGCTGACGACCCGGGCCCAGGGCGGCGTCCAGAGCGTGCCCCCGTGTCACCGCCATCACCGAGCGCGCAGCTCCCAGCCCGGGTCCCGCATCGGCCCTTCGTTCTTCGCTTGCATGTGTTGCGTGGCCGCAGGACAGTGCGCGCATGCCGAACGCCAAGACCGTGCATCGGCTGGGCACTGTGGGTATCGAAACCCTCGCGCGCCGCAGCGTGAGGGTGAGTCTTCGGGAGAGTCACGCATGAACGAACGCGTCAGCTACGAGTTCGAAGCATCGATCGCCACGATCACCATGGACGACGGCAAGGCGAACGCCCTGTCGCTGTCGATGCAGGCCGAGCTCAACGCCGCGCTCGACAGGGCCGAGGCGGACAAGGCCATCGTCGTGCTTTGCGGCAGGGTGGGCGTGCTCTGCGCTGGCTTCGACCTCAAGACCCTGACCGCTGGCGGCCCCGATGCGGTGGCGATGCTGATGGGAGGCTTCAAGCTGTCACAGCGGTTGCTCGCGTTTCCAACCCCGGTCGTCATCGCCTGCGGTGGTCACGCGCTGGCGATGGGCGCCTTCCTGCTTTTGTCCGCAGACCTGCGCATCGGCACCGCAGGTGCATTCAAGCTCGGTGCCAACGAGGTTGCGATCGGCCTGACGATGCCGCACACGGCCGTCGAGATTTGTCGCCAGCGCTTGGCCCCGGCGCACTTCAATCGCGCCACGATCAATGCCGAGATCTATACGCCCGAGCACGCAGTCGCCGCAGGCTTCCTGGATCACGTGGTGGCCGCGACGCACTTACGGGATACGGCGCACGCTGCTGCCGCGCAGCTCGCCACGCTCAACCTGCCCGCGCACGCGGCGACCAAACTCCGCGTTCGAGCCAACACTTTGCAGGCGATGGCGGTCGCGATGGAGCTCGACGCCGCCGTGTTTGCTTCCACCTGGAACGAGTAGCGCTTGCGCTGCTGCGCGCAGCCGCCCTCATCGCAAGCAGGCGCTTCGCTGGGTTCGCGACTCACGGCAAGAATCGCACCCGCAAGGCGTGCTTCTGGCCTTCCGGTCCGGTGAACAGCGGCATGCGTTCTGCACCCATGAGCGTCGACATGGCGCAAGTGACGATGCTGCCCAGAGCCGGGGGCACGGAGCCGAGCGCTGGAGTCGGCCGCGCAATTTCGTGCGTCGTGAGCGCGATCGTGCCCGCGGCGCCGGCTTCGGAAGTGGTGTGGGTGAGCGGGTAGCGCAGTGCGGGTAGCGCAGGCAAGGACGCAGGCAGTGCCGGTGGCGCAGGCACGGGCACCGCGGGCGTCGGCGTCGTGCCGGTCAGGGCAGGTGGCGCGGCGTCGTTCGGAGCGGTCATCGCGTGCACACCGTGCGCGCCATGATAACTCAACTCGCCGCCAACGGCGGCCGGCGCGGGTGCTGCAGGCCGGAGCCGGCGTCCGCGCACGCGAAACGGTGCGCGGACGCACATGTCAGGCAAGCAGCCCCCAGGAAGGTCAGCGCATCCGTTTCCAAAGCGGTCGTACTTGCGTATCCTGATCAGCAAGTGGAACCAGAGATACTTCACCCGCTGCCCGTGACCGTCACGCCTGTGACCTCGGTCCGAAGCACGCTCATCCAATCGTCGCTCACCACACTGCGCCAACGCAGCCTCTTCGATCGCTACGTGGAGATCGTCGATGCGCGCTACAGGGCGACGCTGCTGGAGTCGCTCGCCCCCGAGTGGTTGGCGATCGACGCGGCGCGGGCACACTACGAAGCCTGCGACGCGTTGGCGCTGAGTAGCGCCGAGCTCCTCCAGATCGGCGAATCCGTGGGCGAGCGCATTCAGGGCACGTTCCTCGGAACGCTGTCTCGCAAGGCGCGCATGATGGGCCTCACGCCCTGGGTGCTGCTCGCGCAATTCCAGCGGCTGTGGGAGCGACTCATGCAGGGTGGCGCAGTGGGCTTGACCAAGACCGGCCCCAAGGACTGCACGGTCGACATCCGCCGGCTTCCGCTGTGCGACTACGGTTACTTCCGCGCCGCGTTCTGCGGTGTGATCTCGTCAGGGATCAAGCTCGGCGCGGGCAAGTCAGTCACGGTCCGCGTCGCGACCACCAGCGGGTACAGTAACCGGTGCGTCATGAAATGCTCCTGGGTCTGAGTCGGTCGCAGTCGATGGGCTAGCTGGTGCCGGATCCTGCGCGCCGTGCGCTGACTTGCGGTACAATCGTCGCTCTCTTGCTTCGAGTGAACGAAGAGCCGTGCGATGCGTGAAGTAACGCTCCGACAGAACAATGGTGCGCCGCTGTCGTTCCGTGAGCTTTGCA
>DASVHQ010000189.1:0-5188 GCA_036382515.1 Polyangiales bacterium | reverse complement strand
GCTCTTGCCCACAGACGGCACACCTCTTAGCAGGAAGCGCGCTGTCCAGCTAGACTGCCGCGGTGCGTACCATCTTCGCGCTCGTCTTCGTGTCGTGCCTGTGGGCCTGTGGGCAAGCGCCAGCCATGCCGTGTCGCTCGCTCGGCGCTGCCCACGTGATCTGCGGCGTTCAAAACCCCGAAGACCTCGCGGTCATACCCAATAACGAGGACAGCTCGGCCGCCGCTCCGCGCTTCGTGATCGTCAGTGAGCTGGGCTCAATCGAACCAACGCCACCGGGGCAACTCTCGCTGCTCGACCTCACGAGCGAGCGCATCACGCCGCTGTTCCCGCAGGGCGGCAGCGGCACGCCACCGCAGATCAGCGAAGGCCCCGACTGGGGCGACGCCAGCTGCCCCGGCCCGCCTGATAAGCGCCTGAACCCACACGGCATCGACCTCGCGCGACGCCGTGACGGCAAACAGGTGCTCTACGTCGTCAACCACGGCGGCCGCGAGTCCGTGGAGCTCTTCGAGTTGCTCACGAGCGATGGCAGCTACCAGCTGCAGTGGCGCGGCTGCGTGCCCATGGCCGAAGGCGTATTGCTCAACGACGTTGCAGCCGTCCCCGACGGCGGCTTCGTCACGACGTACATGTTTCCGAGAAGCACCGCGGTCGGCAGCTTCTACTGGATGCTGCGCGGCATGCTGGGCGGCTCGACCGGCCGCGTGCTGCGCTGGCAACCCGGACGCGGCCTGCGCGCCGTGCCGAACACCGACAGCGCTTTCCCCAACGGCGTGCAGGTCTCGCGCGACGGTCGCGAGCTGTTCGTGGGCGTCTATCTCGGCGACGAGTTGCTACGACTCGATCTCGACAGCGGCAAGTTGCTGGGCCGTGTTGCGATCAAGCAGCCCGACGACATCACCTGGTCCAGCGACGGGCAACTGCTCGTGGCCTCGAACGTGGCAGGCATGTCCGGCATGTCGTCGTGCATGCGCAGCCAGGGCGCGTGCCCCGCGGCCTTCGAGATCGTCGCGATCGATCCACGCACGTTGCGCAAGACCGTATTGATTCGACGCCAGGGCGCGCCGATGGGTGCGGCCAGCGTGGCCGTGAGCATCGGTCACGAGCTGCTGATCGGCTCGTTCAAGTCGGACCGGGTACTGCGCCTGCCGCGGCCGTAGTGCCGGGGCCGCGCTGGCGCGATGACGTAAGGGCCCGGCAGCGCGAGCGTGCTCGCCACCACGGCCACGCGCGCCGGCCACCAGGGTGCGCGGTGGGCGCGCCGCTCCAGCACAGCGACCGCACCGGTGAAGCTAGGAGCCTGTCGGCTCCCGGCCCGCTACGCCACCGCCTGCCGTTTGGCGCTGCAGTACTGGTCGATCGCCGACGCGGCCTTGTGCGCCGCCGCGATCGCCTCGACCACCGTCGCCGGACCGGTCACCGCGTCACCCGCGGCGAAGATACCTTCGACGTTCGTCGCCATGTTCTTGTCGACGTCGAACGAATCCCACTTCGAGATCGTGAAGCCATGGCCGTCGCTGAGCGACGAGAGATCGGGCTTCTGGCTGATCGCAGGCACGATCAGGTCGGCGGGGATGATGTACTCGGAGCCCTTCACCGGCACGGGCTTGCGACGGCCGGAGGCATCGGGCTCGCCGAGCTCCTGGCGGATCACTTCCATGCCCGTGACCCGGCCGTTCTCGCCCACGATGCGCACCGGCGCGACTTGGTAGTGCATCGTGACGCGCTCTTTCTCGGCGTCGTCGATCTCTTCGGGGTTGGCGGGCATCTCGGCGCGTGAGCGCCGGTACACGATGTTGACGTCCGAGCAACCGAGGCGCAGCGCCGTGCGCGCGCCGTCGATCGCAGAGTTGCCACCACCGATCACGAGGATCTTCTTGCCCGGCAGTGACTTGTCACCGAGGTTGATGGTGCGCAGGAACTCGAGCACGTCGATGAAGCCCTCGTACTCGCCCTCGCCCGGGATGCCGAGCGTGAGACCTTTGTACGCGCCGATGCCGAGCAGCACCGCCTGGTAGCCCTGTGCCAGGAACGACTGCGGGGTGCGATCCTTGTCGATGCCCTCGCCGTGACGCACCTCGACGTTGAGCGAACGCAGGTCCGCGAACACGTCGTCGATCACGTCGCGCGGCAGGCGGTACTCCGGGATGCCGAGGTGCATCATGCCGCCGCCCACGGGCGACCTCTCGAAGATGGTGACCTTGTAGCCCTTCTTGGCGAGATCGAACGCGCCGGTGATGCCGACCGGGCCGGCGCCGATCACCGCGACTTTGCCGAGATCGATGCCCTGCGGCTGCGTGGGCCGCGGGATCTTCCCCTCTTGCTTGAGCCTGCGCTCCATGTCGCCCACGTAGCGCTCGACCGCGTGGATCGACGCGGACTCGGTCTTCTTGCCGCGCACACACTTGGCCTCGCACGGATGCGGGCAGACGCGGCCGAGGATCGACGGCATGGGGTTGGTCTTGCGCAAGAGCTGAATGGCGCCGATCAGATCGCCGTTGGCGAGGTTGTCGAAGTACGTGGGAACGCAGTTGTGGATCGGGCAGCGCTCGACACAGGTCGGCGACTGGCAGTGCACGCAACGCAGGATCTCGGTGAGCGCAATTTCCTCGCTCATGCCGTGGTTGACCTCGTCGAAGCTCGTGCGGCGCGTCTCGGCTGGCAGGTGCTCTTCGTGTTGCCTCGGCAGCTTGATGCGCTCGACCGGGTCGAGCTTGCCAGCGGGTGTGAACGGCCGCGCGTGCTCGTGGTTGGTGCTTATCGCCGAAGGCTTGCACTCCACGACCAGGCACGACGGCTCCGGGCAGTTCTGGCACTTGACGTAATCGACGACCGCCACGTTGTCGACGATCGAGATCGCGCCGTGCGGGCAGATCTCGACGCAGTTCTTGCACGCTTCGCAGCCGACCGAGCAGATCTCGCGCACGCGCTCCGGCCCGTCGTGGTTTCGGCAGCGCACCACGCTTGGCTTGTCGGTCTCGATCAGCTCGATGACGCCGCGCGGACACGCCGTGACGCAATTGCCGCAGCCGGTACACTTCCGCGCGTCGATGATCGGCGTGCCGTGCTCGTCGCTCGACATCGCCCCGTAGGTGCAGGCACGCACGCAGTTGCCGAAGCCCAGGCACGCTTGCTCGCAGGCGAGGTCGCCGCCGTAGAGTTGGTTGGCGGCCACGCAGTCGGTCAGGCCCTCGTAGAGGTGCTTGACCGCGGTGGTTTGCTCACGCACGCCGCGACACAGCACCACAGCCTTGCGCGGCTTCAGCTCTGCCGCCTTCTTGCCGGTCAAGATCGAGACGATGTTGGCGACTTCGTTGCCGCCGGGCACGCACAGGTTGGGCAACACGTCCGGGCGCGTGACGACGGCCTCAGCGTACTGCGCGCAGCCCGCGAAGCCACATGAGCCACACTGGCCCTTCGGCAGCTCTTCGTCGACCTCCTCGATCAGTGGGTTGGACGGGACGGCCAGCTTCTTCGCGGTGAGCGCCAAGAGGAAGCCGAACGCAAGCGCGATGCTGGTGAGAACCATCACCAGCGTCAGCGAGTGCATCACGGTCATGGCGGTGAGGACAATCACGATGGGACCTCCTGCAAGGCTAAAGAGCGATCATCCCGGAGAAGCCGAGGAAGGCGAGACTCAGGAGCCCCGCGGTCACGAAGGCGATGCCCAGGCCCTTGAAGGCATCTGGAACTTCGCTGTGCGTCAGCTTCTCGCGGATCGACGCCATCAGCAGCAGCGCGAGCCAGAAGCCGACGCCCGCACCCACCGCGTGCACGAGGCTGCGCGCCAGGTTGAACTCGTTCTCCACGTTGATCAGCGGAACGCTCAGCACCACGCAGTTGGTCGCGATGAGCATGAGGTAGATGCCCCACATCGAGTAGAGCTTGGGTGCGAAGCGCTTGGTGACGATGTCGACCATCTGCACGGTGGACGCGACGATCAGCACGAAGCAGATGGTGGTGAAGAAGGTGAGATCGAGCGGCGTGAGCACGAAGAAGTAGATGAGCCAGCCGAAGAGCGAGGCCACCACCATCACGGCGGTGACCGCGACGCCCATGCCGAGACTGGCCTCGAAGCTCGTGGAAACGCCGAAGAAGATGCACAGGCCGAGAAAGCGCGTCAGCACGAAGTTGTTCACCAACACCGCCGACATGAAGACCAAGAGGTACTCAGCCATGACTCACCTCCGCCGTGCCACCGACTGCGATTGACCGCCGCGCTGCGCTCGCCGACTTCTCCCGCGCCGCCGAGATCGCCTTGAAGAGCGCGATCAACAATCCGATCGTGATGAACCCGCCGGGAGCGAGGATGACCATCAAAATCGGCTGGTAGTGCGCGCCGAACACCGGGTAGCCCCAGAAGGTGCCGGCGCCGATCACCTCGCGTGGAATGCCGATCACGAGCATCGCCACGGTGAACCCCGCGCCCATGCCGAAGCCGTCCACGAACGAGGGCCAGGCCTTGTTCTTGCTCGCGAACACTTCGGCGCGCGCCAGGATGATCGCGAACACCACGACCAGCTTCAGGTACACGCCGAGCTGCTGATAGAGCGCCGGCAGGAACGCTGACATGAAGAGCTCCGTCAGTGTCACCAGCACGGCGATGATCAGAATGTAGACCGGCATGCGCACCTTGGAATTGATGACGCGCCGGAACAGCGAGGTGAAGAGGTTGCTGAAGCTCATCACGAACGTGACCGACAGCCCCATCGCGAGCGAGGTCTTCACCGAGTTGGTCACCGCGACCGCTGGACACAAGGAAAGCGCCAGCACGAACACCGGGTTCTTGGTCAAGATGCCGTCGGCGATCAGCCCACCGAGCGTCGTCTGCTTGGAGCCGCGGAACGGCCCGGACAGCGCTGCGATCTGTTCGGCCGGGCTCCTGCCGCCGGCGCTGCTCTCGATCTCACTCATGACGCGTTCCTCCCCCCAAAAGCTCGCTGGGGATCTCTTTGAAGCCGCTTTGGGCGAGGCTCGCCAGCTGCCCCAGGCGCTTATCGAAGGACGTGGCGATGGCCCGCGAGGTGATCGTGGCGCCCGTAATGGCCAGGACTTTCTTGGGATCGGGCGTCTTGCTGACCTCGAGCTCGCCGAGCTTGCGGCCGCGGAAGCGCGAGCGGAACTCGTCCTCGACCGCCTTCGCACCGAGGCCGGGGGTCTCGCTGTGTTTGATCACGCGAAAATC
>DASVHQ010000188.1:0-38119 GCA_036382515.1 Polyangiales bacterium | reverse complement strand
CAGCGCGCAGACCTTGGTGCGCCCCGAAAACCTCTCAGCCAGCGAGGCCGCGCAATACGAGAGCGTCGACCTGGCCGATCACATCGCCGTCGAAGGCCCACTGCTCAAGACACGCACTGGCGCGCTGACGGTGAAGGCGCTGCGTTACCAGCATCTGGGCAAGGCGCTGCTGCCGCCGCCCGCGAAATGGCACGGCCTCACCGACGTGGAGCTGCGGTTCCGGCAACGCTATGTCGACCTATTCGCGAACCCGGAAGTGGCCGAAGTGTTCCGCGCGCGCTCGCTGATCGTCGCAGCCATCCGCCGCTTCCTCGAGAGCCAGAACTTCCTCGAGGTGGAGACGCCTATTTTGCATCCTCTGCTCGGTGGCGCCACTGCGCGACCCTTCGGCACGCATCACAACGCGCTCGACATACCGTTGTACCTGCGTGTGGCGCCCGAGCTGTACCTGAAGCGCTTGCTGGTCGGCGGCTTCGACCGCGTCTACGAGCTGGGTCGCATGTTCCGCAATGAAGGTGTGAGCACGCGACACAACCCCGAGTTCACCATGCTCGAGGCCTACCTGGCGTACGGGACGTGGGAGACTTGGATCGATCTGCTGCAGAAGATGCTGCGTCAGGTCGACCTCGAAATGCGTGAAGCGTTCCCGCGTTTCGCGGCCGGCCGCAGCGTAGAGCTGCACGAGCCGTGGGCGCGCGTGTCGATGCGTGAGGCCATCGCCGAGCGCGTGGAGCGCGCCGGCCAGGGCGAGGTCGCACCCACGCGCTGGTCGCAGGTGCTGACCCGCGAGGTCGTGTTCGATGCAACGAAGCTGGCGGCGGCGGTCGCGCAGATGCTGCCCACCTCCGACGAACCAACCCGCGAGACGCTGAGCAAGCACGGCAGCTACGGCGGATACGTCTACGCGCTCTTCGAGCTGCTGGTGGAGCCAGAGCTGCCGAAGCTGTATCGGTCGGCCGACGGCGCGCGCTCGGTGCCAGTGTTCATCACCGAGTTCCCGGTGGAAGAATCACCGCTGGCACGCAAGAACGACGACGATCCGCGCTGGGTCGATCGCTTCGAACTCTTCGTCGAGGGGCGCGAGCTCGCCAACGCGTTCAGCGAGCTCAACGACCCGGACGACCAAGCCGCGCGCTTCGAGCAACAGCTGGCCAACCGCGAGCACGGCGACGAAGAAGCCATGGACTTCGACCACGACTACGTGCGCGCGCTGCAGCACGGCATGCCACCTGCGGCCGGGCTCGGCGTGGGCATCGATCGACTGGTGATGTCGCTGTGCGGTCAGACCTCGATCCGCGACGTGCTGCTCTTCCCGCTGCTCAAGCCGGAGAGCCGATGAGCGCCCACACTGCGCCGCGAACGGGCACGCGCGTCGGTCCGCTCTCGGCCTGCTACGCGCTCTTCGCTCTGGCGCTCGGTGCAGCCAGCGCCTGGGTCGCAGCCGATTACGAATCACTGCTCGTGCACGCCGTGATCGATCACGGCTTCGCGCTGCGCACTGGCATCGCGTTGGCTGCGGCACTGACGCTCGAGCTGCTGCTCGGCGCGGCGGTCTTGCGCGCTCAGGCCCGCCGTCAGCGGCACACGCCGGGCCGCGGCCGGTTCATGGCGCTCGCATCGGGAGGCATGGCGCACGCTCTGGGCTCCAGCGCGGCAGGCGCCCTCGTGCTGCACTACGCCAAGGGCGCGGATCTCGCCGCGGGTTTCGGCCTCACGCTGCCGCGCGCCGCCAGCGGCGCTTTCGTTGTCTGCGCCGCGGCAGGCGCGGCCGGCCTATGCACGATGCTGCTCGCCGCGCTCAGCACATGGCAATTGCTCGCGCCCAATGCACGAACCCGCATCTGGGTGGCCGTCGACGCCGTGCTGCTGGCGGCGGCGGCCTACGCCATTGCGGTCTTGCCCAGCCAGCCACCGAGCGATGCGCCACATGCGCTTCTGCTGCCGATCGAGCGGCACGCGGTCACGACCGCATTCGCGCTGCGCCTGCTGATCCGCCTCTTGCCGCCGGTGATGAACCTGGTCGAACGCACGGGCTTCCGCTCGCTCGTTGCGGCGCGACACCTGCGCTCGAAAAAGAGCGGCTTCCTCGCGGCGATCTCGCTGCTATCGATCATGGCGGTGACAGTGTCGTCCTGCGCGCTCACCACGACGCTCTCGGTGATGGGCGGCTTCCGCAACGACCTCAAGCGCAAGATCCTCGGCAACAACGCGCACATCGTGATCGACCGCGACCACGCGAGCATCGAAGCGTGGGCCCCGCTCGTAAAGGCGGCGACCGACAACCCGGAGGTCATCGGTGCATCGCCCTACGTCAGCGGCGAAGTGATGTTGTCCAGTGCATCGAACCTCGCAACCGCGGTGCTGCGCGGCGTCGACCCATCGGGCGTCGGCAAAGTGAACGACCTGCCGCGCAACCTGAGGACCGGTAGCCTCGACTACCTCGACCATCCCGAGAAGCTGCTCGACCTACCCCCGGACACGGCCACCAGCCTGTTCAAGCTGCCGGACGGCTTCGCCACCAGGAACGGCGATAGCAAGGCTCACAAACCGAAGCACGACGACGCGCAGCTGCCGACCGACGACAGTGTGCTGAGCCCCGAAGGCAAGAAGGCGAAGATCGCCGAGCTCGAGAAGAAGCTCGACGACCTCGACGCGTTCCTTCGCAAGGACCGCGCGGCGGCCAACGCGCCCCGCAGCCACGAGGTGCTGCCCGGCATCGTGATCGGTCAGGAGCTGGCGCGCGCGCTGCGCTTGTACCTCGGCGACGAGGTGAACGTGGTGGCGCCGCTCGGCGCGCTCGGCCCCTCGGGGCCCATGCCCAAGGCGCGTCCGTTTCGCGTCGCGGGCATCTTCTACAGCGGCATGTACGAATACGACATGAAGTTCACGTACGTGTCGCTCGACACGGCGCAGCGCTTCCTCAATGTCGGCCACGCGGTCAGCGGCATCGAGATCAAGGTGAAGAACGTCGACACGGCGCCAGCCACGGCGACTGCGCTGCGCAAAGCGCTCGGCCGGCCCGAGCTGCGCGTGCGCGACTGGCAGGAGATGAACAGCCGCTTGTTCGGCGCGCTCGCGCTCGAAAAGCTCGCCATGTTCATCGCGCTCGGCATCGCGATCCTGGTCGCGAGCTTCTGCATCGCAGGCACGCTCACGCTGATGGTCCAGGAGAAGGGTCGCGAAGTGGCGATCCTCAAAGCCATGGGCACCAGCGATCGCAGCGTGGTCGGCGTGTTCGTGATCGAGGGCGGCCTGATCGGGGTGCTCGGCGCCTCCCTGGGCATATTCCTCGGCTACATGATGTGTTTCGCCGCCGAGCATTTCGGCATTCGCATGAACCCCGAGGTGTACTATATCGACCGCCTGCCGGTGCACATGGACCCAACGGAGTTCATGCTCACCGGCCTGGCTGCGATCGGGGTGTGCCTGCTCGTGACCATTTACCCAGCGCTCATGGCGAGCCGCCTACGGCCGGTCGACGCCCTGCGCTACGAGTGAGCACCGTGTCCTCTCCCCTCGTCGTCGTCGAACACGTCAAGAAGAGCTTCGTCCACGAGGGCCGCGACGTGCCGATCCTCAAAGGCATCGATCTGCGCATCGACCACGGCGAGATGCTGTGCATCGTCGGCCCGTCCGGAGCGGGCAAGAGCACGCTCTTGCACCTCTTGGGGACCCTCGACCTGCCGAGCGAAGGCAGCATCTACTTCGAAGGCGACAACATCACGAGCTACTCGAGCGCGCGCCTTGCGGAGTTCCGCAACCAGCGCATCGGCTTCGTGTTCCAGTTTCACCACTTGCTCCCCGAGTTCACGGCGCTCGAGAACGTCACGATGCCGGGACGCATCCGCGGCGAGCCCTTGCGCGAGCTCGAGGCGCGCGCGCGCCACTTGCTGGAGGAAGTCGGCCTGCGCGAACGGCTCACCCATCGGCCCGGCGAGCTGTCCGGCGGCGAACAGCAGCGTGTCGCGCTCGCGCGTGCGCTGATCATGAACCCCAAGCTCGTGCTGGCGGACGAGCCCACCGGCAACCTCGACACCAACACGGGCACGGCGATGCACGAGCTCTTGTTCCGGCTCAATCAATCGCACGGCACCACGTTCTTGGTGGTCACCCACAGCCAGGACCTCGCGCACAAAATGCCGCGCGTGGTGCACATGCGCGATGGGCGCATCGAGAGCGACCAGCGGAACGGTGCTGGTCGGCATCCGTTCCACGAGCGGAACGGATCGGCCGCTTGACCCTGGCGAACCCCAAAGCTATACGGCGCGAGGCTTTTTTCGGCAGCGCCCGAGGAGCCGAGCCGCGGCAGGAGCACAGCCAAAGAGCCAGTTGCGTTGGCCACAAATGGCGTGACATGTCCCCGAGAGAGACCAGTTCAGAACAGCAACGGTCGGCTCTCCACGCGCGACGACCCTGGGCGGTCGCGCTGAGCGCCGCGCTCGCGTTGGCAGTGTGCGCAGGCCGCGTCCGCGCGCAACCTGCCCAACCTGCCACCACCGCAGCGCCCGCCGGAGACAGCAGCAAACCCGACCAGATCAGCCGCGCCTCGGCGCGAGCCGCGGCGCCGCCTGCACCGAGCGGCGAACCGGCAGCCACCCCGGCCGCGCCTGCACCGCCCGCGCCGACCGGGCCCACGGTCCCCGAGACGATCTGCCAGGGCCGCCGCATCTCATCCGTCGAGGTCAAGGGCCAAGGCCGCGTCTCCTCCGACGACATCCGCGCCACGCTGAAGCTACGCGCAGGCCTGCCCTGCACCGACGGCGAAGTCACGCATGACGCGCAGGCACTGTGGGACCTCGGCTACTTCCGAGACGTGCGCGCCGAAGGCGACCCGCACGGCACCGACATCGCGCTCACGTTCGTCGTCGTCGAACGCCCCGCCGTGGGCGAGGTCGTCTACGTCGGCAACGACGCGCTCGACAAGAGCGACATCGACGAGAAGGTAACGCTCAAACCCGGCGGTATTCTCTCGGTCCCCGAGGTGCGCACGCAGGTCGGCAAGATCAAAGACCTCTACGCCGACAAGGGCTACTTCCTGGCCGAGGTTCACTACGAGCTGGCCGATCGTCCGAACAACGAAGTGCAGGTCCGCTTCGTCATCAGCGAGGGCGCACAAGTCAGCGTCCGGCGCATCCGCTTTGTCGGCAACGACAAGCTCAGCGATCGCGAGCTGCACGGGATCATGCAGACTGGACAGACGAACGTGTTCTCGTTCGTGTCTTCGAGCGATCGCTACAAGCGCGAGGTCTTCGACGAAGACCTCAACCGCCTGCACGCGCTCTACTACGATCACGGCTACCTCACCGTGGAGATGGGCGAGCCCCGCATCGAGCTCACCCCCGATCGCCGCTACGTCGACGTGACGATTCCCATCAAGGAAGGCCCACGCTTCCGCGTCGGTCGCGTACGCGCGATGGAGCTGGGCGACACGAGCCAAGAGATCGAGCCGCTGCCCGGCCGCAAGAAGCTGCGCGAGAGCATCGACCTGAACCCCGGGGATTGGTTCAGCCGTTCGGTGATCGCGAAGAACCTGCAGGACATCACGCGTTACTACCGCGACCGAGGCTACGCCAAGGTCGAGGTCGCGCCTGACACCGCGATGCACATGGACCAGCGACTGGTCGACATCGTGCTCACGATCCGCCGCGGGCCCTTGGTCTACGTGCAACGGATCAACGTCAAGGGCAACACCAAGACGCGCGACGCCGTGCTGCGCCGCGAAGCGCGCATCGTCGAGGGTCAGCTCTACAGCCAAACCTTGGTCGAGCGTTCGAAGGAACGCATGACGGCGCTCGGTTACTTTACCGCCGTCAACGTCACCGAGACCGAAGGCTCGGGACCCGACAAGATCATCATCAACTTCGAGGTCGAGGAAAAACCAACCGGCACGTTCCAGCTCGGCGCCGGCTTCTCCTCGCAAGAGACCTTCCTACTGAACGGCCAGATCCAGCAAGAGAACCTCTTCGGCCGCGGCCAGTCGCTCGCACTGAACCTGCAGTTCTCGGGCATCCGTCAGCTGGCACAGCTGCGCTTCATCGAGCCGTATCTGTTCGGCACCAACTGGAGTTCTTCCGCCGAGATCTTCAAGTCACTGCAAGCGCGCCGCGACTACAACCGCGACTCAACCGGCGGCAGCATGACGTTCGGCCACCCGATCCCGATCCCTGCGCTCGAAGATCACCTGCGGCTCTATGCCACCTACCGCCTGGAGCACATCGCCATTTCGGCGCCCTCGGGCGGAGCGTTCGGCCTGACCTCCGGCCTGAACTACACGCTCTACGGCTTCCTGCCGCTGCGAAACCTCTTCAACGAGGGCTGGACCAGCGCAACCCGGCTCACCCTCACCTGGGATACCCGCAACAACCGCCTGTTCCCAAGCCAGGGCGTGCTCGCCTCTACGTCGATGGAGATTGCCGATCACAACATCGGCTCCACCAGCGACTTCGTGCGCAACGACATCAACCTGCGCCTCTATCATCCCATCTGGGGTCCGTTCGTCGGCAAGCTGAACACGCAGTGGGGTCTGATCACCTCGCGCGACGGCAAGGGCGTGCCGATCTACGAGCGCTACTTCCTGGGCGGCATCCTCGACGTGCGTGGCTTCCCGATCCAGAGTCTCGGTCCGCGTATCGGCATCGCCGGCTCCAACACCGACCCCACGTTCCAGACGGTCCCGCAGCGCGGCGCAACCTTCGGCGGCAACATGGAGTTCTATTACAACCTCGAGATCGAGTTCCCGATCATCGAGTCGGTGGGCATCAAGGGCGTGGTCTTTCAGGACGGCGGCAACGCGTGGAACCTCGAAAAGACCTTGTACGGCCCCAAGCCCAACGCGAACGACCCGGCCATCGACCCGGCGGGCATCAACTCGCTACGGTTGCGCACCTCCTGGGGTTTTGGGATCCGCTGGTTCTCGCCTCTCGGCCCTCTGCGCTTCGAGTGGGGCTTCCCCTTGTTCCGCCGCAAGGCCTACGAAGATGCCGTCGCCTTCCAGTTTACAGTCGGCAGCGCGTTCTGAGCTTCTGCTCCCACCTCGAACCCGCCAACTCGGCGGAAATGTCCCGTGAATCCGGTCAACTGGCACGCGTCCGAAGCCCCGAGCTTGACTTGCCTGGCCAAGTTGATAGCTAGCCGCACGAAAGGCCCAGACATGAACTTGTCGAAACACCTCCTCGCCCTGACCTTCACCGTCGCCACGCTCGTCTCTGCGGCGCATGCCCACGCGCAGGCGATGAAGCTCGCTGTCGTCGACATGCAGCGCGCCATGAACGAGACCGAGGATGGCCGCAAGGCCAAGAGCAACCTCAAGAAGGTCTTCGAGGAGCGGCAGAAGACCCTCGACAAGCAGCAGAACGACCTCAAGGCGATGAAAGACAACCTCGAGAAGCAGCGCGACGTGCTCTCGCGCGACGTGCTCGCCAAGAAGCTCGAGGAGTACCAGAAGGCATTCGCGGAGCTGCAGCAGACCTACATGGAGTTCCAGCGTGAGCTCGGTAGCAAGGAAGGCGAGCTCACCAAAGAGATCGTCGAGCGCATGCAGCGCATCGTGCGCCGCATGGGCCAAGCTGAAGGCTACACGCTCATCCTGGAGCGCAACGAAGCCGGCGTCGTCTACGTGCCCACGAACTACGATCTTACGGACGTGCTGATTCAGCGCTACAATGCTGGCGAAGGTCGCAGTGAAACGGGCGCCGAACCCAGCAAGTCCAAGGGGAAGTGACACTGGCCTGCCGCGCATCGCGGGGGCCATCAGCTTGGACACGGCCAAGCTGTTGCGCATCCTGCCGCACCGTGCGCCGTTTCTGCTGATCGATCGCGTGCTCGACATCGAGCCGCGCAAGTCGGCGCGCGCGGTGAAGTGCGTGAGCGCCAACGAGCCGGTGTTTCAGGGGCACTTCCCCGGCGAGCCCATCTTCCCCGCCGTGCTGTGCATCGAGGCCATGGCGCAACTGATGTGCGTGCTGGTCTACGCCTCCGACGGCCTCGACCCGAGCCACCAGCGTTTCGTGTTCGCCGGGGTCGACAAGGCCAAGTTCCGCCAGCAGATCACCCCCGGCGACCAGATCGAGGTATTTGTGCGGGTGTTGCAACATCGGTCGAACATCTGGAAATGCGAGGGCATCGCCAGCGTGGACGATGTGGTGTGCGCCGAGGCCGAGCTGCTCGCAGCCATCCAGGACCTCGACGACGGCGGCGCCTGAAGGATGGCCCAAAGCCGGCGTTTCGGTTAGAACGTCGGCGTGTCGCGCACCGACGCCGTCAGACAGTTCGTGCTCGCGTGCGTGTGCGCGTGTCTTGCGGTCGCGGCGCGGCCGGTGCTCGCACAAGAGGGAACCGCCCGCGCCCTCGACCTCGTGCAGCTGACGGCGTTGGCCGAACGGCACTCGTACGGGCTCAAGGCCGGCGAGCACGCGATCTACGCCGCGCTGGCTCAGCTCGATGAAGCGCGCATCTCGCCGTTCTTTCAGTTCCGAGCCAAGGGCGGCCTCGCGTGGGTGCCGGATGCGAAGGGCGTCCCGGGAGCCACACCGGACAGCATCAACCAGCTCGCACGCCCCTTTGGTCCGGCGTTGTCCGGCACGGTCGAGGGAGCGCTGCCGCTGTGGACCTTCGGCAAGCTCACAGCCGCTCGCGAGGCGGCGCACGCCGGCGTGCGCGCGGCCGAATGGAGCCGCGAGCTGACCCGCGCCGAGCTCCGGTACAACTTGCGGCGCGCGTACTTCGGTCTGGCTCTGGCGCTCGATGCAAAGCAGATGATCTCGGAGGGCCAGCCCAAGCTCGAGCAGGCGCTCGCGCAACTCGACGAGCGCCTCAAGAACGCCGACCCTGACACCGATCAGACCGAGCGCTACCGCATGTCGACCACGCTGGCCGAGATCAAGGCCCGAGCCGCAGAGGCACAACACCTCGAGAGCACCTCACTCGCCGCGCTGCAGGTGCTCACCGGTGTCTCACATGTCGTGATCCCGGACTGCCCGATCGAGCCCGTGAGCTTCGAGCCGAAGACCGTCGCCGACTACCAGGCCCAAGCCCGCAGCCACCACCCCGGCCTGCACCTGCTCGACGCCGCCCGTGCAGCGCGACAGGCCGACCTCGATGCCACTTCGGCGCGCTACTTCCCTGACCTCGGGCTCGCACTCAGCGTCGACAGCCAATACGCGCCCGGCCGCACACCGTACGCCTTCTACACCCCGTGGGCCGTCGGCGCGGCGATCGTGGCGCGATGGGATCTCGACCTCTTGGGCAATCACTTCCGCACCGAGCGCGCCCGACACAAGCTGATGGAGCTGCAAGAGCAGCAGAGCCTCGCCGCCGAGGGCAGCGACATCAACATCGCCGACAAGCACGCCGCCGTCGTGGATGCCGGGCAGCGGCGCCTGGCCTGGGAAGACGGTCATCGTGATGCTCGTCGCTGGTTCGTGGCCGCCGCACAGAACTACCAGCTTGGGTTGATCACCGTCCGCGAGCTTACCGATGGCGTCTCAGCGTATTTCCGAGCTCGGTTCTCGCACCTACAATCCATTTACGATTGGAATACGTCGATCGCGGGCCTCGAACAGGCCGTGGGCACACCGCTCTTGCCCGAGACCAGCTTTGGGCAGCGCTGCGACGACCCATCCGACGATCCGTCTCCCTAGAGATAGCCCTGTGATCACGGACAGTTGCAGCGCCGCTAGCGTGCCGGACATCGCCTGCGCCTGCTCGGACCCGCTGCGATGGCTATAGTAGCCGTCGTTGAATCCACGCTCTCGACCAGCGTCCTCGCAGACAAGCCATCATGACCACCGCACCCACACGACGAACGTTCCTGGTGACCACACTCCTCGCGCTGACCCTGCTCGGGCTCGGCCAAGCCACGGCGTCAGCCGAGCCCAGCGCGCGCGCGTTCCTCGAGCAGCGGCACGAGCAGGTTCATGCCATCTTGAAGCGCCCAGCGAGCAGCCCGACGGAGATCCAGCAGCGCAACGCGCGCCTGACAGAAGCGATTGGCAACCTGCTCGACTACACCGAGCTCAGCAAACGCGCTCTGAGCGACCACTGGGCAGAGTTATCGGATCCACAACGCACCGACTTCGTCTCGCTGCTTTCGCGGCTCGTCGAGCGCAACTACCAGAAGAATCTGGAGTCCACGCTCGATTTCAAGGTGCGCTACACGGGCGAAGTCGGCAAGGACGACGGAGTGGTGGTGCAGACCATCGCGCACTCCAAGGCCAACGGTCGTGCGCCCGAGATCGCGATCGACTACACGCTGGTTGCCAAGGAAGGCGCCTGGCGAGTCTGGGACGTGACGACCGACGGCGTCAGCCTGGTCAGCAACTATCGGACGCAGTTCAATCGCATCATCCACAAGGATGGTTTCGACGCGCTGATCGAGCGCATGCGCAAGCGCCTGGACTCGGGCGACGGCGCGATCTGAGCGCCGCCGTCAGCTGCAGCGCCCGGCGCCCTTATGGGCGGGCGCGCAGCATGCGTTCGAGTGCTTCGACGTCGCGCAGCACGATCCGGCGATGGTCGAAGAGCACGAGGTCGCGGCGTCGGAGTTCGCCGAGCGTCAAGGTGACGGTCTCGCGCGTCGATCCCACGTAGTCGGCGATCTCCTGGTGCGTGTACTTCACGCCGATCAGGAGGCCGCGGCTATCTGGAATGCCGTGGCGCTGCGCGCTGTCGAGCAAGAACTCCGCGACGCGTGATTCCACGGTGCGAGACAGAAGACTCTCGATGCGGCGCTCGGTGTCCAGCCGTCGCTCGACCATCAGCTGCAAGAGCCTGCGTCCTAGCTCGGCATGCCGCGACAGCATGTCCTGAACCTGGCGCATGGGTACTTGCACGACCTCGACGGGATCGGTCGCTGTGGCGGTGTCCTCGTGTGCGAGGCGCGCAGTGATCGCAATCTCGCCGATGATGTCGCCCACACCCCGATACGCGACGGTCAGCGCACGCGACTCGCCCGTCCCTCGCACGACGCGCACGCGGCCCGCCGCGACCACGTAGAGCCCCGAGATCGGATCCCCCTGCCCGTAGATACGCCGCCGCCGAGCGACGCGCACCAGCGTGGAATGCTCCGCGAGATCGGCCAACTGCGTGCGTTCGAAACAGGCGAAAACCTCCGCCCGGCGCAACGCGCTCAGAATGCGCTCGCGTGTCTCGGCGGCGGCCCGTTCGCCCCGCGCCCGACTCGCCAGCGCCACCTCGGTTGGGTAGTCCATGGCAGCCCCCCTTCGTTCAGTCGCCCCCTCGGCGAACGTACTGCATACACCCATCTGCCGAAACGTGACAATAGACAGCCGCGTGCGCCACCCCAAAGGCACGGCAGGCTTGGCCGGCAAGACTCGACGAGATCGGGCAACCGGCAGGACCCCGGGGCTGCCATGCGCATTGACGCTGGCAGGCCGCAGCAGTAGCGTCTGCGCGCTCTAGCGGACCGCCCCTGAAACCAGAAAAACACGGAAAATCACACAAGTCATGCGGCTCTATCGTGGCAAAGTCGAAAGCATCGCCGAAGAGGTCATCCGAACGCTCCGGGAACAGGGAAGCGTCGAGCTAGAGAACGAGGCCGAGGCCCGTCTGGACATCGAGGCCGTGCTGAAGGAGTTCTTGCGGCTCGAACGCGAGATCGTGGACGACGCCAAGAACCGGATGGAAGTCCGCGGCATGGGGTACAGCCAGCTGGGCAAGATGAAGAGCCAGGTCAGCAAGGAGCGCGGCGCGCCCACCCAGGACGAGGTGCTGCCCTACCTGCTGGACCAGATCATGAATCTGCTCTTCCACAGCGCGAACATCGCCGAGATCTTCTCGGAGGATGTCGAGCTGCGCAAGAGCATTACGCCGATCCTGCGCAAGCACATGGAGGTCGACTCCGACCTCGACCGCGAGGTTCGTTCCAAGATCAAGAACCTGCAGGAAGGCACGACCGACTTCGACGTGGAGTACGCGAAGGTCATGGAGCAGATCAAGCACAAGCGCGGCTTGACCTGAGCGAACGCGCCCGGCGAGCGCCGACCGCGCAGCCGGGGCCAGGTGCAGAACGCGCGGCGAACGGTGTAGGATTTCGAGATGGTGGACGACATCTTGCTCCTGATCATTTCGTCGCCGTCGGGAGCCGGGAAGACGACGCTGACGCGTGATCTGCTCGAGCACTTCGCCGACTTGACGTTCTCGGTCTCGCACACCACGCGCAAACCGCGTCCCAACGAGGTCGATGCGAAGGACTACCACTTCGTCGACCGCCCACGCTTCGACCAACTGGTCGAGGGCGAGGCGTTCCTGGAGTGGGCCGAGGTGCACGGAAACCGCTACGGCACGTCGCTGGCGGAGCTGGAGCGCGCGCGGCGCGACCAGAAGAAGGGCGTCGTCTTCGACATCGACTACCAAGGCGCGCGCCAGATCAAGGCCGTGCGCCCGGACGCAGTGGGCGTGTTCGTGCTGCCGCCATCGATGGATGCGCTCAAGACTCGCCTGCGCACGCGGGCTGCCGACGATGAGGCCACCATCGAGCGACGCTTCCGTAACGCGCGCGCGGAGATCGAACACTACGGGCTGTTCGACTACATCCTGGTGAACGACGAGCTCGATCACGCCAAGCAAAGGCTGCGCAGCATCGTGTACGCCGAGCGGGCGCGGTGCGGCCGGATGGCGCGCGCGGCAGAGGCCCTGTTGCGGCAGAGTCGAACGCTTGGCTGAGGTGTGCGCATGAGCGCCGTCACACGCGGCGGCTCGGCGCGGCGACTCGGCACAGTGCCATCGATCTTGCTGCTGTCGACGTTGTGCAGCTCGAGCGCTGCACAGGATGCGGCCAGCGTTCATCTGCTCGACCACGCCAATCACGCGCTCGACCCCGCGCACGATGCTCTCGGAGTGTCGCTGGCGATCACGAATGACGGGACGCTGCCGGCGAGCTTCGACTTCGGAGCGACGAGCCGCGACGAGCATGACCTGCGCATCGAAGTCGTTGACGCCGCCATCAGCGGCGACGAAACGTACGCTGCGCTCTCGAGCTTCGCGCCCGACGCCAAGAACCCGCGCAGCGAACTGCAGGTCGCGCTACACCGCGCCGGCAGCGGCCAGGCCTTCAGGTCACAGTTCGTGCGTCTGGTCGGTGACGCGGTCGACCTGGCTGCGCCTGGCAGCGCCAACCGGACCTTGCTGGTCGCGCTGCGTGATGTGCTGCGCGTGCGCTACCAGGGACCACACGGGACCGTGGAGCAGACGTTGCGCATCGGTCGCCCCGGCGACGAAGACGGGCCTCTGGCAGCGCGGTTGGTGCGCCTCGCCGTGCACGTGCTTCGCATCGTGCCTTCCGGGCCGCCGGTGATCGGCAGCGACGAGCAAAGCGCGCTCGAGCTGGTGCGGGCGGAGATCCGTGGCGCGAACGAGATCTGGCTGCAATGCTCGCTTACCTTCGGCGACCCAGCCGAGGTTTCGACCGAGCTTGCAGACCCACCGCCCGCGACCTTGCTCGCGGTGGCCGACGACGACGGGCTGCCCGCAGCGGGTGGCGGCGAAATCCGCTTCGAGCTCGAAGGAAAGACTATCGGACCGATCGCCACGCTGCGCGGCCAGACACCGGCGCAGACCGCGGAGGCGATCGCGACTGCGGTGCGTGCCGCTGGCTTTGCGGCGTCGGTGTCGCAGAATCCGCGAACACGCCGGGGCGCGGGGCCAAGCGCAGACGTGCTCGTGCACCGCAAGGATGGCGGCTTCGTGAAGCTCGCCGCGCTGCCACAACGCGCGGTCAGCACCGACCGCCGGCAGCAAGTGACGATCGGTAGCGTCGATCTGCTCGACGGCCTGGAGGAGTTCGACAACACTACTGCGCTGGCCGGCACGCTCGAAGAGCGGACGCTCGTGAAAGCGCTCGCCGACGATGATCCGACCACCATCGATCTCTTCATCGTGAACCGGTTCACCCAGGCGACCCGACAGGGAGAGGCGTTCATCGCGGCGAGCCGAGGCGCGATCGGGAACACAGTGATCTTGGATCGGCAGGGTCTGCGTCAAGCTGCGCTCGCGTGGACGCTGGCGCACGAACTCGGGCACGTGCTGCTCGACGACCCGCTCCACCCCGACAACATCGGCCCCGATAGACCTTGGCTGCTCATGGATGCCGACAACAGCCGTGGCACGGTCAACGGGCCCAAGCGCCTGCGGGCGTCCGAGTGCGAGCGCGTGCGTTCGGTGGCCAAGCACGCCAAGACGCCCCTGCTACTTCCGTACGACGCGACGAAACGACCGTGACGCAGCTAGAACAGCGCCGCGAGGGCTTCATCGAGATCAGCGACCGCCGAAAGCTCGAGCACGGCTCGCTCCTCCGGGGTCAGGTGCGCGACGCTCGCTTTGGGCAGAACGGCGCGAGCGAAGCCAAGCTTCTTGGCTTCGCGCAGCCGCACGCCCGGACGCGTGACGGCACGGACCTCCCCCGCCAAACCCACCTCGCCGAACACCACCACATCGGTCGCGATGGCGCGGTTGCGTAAGCTGGACACGACGGCGGCGCACAGCGCGAGGTCCACGGCCGGCTCATCCACGCGCGTGCCACCCGCGACGCTGGCGAAGACGTCCTGGTCGAGCACCTGGATGCCGCCCTTGCGCTGCACAACCGCCAAGAGCACGGCCAGGCGATTGGCATCGAGACCGCTCACCACACGCCTGGGCGCGCCGTAGAGCGCCGGCGCCACCAGCGCTTGGACCTCGACGAGCAGCGGGCGATTGCCTTGCGCCGTGGAAACCACCACCGAGCCCGGCGCGCGCAGTGGTCGCTCGGCGATGAAGATCGAGCTGGCATCGGCGACCTCGCGCAACCCCTCGCGCGCCATCTCGAACACGCCCATCTCCTGAGCAGGGCCGAAGCGGTTCTTGGTGGCGCGCACGATGCGGTAGGCGTGCGTTGGGTCGCCCTCGAACGCAAGCACGGTGTCGACCAGGTGCTCGAGGACCTTCGGGCCTGCGAGACCGCCGTCTTTGGTCACGTGGCCGATGAGGAACATCGCGGGGCCCGCGCGCTTCGCGAGCTCCGTCAGGCGTGCGGCAACTTCGCGCAGCTGTGCGACGCTGCCGGCGGACGATTCGAGCTGCGCGCTGCGCACTGTCTGGATCGAGTCGATGACGACCACCTCGTAGCGTGTGGCCGCGAGCGCGGCGATCACGTCGTCGAGCTCGGTGGTGGCAAGCACCATGACCTCGCCGCTCATGCCCAGGCGGCGGGCGCGCAGCGCAACCTGCGACGCGGACTCCTCGGCTGTGACGTAGAGTGCACGCCGCCCGCTCGCGGCCATGCCTGCGAGAGCCTGCATGAGCAGCGTGGACTTGCCGATGCCGGGATCGCCGCCGAGCAGCACGACACCGCCACGCACCGCACCGCCACCGAGCACGCGGTCGAGCTCGGCCAGGCCGGTGGACAAGCGCTCGGCGTCGTCTGGATTGACCTCCGCAAGAGCGACGGGCCGTTCGGCGCCGCGGGACTCGCCGCCGCTCTGGCGCGCGCTGGGAGGCGCGAAGCGGGTCTCCTCGAGCGTGCTCCAGCCACCACAGCCGGGGCAGCGACCGAGCCACTTCGGGCTGGTCGCGCCGCAAGCGGTGCATTCGAAGATGGTCTTTGCGGGCTTGGCCATGCGTCGTTCATCGGCCAGGCGGCCGCGGCAGTTGCCCGCCATCGCCGGCCTAGCGTGAGTGCACGACCGACGCGGGGCGAACGATACAGGCGCCGAGCGCGCTCAGAACACGACGCCCAGCAAAAGGCGCACAGACTGCGCAGTGTCCAGGCTCGAGCTGCTGTTGTAGTAGCCCAGGCCGCGCATCGGGAAGAGCACTCCGTACTGCAGCGCCGCGTGGTAGCCGTCGTTGTGGCCGGGGCCGTCGTCGCTGCGCCAGTAGACTTGCGCGTTGAGCTCCACGCCGAGGTCCGAGGCATTGCCGGGCGTCTGCATGAACGACGCCGCGCGGCTCCAGATCACGTCCAGGCGCGCACCGAAGAGCTGGCCGAAGTCGTCGCGCACGAAGTCGTAGCTCACGCCGGGGCGGAAGTAGTACGCGCCCGTCACTTGACGCATGATGCTGCGCCACAAAATGGTGTCGATGCGGTAGCTCGGGTTGAAGCGGAAGGTCGAGATGGTGCGATCGGCGCCGGAGCGGCCGTTGCCCAGCTGATCGATGTAGTTGGCGTCGGATGACAAACCCTCGACGTTCGAATCGCCGGTGGCCACGCCGGTGAAGAAGTAGATGGCGAGCTTCTTGTTGAGCAAGCGCAGCTCGCTCTCGAGCACGGCGCCACCCTGTTCGATGGCGTAGGTGCCGCCCGAGCCGAGGTTGCGCATGTGACCGGCGACCCACGCGCCTTCGAGCTCCAGCCGCAGCCCGCGGTAGCGCAGCTGCCCCCAGACGTCCGGCGTGTACATGGTCGCGTTGAGCGTGGTGAACGACGGAGTGGGGTTGGTGGGCGAGACGGTGTTGTAGAGCGAGCCCTGGTGGCGCATCGTGAAGTGCAGGCCGCCGTTGATCATCGCGTCGCCGCGCTGCAGCACGGCTTCCTCTTCTTCGTCGGGCACGCGCCGCGCGACGGAGAACGAGAACTGGTCCACGTCGTCGATCTGCGAACCGTCGAAGTCGGGCACGTATTGTCCGGACTTCTTGCCGAGCACGCCCTCCGCGAGGAAGTCGTAGGAGGCCGTGAGGTAGAAGCCCGCGACCTTGGTGATGCCCATGACGCGACCGAGGTCGGTCGAGTAATCGTGGTCGAGACCGTTGCCGTCGTTGTAGAGCATGCCGAGGCCCCAGTGCTGGGGCATGATGCCGAAGCGCAACTCGCCGAGGTCCCGGTTGCGAACTTCGGCCCAGGCGCGACGCGCGACGATGGTCTGGCTGGTGGGGAGGTCGGTGGACGCGAACGCGGCGCTGACGTCGCGGTTGCCTGTGGACGGGCTACCATAGAAGGTTTGCGGGCCCTGACCGAGCACGACGTTGTCGAACACGTCGAAGGTCGCCTTCACCCGCACGTCTTCGCTGACATTGAGCTGCGGAGAGAGACGAAGGCGCATGTTCGCCTGCTGCAAGGTGCCGACGCTGCAGACCGGCTGGCCGTTGAGGTCGGTGGTCACGCCAGCGCTGCCACAGTCCGCCTGAGTGGCCGAGCGCTCGATCGGCCGAAAGCGTGTGAACGGGTCAGGGCCGAGCCCCTGCACGCTCGCGTTGTTGCTCGGGTTGGCCGCATAGACGGAGACCGGCAGCCGTCCGAGCCAGAAGTGGTCCATCAGCTCGCCGCGCACGCGCAGGTAGCCGTGCAAGGTCAGCACGGGCGTGGGGGCGGTCCAGCTGCCCTTGGGTTCGGCGCTCTGCGTCAGATCGCCGACCAAGCGATCGCCGAGCTCACCGGGGCTGGGCACGCTCGGCGCGGCAGGCAGCGCGACCTCAGGGGCGACGTTCACAGCCGCAGCGGGTGTCGCGGCGGCAGCGGCGGGCGCTTCCACCGGGGCCTGCGCGCCAGTCTCGGCCGCGCTGGCGGACGGCAGCGCACCGGACTCGTTGCTGGCGGCTGCGCTGGCGGGCGCTGCGGTGGTGGCGCTCGCTGCGGAGGGCGCTTCACTTGGCTTGCTGCTGCCCTGCGTTTCAGGCGCCGTGCTGCTCACCGGCCCGCTGGCCGGCGTGGTGGCGCCCGCACTTGGCCCAGGCGCGGCCGGTGCCGCCGTTGGCGCGGCCGTCTTCGTCGCCGGAGCGACGGACTTGCCGGCAGCAGCTGGCGCCGCCGTCTTCGTCGCCGAGGCAGCGGGCTTGCCGCCAGCCACACCAGCGTCTTGCGCTGAGCCGGTGGACGCCACGGAGGCCACGACCGCTTGCAAGCCGCACACGACGAGCAGGCACGAGATGAATGACAGACGCATGGACTTGCTCCGCATGGGATTGACCCTGCCTGGCGTAAGATGCTGCGCTGGGTAACACGTGGGGAAAGAGCCGGTCAAATGGCGAAAGCGCACGCTACGACCGTCCGCTCTTGACTCGCGCAGGCCAGCACTGCAAGTGAGCACGCATGAATTCGCCGCTACGCATCGTGCCCCTCGGTGGCCTCGGAGAGGTCGGCATGAATTGCCTGGCCGTCGAGCTCGACGACACGATCCTGGTCATCGACTGTGGCGTCACCTTCCCGGATGCCGAGCCGGGCGTCGACATCATCCATCCCGACTTCGCGTATCTGCGGGACAACCGCGAGCGCGTCAAAGCGGTCCTGATCACCCACGGGCACGAAGATCACATCGGCGCTCTGCCGTACCTCCTGCAGGACCTCGACGTCCCTATCTACGGTCCTGCGTACGCCCTGGCGCTGGTACGCGAGCGCTTGGCGGAGTTCAGCTTCGATGCGCCGCCGCGCCTTGTGGCGATCGAGCCGCGGCAGATCCTGCAACTGGGCGCCTTCGAGGTGGAGCCGTATCGGGTGACCCACTCGATCCCTGACTCCACCGGCCTCGTGCTGCGATCGCGCGCAGGCACCGTGATCCACTCCGGCGACTTCAAGATCGATCCGGCACCGCCTGACGGGCTGCACTTCGACCTCGACTTCGTGAAGGCCGTGGGCGACGCCGGTGTGCGGCTGCTACTGAGCGATTCGACGAACATCGACGTCGCGGGTGTGTCCGGCGGCGAAGCCGGAGTCGCACTCTCGCTGGAGCGCCACATCAAGCAAGCGCCGCAGCGCGTAGTCGTTTCCATGTTCGGCTCGAACGTCTATCGTCTCGCAGCCGTGCTGCGCCTGGCGCGCGAGCTCGGCAAGCTCACGCTCTTGCTCGGGCGCTCGCTGCAAACCCACGCACGCATCGCCGAGAAGCTCGGCCTGTTGCCAAAGCCGCTGCCCACGTACATCGCGCCCGAGATGGCGCAGACCATCGCGCGCAAGGACCTGCTGGTGCTGGCCACGGGCTCGCAAGCAGAGCCGCGAGCCGCGTTGGCACGCATCGCATCGGGCACGCATCACCAGCTCAAGCTCGCGCCGGACGACACCGTGCTGCTGTCCGCGCGCATGATCCCCGGTCGCGAGCGCAACGTGCACAGCATGATCGACAACCTCGAACGCCTGGGCGTGCGCGTCGTGCAGCGCTACGACGATCCGACGCTGCACGTGAGCGGCCACGCCTGCCGCGACGAGCAGACGCAGCTGCTCCAGCTGACGCGGCCGCGCGCATTCGTGCCGGTGCATGGCACCTTCCACCACCTCAGCCGCCATGCGGCGCTCGCCAAGAGCCTCGGCGTACCGGAGGTCACCGTCATCGAGAATGGCGCGGTGCTCGAGGTGGACGACGCAGGCATGCGCGTCGCCGGCCACGTCGAATGCGGTCGCGTGCACGTGCAAGCTGGCAACGAGCTGGCGGAGGTGGTGCTGCGAGACCGCGTGCTGATGGCCGAGGTTGGCATCGTGATGATCACACTAAGCGTGGACGCCGACGGTGCCCTGCGCTGCAAGCCTCGCATATTGACGCGCGGCGTGGTCTGGGAGGATGAAGAGCGCGAGCTGCTCGACGAGGTGTGCGTGGAGATCCAGCGCGTCGTGCGCGTTGTACCGCTGCCAGCGTCGGATGACACGCTGCGGGACGTCGCTTGCCGCGCAGCGAGACGAGTGTTTCGCGATGAGCTGGGCTTCCGCCCGCTCACCCACTGCGTGGTCACGGGACGCGGCGGATGAGGCGACAACAACAGCACGTAGCCACCTGGCTGGTGGCGCTTCTGATGCTGTCGGCCTGCGCCGGCCCGCGCGCGGCAGCGCCGAAGGCCGAAGCCGCCGAAGTGGTGCCCGGTGCCGGGGATCTGGGCAGCGCGCAAGTCTCGAGCGAAGCCGCACAGCGGAACAAGCCAGCGCAAAAGGGCCAAAGTCGCGCCCCGACCCTGCGCGAAGAACGGGTCATCGGCGAGCTGATGGATGCAGCGGAGCGCGTGCGCGAGCTGCACTTCAAGCAGCGCGTGCCGGTGCAGGTGCAAGACCAGGAGCGGATCGCGGCCTACGTGGAGACGCAGATCAAGGACGACGAGCTCAAGCGCGCCGCGGTCGTCTACACCGCGCTGGGCCTCTTGGCGCCCGACCTGGACGTGCGCGCGCTGCTGGTGCGCGTGATGCGAGAGCAGATCGTCGGCTACTACGACGACGACGAGAAACGCCTGTGCGTGCGCGACGACATCATGCACGCGTTCGCGGATCCCGACCGCGAAGACACGGGCGACCTCACCGAAGCGCGCATGGTGCTGGTGCACGAGCTGGTGCACGCGCTGCAGGATCAGAACCTGGGCCTCTCGCAGCACATCCATGACGAACGTGACACCGACGCCGACAACGCCTTCCATGCCCTCGTGGAAGGCGACGCGACGCTCGCGATGATCGGCTACGCGCTCGAGCGCGAGCAGGTGCCGCTGCACAAGCTCACGGGCAACCCCACCCAGGTGCGTTCCTTCTCCGACGTGGTGCGGCGCTCGCCGCTGGCGGGCACCGAGCTCGAAAAGGCCCCCGCGATCATCCGCGTGCCACTGCTGAGCGCCTACGTCGATGGCCTGGCTTTCTGCGCCAGCCTGCACGGCGCCGGGGGTTGGGCAATGGTCAACCAGACGCACGCGACGCCACCGACGTCCACCGAGCAAGTGCTGCATCCCGAGCGCTTCGCGCACGGCGAGACCGCGATCCATGTGCACCTGCCGGTGCTACCGGCCCTCGCGGCCGCGGGCTATCGCGAGCTGCGCGAAGACACGCTCGGCGAGCTCGAGCTCTCCGTATACCTGAGCCAGGGCAGCACCGAGGCCGAAGGTCGCAAGCTGGCCGCGGGTTGGGGTGGCGACCGGCTTCGCGTCTACGAGGTCAAGGGCGCGGGCGCTGCGGTGGTGTGGCTCACCCTGTGGGACAGCGACCGCTATGCCGAGCAGGCCGCAGACGCCGCCGAGCGCGTACGCAACGCGTGTGCGCCCGCGTTGCGCGCCCGTTCGGAGGTGCTGCACGCCGGTCGTGCCGTGCTCATCCTGCGCGATCTGCCCGACGCCGTGCGTGCACAGCTCAAAGCGTCGTTTTCTGCGGCCGGCCTCGCCGATCCAGCCCGCGCGCCCGCTGCCACGCATTGATGCAGCGCATACCCGGGTGCTACGGAGGTACACGCCATGTCGAGCCAACGCGTTTCCTGGGACCAGTACTTCATGAACATCGGGCGCGAGGTTGCCACCCGCTCGACCTGCCCGCGCAAGCACGTCGGCGCGGTGATCGTGCGCGACAAGACCATCCTTTCGACCGGCTACAACGGCTCGGTGCGCGGGCTGCCGCACTGCGAGTCGACCGGCTGCATGATGGAAGACGGCCACTGCGTGCGCACCATCCACGCCGAGGTCAACGCCATCATCCAGGCGGCCAAGAACGGCACGCGCGTCGATGGCTCCTGCATCTACGTCACGGCCTCGCCGTGCTGGAACTGCTTCAAGTGCATCGCCAACACGGGCATCACCCGCATCGTCTTCGGCGAGTTCTATCGCGATCAACGCATCTTCCAGGTGGCGCAGAACCTGGGCCTCGAGTTGGTCGACGCCACGGGTAACGCCCCCGCGCCGGCCGCGCCGTGAGCCCCGCCTCACGGCCCACCCGCGATCGGCCGGCAACCTTGACCGTACCCGGACCAGGCACTAGAACACCGCTCTCCTTTTGGGGCCCGCTAGGGCCCGCGGCGGCCGTTCTTGCGCGCCCAACGCCAGGATCTCGGCAGTCCGCGCGGTGTTCCGCTTCCTGCCCACGTTCAGGCGCTAGCCAACTTGTCCCCGGAGACGCTCGTCATGCAGTCCCAAATCGAAACGTTGAGCCCCGTTCTGGTCTCGGTCAAAGTCGAAGTGCCCTGGAAGAAGGTCGCCGAGGACCTCGAGGCCGCCTACCGCGCGACGCAGCGCACCGCGCGCATCCGCGGCTTCCGCCCGGGCAAGGTGCCGCGCGACGTGGTCAAGAACATGATGGGCAAGTCGATCCGCGTCGAGGTCGCCGCCGAGCTGGTGCGCCAGGGCATCGGTCACGCCGTGGAGGAGCACAAGATCGAGCCTGTCGCATACGCCGAGGAGCTCGCAGCGCCGACGATCAAGGATGGTGAGGCGCTCACGTTCACCGCCAAGATCGAGGTCCGGCCCAAGATCGAGAGCGTCGACACCACCGGCCTGCTCGCCGAGCGCACCACGCTGGTGGTCGACGACTCCGCCGTGCAAGCCGAGATCGAGCGCATGCGTGAGCAGACGGCCGAACTCAGCACGCCCGAAACGGCACGGCCAGCGCGCGCGGGCGACACGCTCACCGTCGACCTGACGGTCAGCATCGACGGCGAGCCCAAGCCCGAGATGGGCGGCCAGGATCGCCGCATCGAGCTGGGCACCGGCCGGCTCCTGCCCGACCTCGAGGCAGGCCTCATGGGCGTCGAAGTCGGAGCACACAAAGACATTACGCTCACCTTCCCTGCCGACTACGGCTACGAAGCGTTGCGCGGCAAGAGCGCGCTCTTCCACGTGCAGGTCAAGAACTTGCAGCAGAAGGTGCTGGCGGAGATCGACGACGAGCTCGCCAAGGACCTCGGGCACGACTCGCTCTCCGAGATGCGCAAGACGATCCGCGAGCGCCTCGAGAAGACTGCGGCCGAGCGCGCCGATGCCCTGGTACGCGAGCAGATCCTCGAGAAGCTGATCGACAAGAACCCCGTGCCGGTGCCCCCGAGCATGATCGACCAAGAGACCCGCTCCAGCCTCGAGCAGTACCTGCGTATCCAGTACATGCTGGGCCAGCAGGTGCCGTTCACCGAGGAAATGCACAAAGAGTTCCGCGACCGCGCCGAGCGCAAGATACGCGCGGGCCTCTTGTTCGGCGCGATCGCCAAGGCCGAGAGCATCAGCGTCAGCGACGCCGACTTCGACGCCAAGCTGCAAGAGCTGGCCGAGCGCAGCGGCAAGCACGTGGCCAAGGTACGCGCCGAGCACCAGGGCGACGAAAAGCGCACCCTCGAGCTGCAGATTCTCGAAAAGAAGCTGCTTGAGTATCTCGTGTCACGGGCTACGATCAGCGACGTCGCCGAGCCCGCGGCCACCGAGCCCGCGGCCACCGAGCCCGCCAAGCAGCAGCCCAAGGAAGCCAACAACAAATGACAGCGGACCGACGCGTAGATAGACCGACGGCGTTCATTCCTTACCCGCAAGTCGTCGAGAGCACGCCTCGTGGCGAGCGCAGCTGGGACATCTTCTCCCGCCTGCTCAACGATCGCATCATCTTCCTCGGCACCGAGATCAACGACGACGTCGCGAACATCATCATCGCGCAGTTGCTCTACCTGGACAGCGAAGATCCCGACAAGGAGATCACGCTGTACATCAACAGCCCCGGTGGCTCGATCACCTCGGGCCTGGCGATCTACGACACCATGCAGTACGTGCGCGCCCCGGTGTCCACGCTCTGCATCGGTCTGGCTGCATCGATGGCGGCATGGCTGCTCGCGGCTGGCAGCAAGGGTCTGCGACGTGCGCTCCCCAACAGCCGCATCATGATCCACCAGCCGCTCGGCGGCGTGCGCGGGCAGGCCACCGACATCGAGATCCACGCCCAGGAGATCCTGTTCTTGCGTGACCGCATGAACAAGATCATGGAGCGCCACACCGGCAAACCGGCCGAGCAGATCAAGGCCGACACCGAGCGCGACAAGTTCTTGTCAGCGGAAGACGCTCGTACTTACGGCATCATCGACACCATCATTGCCGGTCGCGACGCCACCAAAGACCAGCCCATCGACATCAAGAGCCGCAAGTAGCCGGCACTGGCCCCTATCCACCCGCCCTACCGTACTTACGTAAGGGCTGGCTCGTCGCATCTGCTGTCAGGTGCGAGCGCACCCGCAGGGCCCCAATGAGCGCTACTGACGTCGCGCGCAGTGAGGACGCCGGTTACCGGGTTCGCTCACGCGAACTCGGATGGGACGTAAGCCGCACCTGGCGGCAGAGGCGGCGCGCCAGCGCCGGGTTGCGGGTGGGGGTTCAGGGTTGGTAGACTCCCGGGGTATATTTTCAGTAAAGTGAGAGACCATCGTGGTTGACCGACGCCGGGAAGACAGTCACGGGAATCTGCAATGCTCCTTCTGCGGCAAGTCCCAGAAGGAAGTGAAGAAGCTCATCGCGGGCCCGACGGTCTACATCTGCGACGAGTGCATCGGCCTGTGCAACGACATCATCGCGGAAGAAGTCGACCGCGAGGACACGTTCGCTGCCGGTGGCCCGCTGCCCAAGCCGCGAGAGATCAAGGCGGTTCTGGACGAGTACGTGATCGGCCAGGAGCGCGCCAAGAAGATCCTCGCCGTTGCGGTGCACAACCACTACAAGCGTATCGAATCGCGCGTCGCGAGCGACGACGTCGAGCTTCAGAAGTCGAACATCTTGCTGCTCGGGCCCACGGGCTCCGGCAAGACGCTGCTCGCGCAAACACTCGCGCGCATCCTGAACGTGCCCTTCGCCATCGCCGACGCCACCACGCTCACAGAAGCGGGCTACGTCGGTGAAGACGTCGAGAACATCATCGTGCAGCTCCTGCAGAACGCCGACCACGACGTCGAGCGCACGCAGCGCGGCATCGTGTACATCGACGAGATCGACAAGGTCGCGCGCAAGGGTGACAACCCGAGCATCACGCGCGACGTCAGCGGCGAAGGCGTGCAGCAGGCCCTGCTGAAGATCATCGAAGGCACGATCGCCAACGTGCCCCCCAAGGGCGGTCGCAAGCACCCGCAGCAAGATTTCCTGCAGGTCGACACCACCAACATTCTCTTCATCTGCGGCGGCGCGTTCGTGGGCCTCGACCACATCATCGAGCGCCGCACTGGCAGGCGCAGCCTCGGCTTTGGGGTCGACATCCCATCGCGCAAAGAGAAGCTCATCGGCCAGCTGCTCGAGCAGGTACAGCCCGAAGATCTGCTCAAGTTCGGCATGATCCCGGAGTTCATCGGCCGCTTGCCCGTGATCGCCACGCTGCACGAGCTCAACGAAGCCGCGCTGATGGACATCCTGACCAAGCCCAAGAACGCCTTGGTCAAGCAATTCCAGCGCTTGCTCGAGATGGACGGCGTGAAGCTGAAGTTCCAGGAAGACGCGCTCAAGGCGGTGGCCGCCCAGGCGCTACACCGCAACGCGGGTGCCCGCGGCCTGCGCGCCATCCTGGAAACCGCGATGCTCGATGTCATGTACGACGTGCCCTCGCGACCCGGTATCAAGGAGGTCGTGATCACCTCGGACGTGATCGAGAAGGGCGAGTCGCCGATCACGGTGTACGAGAACAAGGAAGCTGAGCTCGCTTAGACTGGGTCGCTCGATCGGCCGGCCCGGAATTGTCCCAAGACCGGGACATCGCTGGCCCCCGTTTCGGAGTGGCGCGGCGCGCAGCCTCGGGGCATTAAGCCGGTGCGGTCGCGTGGCTTGGCCGAGAATTGGGCTATGCTTAAGGGTCCAGTTAGCGTGCTGCCTGTGAGCCCGCAGTCAAAGGCTTCCGATGTTCTTCAACCGGAACGACAACTCATCTCCGATGCACGAACGACCCAAGGGTAAAGTCCTCCCCCTGCTGCCACTGCGCGACATCATCGTGTTTCCACACATGGTGGTGCCGCTGTTCGTCGGCCGTGAGAAGTCCATCGCCGCCCTCGAGGAGGCGATGAACCACGACAAGGAGATCCTGCTGGCCGCCCAGCGCCAGGCCAAGACGAACGACCCCGCGTCCGAAGACATCTTCGCGATGGGCACGGTCGGCACGATCATCCAGCTTTTGCGTCTGCCGGACGGCACCGTGAAGGTGCTGGTCGAGGGCAAGCGGCGCGCGCGCATCGAGCGCTTCATCCCGAACGACGGCTTCTTCCTGTGCGAAGTCAGCGTCGTCGAGGAAGTGGGCAGCACCGGCGTGGAGCTCGAAGCGTTGATGCGTTCCGTGCAGGCGACCTTCGAAGCCTACGTGAAGCTCAACAAGCGCATTCCGCCCGAGATGCTGGTCTCGGTGCAAACCATCGAAGATCCCGCACGCCTCGCGGATACGATCGTAGTGCATCTGTCGTCGGTGAAGCTCACCGATCGTCAGGAGATCCTCGAGACCACCGATCCCGCCAAGCGGCTCAACCGGCTCTACGAGCTGATGAGCGCGGAGATCGAGATCCTGCAGGTCGAAAAGAAGATCCGCACGCGCGTGAAGAAGCAGATGGAGCGTACTCAGAAGGAGTACTACCTCAACGAGCAGATGCAGGCGATCCAGAAGGAGCTCGGCGAGCGCGACGAGTTCCGCTCCGAGCTCACCGAGCTGGAAGAGAAGATCAAGGCCAAGAAGCTCACCGACGAAGCTGGCGACAAGCTGCGCAAGGAGCTCAAGAAGCTCAAGATGATGCAGCCGATGAGCGCGGAAGCGACCGTCGTGCGCAACTACATCGACTGGGTGCTGGCCCTGCCCTGGTTCGACAAGAGCCAGGAGAACTACGACATCGACCTCGCCGAGAAGATCCTGAACGAGGATCACTACGGCCTGAAGAAGGTGAAGGAGCGCATCCTCGAGTACCTCGCTGTGCAGGGGCTGGTGGGCAAGCTGCGCGGCCCGGTGTTGTGTCTGGTGGGTCCGCCCGGCGTCGGCAAGACCTCGCTCGCAAAGTCCATCGCGCGTGCCACGGGTCGCAAGTTCGTGCGCCTGTCGCTCGGCGGCGTGCGCGACGAGGCCGAGATTCGCGGCCACCGGCGTACCTACATCGGAGCGTTGCCGGGGCGGCTGATTCAATCGCTGCGCAAGTCCGGCACGAGCAACCCCGTGTTCTTGCTCGATGAGGTCGACAAGATGTCGTCCGACTTCCGCGGCGATCCGGCCTCTGCACTGCTCGAGGTCCTCGACCCGGAGCAGAACCACAACTTCAGCGACCACTACCTCGACCTCGACTACGACCTGTCCGACGTGATGTTCATCACCACGGCCAACTCGCTGTCGGGCATCCCTGCACCGCTGCAGGACCGCATGGAGATCATCTCGCTCAGCGGCTACACCGAGTTCGAGAAGCTCAACATCGCGGTGCGCTATCTGATCCCGCGGCAACGCGAAGAAGCGGGCCTGCAGGACGTGGACATGGAGATCACCGAGAACGCGATCCGCGCAGTGATCCACCACTACACCAAGGAATCCGGCGTGCGTAACCTTGAGCGCGAACTCGGGTCGATCTGCCGCAAGGTCGCGCGCAAGGTCGTGAACACGGACAAGAAAGAGAAGTACCGCATCGTCGCCAAGAGCATTCCCAAGTACCTGGGCGTGCCCAAGTACCGCCCGGAGAGCGCGCGTGGCAAGGACACCATCGGTCTGACCAATGGCCTGGCGTACACGAGCTACGGCGGCGCGATCCTCGAGTGTGAGGTGGCGGTGGTGCCCGGCAAGGGCAAGCTCGTGATCACGGGCTTGCTCGAAAAGGGCATGCAGGAATCGGCGCAAGCGGCCATGAGCTACATCCGCTCGCGCGAGCGCCTGCTCGGGCTGCCGAAGGACTTCTACGGCAACAGCGACTTCCACATCCACTTCCCCGAGTTCGTGCCCAAGGACGGGCCGAGCGCAGGCGTGACGATGGCCACCAGCATCGCGAGCGCGTTGATGCGCATTCCGGTTCGGCGCAACGTGGCGATGACCGGCGAGATCACGCTGCGCGGTCGCATCATGCCGATCGGCGGACTCAAGGAGAAGGCGCTGGCCGCGCATCGTGCGGGCATCGACACGCTGCTCATCCCCAAGGACAACCGCAAGGATCTGCGCGAGATCCCGCGGCGTGTGCTCAGCGCCATGCGCATCGTGCTGATCGAGCACGCCGACGAGGCGCTGCGCGAGGCTCTGTGCATCAGCGATCCGGAGGCCATCTTCGGCAAGCGCATCGCCCCCATGGAGTACGTGAACGGCAAGCTGATCACCCACCGCAGCCACGGCGAGCCCGAGCCCGAAGAGCCCGCCCGCCCCGAAGTCCCCACCCCAACGGTGGATGCACCAGGCGCGCAGCAGTGATAGTACGCGTGCGAAAGCGCGCTCCGAAAACGATGCCGTATGGGCGGCGAGGCACCCAACGGTGAAGACTCCGCACGCGTGATGTTGAAAAACAGTGCCGTATGGGCGACGAGCCACGAGCGAGTCGTCATCGGGTGCGAGGACCGCGCGCAGCGTACGCGCACGGTACGTGAGCACGGACCGCAGGACCCGATGACGGATCGCGACATGGATCGTCGTCCAGACGGCGCTGTTTTGGGCGGGTAGCTCAGCGGTAGAGTGTCGCCTTTACACGGCGAACGTCGCAGGTTCGATCCCTGTCCCGCCCACTGATGAGGCCGCGGGCACGGCGCAAGTCGCCGTGCCCGCGGCCAGCTCACCAAAGCCGGCCCAACGATCGCCGTCGCATCCACTGGGCCGACTGATCTCCGTCAACCGATCAGGTATCGTGCGCCCATGCGTGCTGGTCTTGCCGTGCTCGTCTGCCTGGGGCTCGCGAGCTTTGCGTCGCGCAGCCGCGCCGACCAGCCGCGCGACTACATGCTGGGCCGCGCGCCGACGGGTGAGTTCCTGCTCGTCGACTACTTCGGCACCGGTGGGCAGCTCACGCTGCAGACTCGGAAACAGATCTATGGCCCAGCGAACGATGCGACCGTCGGTGCGGCCACGCTGATCGGCTATCCGCTCGGGCAGGTTAACGCGTTCGCTCGCTTGCGCCTGCTGTTTCTCGAGTTCGGGGGCACGGCGGGCTACCGCGCGACCTGGCGCAACCTGAGCTTCGCGCCCGGGAAGAATGGCGAGTACTGCAGCCGGTGCGACAGCGCAGCGCGGCGCGATCGCGATCCGGTGCTCGGCTCCGGGCCCGACACCGACCGTTTCGGCTTCGCCGAAGCCCACGCCCAGCTCTACGTACCGTTCAACGACTACGTCGTGTTCACGTCGCTCGTCGCCGCACGGTACGAGGGCTGCAAACCACGCTCGTACGACTGGTTCTACTCGGACATCCACGACGCAGGGGTCATGGGTCGCTCGGAGAGCATGCTCTTCGTCAAGCATCGCTCGCTGGGTGGGATCGGGCCCTACGTGCAGGCGATGATCTTGCCGCGCGGCTCCGAGCACGTGACCGAATGGGCCTTCGGCTTCAACGCCGTGACGCGTCCCGGTCTCGCAAGACATGACGACCTACTCTTCTTGACCTTCCTGATCCGGCCCGGGGATCGGTTCTACGGTCAGCACGCGTACTACTCGCCCATACGTGCACTGCTGATCTACCGCATGATGCTCACGCTGTGATCCTCGCGCAGCGTGATCGCGCACGGTAAGCTGTACGTATGACCAACGTGCTGCTGTTGGGTGCTGGCAACATCGGAGTCGCGATCGCGGAGCTGCTACGTCGCACGCAGGATTACACGCTGACCGTGGCCGACCGCGACGAGGCCCGCCTCGCCGGCATCCCCGCCGGAGTGCACAAGACAGTGGTCGACGTGACGGACCGCGACGCTCTGCGCAAGGCGTTGTCGGGTTTCGACGCAGTGCTCAGCGCGTGCCCGTTCTTCCTGAACGTGACCATCGCGGAGCTCGCCCGCGAAACCGGTGTGCACTACTTCGATCTCACAGAGGACGTCGCAACGGCGCGGCGCGTGCGCGAGCTGGCTGTGGATGCGAGCACGGTGTTCATCCCGCAGTGCGGCCTGGCGCCGGGCTTCATCTCGATCGCTGCGTACGACCTCACCAAGCGCTTCGACCAGCTGAACCGTGTGCGCATGCGCGTGGGCGCACTGCCTTTGTTTCCGAGCAACGCGCTCAAATACAATCTGACCTGGAGCACCGCCGGCCTGATCAACGAGTACTGCAATCCCTGCCACGTGATCCACGACGGCGCAGTGCGTGAGGTGCTGCCGCTCGAAGGCCTCGAGGAATTCTCGCTCGACGGCGCCACCTACGAGTCCTTCAACACGTCCGGCGGACTCGGCACACTGTGGGAAACGCTGCAGGGCAAGGTCGACTTCCTCAACTACAAGACCATCCGCTACCCCGGCCACTGCGAGCTGATCCGGTTCCTGTGCAACGACCTGCGGCTGTGCGAACGGCGCAAGCTATTCCAGGACGTGCTCGAGCACGCCGTGCCAGTCACCACGCAAGATGTCGTGCTGATTTTCGTGACGGTGAGCGGAACGCAAAATGGCAGGCTCGTGCAGGAGACCTACACGAAGAAGGTCTATCACGGCAAAGTCGGAGACAGTGAGCTGTCGGCGATCCAGATCACCACAGCGGCAGCTCTGTGCGCGATGCTCGACCTGCACCGCGAAGGCAAGCTCCCCAAGAGCGGCTTCGTGAAGCAAGAAGATGTGCCGCTCGCCGACTTCTTGAAGAATCGCTTCGGTCAGTACTACGGCTGAGCGGCGACGACTGCGGGGCCCGTGCCTTCGGAGGAGCCATGGATATCGGCGCATTGCTGAGGACTCTGGGTGTGGACACTGCCGCTGTTGGCGGCGGCGACCTGCCGGTTCACACGCCGATCGACGCGAGCGTGATCGGACGCGTGCAGTCGGCGGATGAGGCGGCCGTCTCGCAGGCGCTCGCGCGCGCGCACGAGTGCTTCGAGGCGCTGCGCACGATCCCCGCGCCGAAGCGCGGCGAGGCGATCCGCTTGTTCGGTGAGGTGCTGCGCTCCCACAAGAGCGCGCTCGGCGAGCTGGTGAGCATCGAGAGCGGCAAGATCCGGCAAGAGGGCCTGGGCGAAGTGCAGGAGATGATCGACATCTGCGACTTCGCCGTGGGGCTGTCGCGGCAGCTTTACGGGCTCACGATCGCCTCCGAGCGCCCGGAGCACCGCATGATGGAGCAGTGGCACCCGCTCGGATCCGTCGTAACGATCACAGCGTTCAACTTCCCGGTCGCGGTCTGGGCGTGGAACTTCGCGCTCGCCGTGGTGTGCGGGGATCCCGTGATCTGGAAGCCGTCCGAGAAGACGCCGCTCACGGCCCTCGCCTGCCAGGCACTGTGGGAGCGAGCGGCGCAGCAGCACGCGAGCTTGCCTTCGCACGTGAGCCAGGTGCTGGTCGGTGGTCGCGCCGTAGGAGAAGCGCTGGCCACCGACCCACGTGCCGCTCTGGTCAGCGCGACGGGCAGTTGCCGCATGGGGCGCGCGCTCGCGCCGGTCGTAGCGGCGCGCTTCGGTCGGGTCTTGCTCGAGCTCGGCGGCAACAACGCGATGCTGGTCGCGCCGAGCGCCGATCTTGAGCTCGCAGTGCGCGCCATCCTCTTCAGCGCGGTCGGCACGGCGGGACAGCGCTGCACGAGCCTGCGGCGTCTCATCGTGCACGAGACGGTACGCGACGCGCTCTTGCAGCGCTTGGCGGCAGCCTACAACAGCATCCGAGTCGGCTCGCCGCTGGATGATGACACGCTGGTGGGCCCCTTGATCGACGTGGCGGCGCTCGCGCAGCTGCAGCGGGCGCTGCACGAGGCCGTACAACAAGGTGGCCGCGTGGTCTGCGGCGGTGAGCGCGTGCTGCAGGACCGCTATCCGGACGCCGCATACGTGCGCCCGGCGATCGTGGCGATGCCCGCGCAGACGCCTGTGGTGCGCGAGGAAACCTTCGCGCCGCTACTCTACGCGCTCGACTACCGTGAGCTGGGCGACGCGATCGACCTGCACAACGCGGTGTCGCAGGGCCTTTCGTCGTGCATCTTCACGCGCGAGTTGCGCGAAGCCGAGCTGTTCCTCTCCTCCGCCGGCAGCGACTGCGGCATCGCCAACGTGAACCTAGGCCCGAGCGGCGCCGAGATCGGTGGCGCATTCGGCGGGGAGAAGGCGACCGGCGGCGGCCGCGAGTCCGGGTCCGACGCATGGAAGAGCTACATGCGACGCGCCACCAACACGATCAACTACGGCTCGCAGCTGCCGCTGGCGCAGGGCATCCGCTTCGGCGGCTGAGCGCGGCTCGCGCGTAGCTCGCCCCACATCGGTCACTCGATCAGGTTGAGCACCTGGGTGACCGTCTGGCCAGCCTTGATGCTCACGCTGAGCGTCTTGGTCAGGCCCATCGGTTGATTGACGAGCTTGAGGCTGTGTTTGCCGGCGGCGAGCTGAATGGCCATCTGAGGGGTGTTGCCGACCAGCTTGCCATCCACGAACACCTGCGCCCACGGGCGGCTGTTGACGCGTAACACACCCTTGCTGCCCGACGGACCGGCCGAGGTGGAAGACGCCGCTGCCGCCGCGCGCTGCGTGCTCGCGACCTTGGGCGCGGGCGCGACCTTGGCTGCGGGCGCGGCATGTGACGCGAAGTGCGAGAGTCCGGCACGAGCGGCATGGTGATGATGGGGGTGCTCGGCCGGCGCGGCCGAAGCCTGCGCGGATGCCGCAGTGGGAGCGCTGGCAGCGGCAGCGACCGCCTTGCCGCTGGCGGCGACCAGCTTCGCGGTCGGGAGCTCGAGCACGGCGTTGTCGGAGACGTACGCCTGCACCTCGAACGTCTGGTAGCCCGTGTGCGTCAGCTGCAACTTGTGCAGACCGGCGCTGATCTTGATGACGCGAGCCGGGGTCACCTGCCCGATGGACTGCCCGTCGACCAGCACGTCGGCGCCTTGCGGCAGCGAGTCGATCGCGAAGCCGAAGTCGTGGACCGCGGGAACGAGCTTGATCTCGGCCAGAGCCTTGGACTCGCCGGCCGCGACCGTGAAGGGTGTGCGCTGCGCGACGAAGCCATCCTTCTGCACCAACAGCTCGTGCGTCACGCCGGGCGTGACGTCGGTCGCCGAGAACGGGCTTGCGCTCGCCAGCACGGGCTTTCCGTCGATGAGCACGCGCACATCGGAAGGAACCGTGGTGAGCGTGACGAGACCGGGCGTCGGCGGCGAAAGCCAGGCGCGGGCAGCCAGCGCCAAACCGAGGATGGTCACGACGCCAACGCTGACCCACAGCCACAGCGGGCGTTCCGAGCGTAGGTCCTGGCCCCACGCGGTGTCCTGCTGCTCCTGTGCGCGCGCGAACGGCGACGGAGCGCCGGGACGCACGCTCGGCACTGCAGCTGTCGGCGGCAGCGAACCCACCCGTGCATACCCGAGCGCTTCCTGGGTGTGCGCGCTCGGGAACGGCGACGGACGGCCCGCCGGGAACGAGTTGTTCACCGGCTCGAAGGCCGCCGTGGCGAGATCCTCGCCGACGGCCGGCATGCCCGACTCGCCACGCATCTGCGTGGGCAACTCCTCGTCGTCCCAATCCATCTGGAGCTCGGTCGCGGGCACGCCGCCTGCAGCCCCGAGCAGCCGTGACGATTGCACGCGCGTCGCGGCGTCGTCCGGGTCTTCCCAACCCTCGTAGCTATGACCCTGCGCAGAGGCAGGCTCCACGATGTCGACGACCTCGGTGTCGTCGGTCGTGCGTGCCGCCATTGGCGGCGCCGCGAGCGGCGCGACTTCGGGTGGGCGGCTGAAGGTGCGCGCGGCACGCGCGGCGCCGAGCCCGGGAGGCGGCAGCGTGGCGCCAATGCGCGCAGAGCCCGGAGGCGGCGGCGCGACACTGCCAGCCGGACGCGGCGGCGGTGCGAACACACGCGGCATCGGCGCCGGCGGTTCGGGCATGATGTTCAGCGTGCTGACGGTGCTGATGGGATCGAGGTCGTCGAACGCCGCGAGACCCGTCACTTCGTCGCGGTGTAACGTGTCGCTGCCAACTTCTTGCATGGACCGAACCTCCTGAACGCTGCGAGCAGCGCTTACCAGTCCCACATGTGGGAAGCTGTACCAACTCTGCACTGAGATCAAGGGCCAAGAAGGGCCAGTTGCTGACCCGACTCAAGACTCGCGTGTTTTCAGCAGAAAATGTGCGTGTGCCGCCGCAATCGGCTTCTGCTCGTCGGCCTGCCAGGCGCGCACCTGCACGTTGGCCACGCGGCGGCCATGCTTCGTGATGCTGGCGCGAGCAAAGGTGTCGACCACGCGCGCCGAGCGCAGGTAGTCGACCGTGATATTCACCGTCTTGGGGACCGCTATGCTCTCGATTTCCCAGAGCAATTTGAAGATGGCAGCGCCCTCGAGCAGAGCACCGACCGTGCCGCCGTGCAGCGCCGGCAAGAGCGGGTTGCCGACGAGGTGGTCGCTGCCGGCCATCTTGGTGACCGGATCGCCGTCGACGATCTGCACGCTCAAGCCGAGGTAGCGCGCATACGGGATCACCAGGATCAGGGGATCGAAGTTGCCCGTCTGCCGAAGCTCGACAAGATAGCTCTCCGGCGTGGTCATTCGGCTGCCCCCGGGGACCGAGCCGCCTGCGTTCGCAGCATGTACGTTGCAGCCATCGAGGCGACGGGGTCGGAGGCTTCTCGGTCGTAGGCGACGCCGCGCGCGAACGCGATGTTGTAGGTCTTCTTGTAGCACTCGACGCGCGCATACAGCGCGAGCCCGGGCGTTGCGGGCCGCAGGTAATCGATGCGCAGATCGAGCGTGGCGATCGGCATCGGCACGCCGAGTGCGGAGATCACCGCGACGCCGCCGGTCGTGTCGAGCAACGAAGTCACGACGCCGCCGTGCAACACGCCGGAGCGTGGATCGCCGACGAGCTCGCCGTTGTACGGCAGCTTGCCGACGCCCACTCCGTCGTGCATCGAAACCACTTCGTAGCCCAGGCTGCGCATGTGCGGAGACATCGAGCCGAACAGCTTGCCGATCACCGAATCGATCATGCTCATGACACGCGCACTCTGCCACGAAAGCGGCGGCCGACGGCACGAGTCTGATCAAGTGAGCGCGGCCGAAGATCGGCCGAGCGGGTCGCCCTACGCGGCGGCTGCTATGCTGGGGATATGCGTCGGACGGTGCGTGCGCGGCTGACGAGCGGGCCCTGGTTGGCGCTCTGGCTGGGCACGTACACGGCGTTGGCCCACGCGCAGCTCAACGACGCGCCGCCGCGCGGCCGCGAAATGGGCTCGCAGCCGCCTGCGCCGACAGCGCGCGCGCCCGACGCAACCGGCACGCTGCCCGAGCTCGACGCGCTGGTGCATGCAGCGATCCTCGAGCACAAGCTGCCCGGCGCAGTGGTGGCGATCGGGCACGCGGACGGGCTCGTGTTCCTGCACGCCTACGGCCAGCGCGCCCTGATCCCAGCGACGGAAACCATGACGACGGACACGATCTTCGACCTGGCGTCGCTGACGAAGCCGGTCGTCACGGCGACGTTGTTGATGCAGCTGGTGGAGCAAGGACGAGTGAAGCTCGACGCGAGCGCGTCGGACTATCTGCCTGAGCTACGCGGGCGCGACAAGCAAGGGATCCGCGTGCAGGACTTGCTGCTGCACACGAGCGGGCTGCCCGCGGAAGATCCGCTGTCCGACTACGCGGCCGGCAAAACCGCGGCGCTCGTCAAGATCGGCGCACTGCGCCTGCACAGCAAGCCCGGCGAGCGCTTCGCGTACAGCGATCTTGGCTACATCTTGCTGGGCGCGATCATCGAGCGCGTCGCAGGCGAGCCGCTCGACGTGCTGGCAGCACGCACGCTCTTCGGACCACTCGCCATGCACGAGACGCGGTTCAACCCGCCGCAGAGCTGGCATGCGCGCATCGCTCCGACCGAAGCGCCGGACGACGTACGCAGACGCATCGACCCCAAGGCGCGAAGCGAAGTCGTGATCCGCGGGGACGTGCACGATCCGCGCGCGCTGTGCCTGGGTGGCGTGGCCGGCAACGCAGGGCTCTTCTCCAACGCCGAGGACCTGGCTCGCTATGCGCGGATGCTCTTGTCTTTGGGTGAACTCGAAGGCGCGCGCGTGCTGCGCCCCCAGAGCGTCGAAGCTCTGCGCGCGCCGCATTTCATCGGCGAGGTCACCCGCGGGCTCGGCTGGGACGAGCGCAGCGAGTACTCGGGGCTGCGCGGGCACGAGCTGTCGCACCTGGCCTTTGGGCACGGCGGCTTCACCGGGACCTCACTCTGGATCGACCCCGATCAGGACCTGTTCGTGATCGTGCTCAGCAACCGCGTGCACCCGGACGGCAAGGGCTACGTGATCCGGCTCGCCGGCGCGATCGCGGATGTAGCTGCACGCCGTCACGGCCGCAGACCGTACCCCGCGAGCTGCAAACGTTTCGAAGGCGGTGTTCGCGCGGGTATCGACGTGCTGCGCGAGCAGGCGTTCGCGCCGGTGGCGAACAAGCACCTTGGCTTGGTGTACAACCGCGCGAGCCTGGCGCGCGATGGCCGTCGCACGGTCGACGTGCTGGCGGCCGACAAACGCGTGCAGCTGGTCGCACTCTTCACGCCCGAGCACGGTCAAGACGGCAAGCTCGAAGGCAGCGTCAGCGATGGCCACGATCAAGCCACCGGTCTGCCCGTGTATTCGTTGTATGGCAAGACGCGCCGGCCGACCGCGCAGATGCTGCAGGGCCTCGACGCCATCGTCTTCGATCTGCAGGACGTGGGGACGCGCTACTTCACGTACCTGTCGACGTTGCGACAGGTGCTCGAGGCGGCGGCAGCGCACGGCGTGGAGGTCATCGTGCTCGATCGTCCCAATCCGATCGGGGCGCAGCGCGTCGAGGGCCCGGTGCTCGACGAGCACATCGATACTTTCGTGAACTACCACGCGCTGCCGGTGACGCACGGCATGACCGCCGGGGAGATCGCGCTCTTGCTCAACGACGAGCGGAACATCCATGCGCGGCTCACGGTGGTGGCCATGCAGGGCTATCGACGCGAGTTCAGCTTCGAGCAGACGGGCTTGCACTGGACCGATCCGTCGCCGAACCTGCGTGGCGTGCGAGCCGCCTGGTTGTATCCCGCGACGGGCCTGCTCGAGAGCACGAACCTCTCGGTGGGACGAGGCACCGACCAGCCCTTTGGACTGTTTGGCGCACCGTGGCTGAATGCGGCTCGCGTCGCCGGGGATCTCCGCGCTCTGCAGCTCTCCGGTCTGAGTTTCACGCCGGTCGACTTCACGCCGACCGCCGATCGCTACGCCGGGCAGCTGTGCCACGGCGTGCGCGTGGAGGTCACGGACGCTGCGGCGCTGCGTCCCGTGCACACCGGTGTGACCATCGCACACGAGCTGGTGAGTGCGCAGGGCGGTGCCTTCGAGGCGCGACGTCTGAGCGAGCTGCTGGGCAACGCGTCGGCGCTCTCGGCCTTGTGCGACAAGGCGAGCGTCGGGGACCTGGAGCGGCTTTGGGAGCGCGACCTGCAGCGTTTCGAGCTGCGACGGGCGCGCCACCTGCTGTACGGCTCCTGCGACGCCGCCGGAGCACCGCCCGCAGGCTCGCGCTGACGCACCTGCGAGCACCCTGGAGGTTATCCACCGGTGGCCGCGTTGCGCGTGCTACAATTCGCGGCCCCGGTGTCCACCTCCATGCAAGAGCTCTTCGACGCGATCCGAGAACGTTGCCGTAACGAGGTCTGGCTACGCGCCGAACAGATGACCCGCACGGGGAACGTCGACGGCAAGCGCACCCACAACGACGAGGTCGAGGTGCGCATCATCACGCGCGGCGGCATGACCTCGCCGCGCGTGGTGCTGTCGCCAACCCAGCTGGACTGGTCGTGCGAGTGCCCGAGCGAGGAGCCCGCATGCATCCACGTGGCCGCTGCGGTCATCGCGGTGCACAAGGCCGAGACGGGCGGACAGCCACTGTCGGGGCTGCACTCGCCGGTGGTCAAGCTCGCGTACCGCCTCGGCCGCAAGGACGACGCGCTGACGGTCGAACGCTTTCTCGTGCGCGGCGGCAATCTGGCGGCGCTCGACACGCGTCTGTCGGCCTGGAAGCGGCGCGACGGCGATGACGACGTGCAAGCCAGCCCCGCCGACATGGCCGTGGACGTGGCGCTCGGACCGGTGGTCTCTGGCAAGATCCCGCGCCCGCTCATGCAGCGCGTGCTTTCGGCGCTCGGCGAGTGCACCGATGTGCTCTTCGATGGCCGCCCCGTCAAGATGGGCGCCGCACGACCCGTCGTGCGCGTGCGCGTCGAAGATCATCCCGAAGGCTTTCGCGTCTTCGCCGAACAGGATCCGAAGATCAGCGAGATCTTCGAGAACGGCGCGGTGATGCACTCGGGCGAGCTGCGCCCGGTGGGCGAGCTGGATCTGTCGGGCCGCGACGTCGACGAGCTGCGCAAGGGACGCGTGTATCCCTTTGGCCAAGTCGCCG
>DASVHQ010000187.1:0-3879 GCA_036382515.1 Polyangiales bacterium | reverse complement strand
TTGTCAGGGTGCAGCGTCAGACCGTACTTCGCCATCCGCTTGGGCAACACCTCCATCACTGCCTGTGCGTCGTCCTGCCGCTCAAAGCCGATCGCAAAATCATCTGCATAACGGATCAGGCTGGCCTTACCGCGCAGACGAAGCTTCACGACCGTCTCGAACCATTGGTCGAGCACGTAGTGCAAGTAGATGTTGCCTAACAACGGCGAGAGCACAGATCCCTGCACGGCTCCCGTATCCGGCTCGCTGTACTGCGCGCCGTCCAGGATGCCTACGTGCAAGCATTTGCCGATGAGCCGCAACAGCGACCCATCCGCCACCCGAATCTGGAGCATCTTTCGTAGCTCGTTGCGAACCAAGCTATCGAAAAAGGACACGACGTCAGCCTCCAGAATCCAGCTCACTTCGCCCCGATGCACGATGTGGTCCAAACGTCGAACCGCATCATGTGCGCTGCGCCTGGGCCGAAAGCCGTACGAGCACTCCAAGAAGTCTTGCTCGTACACCGCCTCCAACACCTCGCGCACCGCGTCCTGAACCAGCTTGTCCTCGAACGCGCTGATTCCGATCGGGCGTGTCTTGCCCTTGGCTTTGGGAATGTGGACTCGGCGTATCGGCTGATGCCGGTACCGCTTGTGCACAAGCCGTGCGTGCAGGTCCTGCAAGCGCTCTTGCAGCTCTTGACCGTAGGCTTGCTTGTCCATCCCATCCACGCCCACCGCCGCATCCTTGCGCATGCGGTGATAGGCGCGCTCCAGGGCGGGCACATCGATCAGATGTGCCAGTGAGTGGAACCGCGCTTCGGGTTCTCGCTTCGCTCTTTCCACTACCTTCAGCAGTGACGGTGACATGTTCCTCGATGTCGATGCATCGACCATGGTTCCCTCCTGAAAATCACGACAGCACTGGCCTCCTTTGCTCCGCTGGCTTCCGGCGCCACCCGGTTTCCCAACTTCACAGCTCCTATGAGGCCATCCGACTCCCTGCTTGCCTTCGGCCTCGGCTCCGGTTGTCCCTCGCCTTCGGCCTACCTTGGGGCGGACGCAGCTGTTGGCGGCTGGCGCGTGCGTCCGCAAACGCGCCGACCTCGGGGACTCGTTAACCGGCGCCCCGCGTCGCCGGACTTCCCTTGGAGCAAACAGGGTCTCCCAGGTTTCTAGGCTGTCCTCTTGCTGCGTGCCGTGCTTCCAAACCCCGCCGGATGTGCTGACCGCTCGCCAACTTCTTGTTCGTGACCAGCACCGTTGCCTTCAGGTGGCACTGCACCCTGGGCATCTGCCCAACGTCAACTAAACTTCCCCACTCAGCGACAACTATATCTCCCCATCGGGTTGGTGTTCATTTCCGGGTTCGTTCTGCGATCCTGAGGACTTGCTGAGCGCCTCCTGGTAGTTGTCGTCGTAGATGTCGTTTCGCTCGATCGCGGCCTCGTTTCGGAAGCTGCGCTTGGAGGTGAGCTCCAGGATCACCGAGTGGTGCACGAGCCTGTCGATGGCGGCTGCAGTGGTCATGGGGTCCTTGAAGATGCGGTCCCACTGGCTGAAGACGAGGTTGCTGGTGATGATCACGCTTTTGCGCTCGTAGCGTGCGGCCAAGAAGGTGAAGAGCACCTCCATCTCGTCACGCTCCTGTTGCACGTAGCCGATGTCGTCGAGGATCACGGCCTCGAAGTGATCGAGGCGGTCGAGCTCCCGCTCGAGCACCAGGTCGCGCTTGGCTCGCAGCAGCCGTTGCACGAGCATTGCGGTGGAAGTGAAGTAGACAGGCCGACCACGACGCACCAGCTCGTAGCCGATGGCGGCGCACAGATGGGTCTTGCCTCTGCCGGGCAAGCCGAAGACCAGCAGGTTCTCCGCACGGCCAAGGAACTCGCCCTGACAGAGCGCAGGGATTTGGCGCTGCACTTTCGTCGACCAGCGCTTTGCGTCCAGCGTCGCCAGGGTCTTGTCGGGCGGCAGCTCAGCCGCCTTGAGCAGACGCTCGACCTTGCGCAGGCGTCGGTCCTCGACCTCCAGCTCGCAGAGGTGACGCAGCGACTGTCCCAGCGTCCAGCCCTCACGGTCGCCGCGCAACGCGACCTGCTCGTGCATGGCCGCAAATGTGGGGAGCTTGAGCGTGCGCAGCATGATGGAAAGGCCGTGGTGTGGACTGTCGGCCTTCATGACATGCCTCCGGCCGTGAGCAGCTCATCGTAGGCGGCGAGGTCGACCTCGGGCGCCGCCATCAGCGGCACCAGCACGGAGGCTCTGGGCGTGCCCACAAGTTCCTTGACCAGGTCCACGTCGGGCACCTGGTGCGCATCCAGCAGCATGCAAAGCGCGGCCTCGACATCGGCTTCACTGGTCGCCGCCGCAAGATGCAGCAGCTTCAGATAGGCAAGGTCCTTGGTGGTCGTCGGGTCATCTCTTGTGATTGCGTCATAGGCTCGGCGAAACGCCAGCGTGGGAAAGAGGTCTTCGCGGTAGCGATAACGTGCAAAGGCTCCGGGCTTCTGGACGAGTGACCAAATCACGTGCCGATAGTTGATGAAGTGGCCGTTGCGCCCGGCCACGCGCTCGATGACCAGCTGCTTCTTCTGCGCGTAGTAGACCTCGATGCTGCGCTCGAAGATGCGTGCGCGGACACTCTCGCTGATCAGACGCGAGGGTACTGAGTAGGTGTTGTGGTCGATGCGGATCGTGCTCCAGCTCGTCACGTCCACGTCCTGTTCTCGAAACTCCGGCAGACGATCTGCGCGTACCGCAGGCATGACCGAAAGCTCTTGAGCCAGTCGCTCGCGTCGACCGGCATTCGCGCGTGCCACGGGGTCCTCGGTCAGCCAATGTTCGTACGCTTCGACGCTCTCGAAGTCGCAGCCGCCACGCACCAGCAACCGCTGCGCGATCCGTCGCTTCAGCGCGCCGTTTGCTGCCTCGACATCGCCGTTTTGCTCCTTCTCGCCGACCGCAGTCGTACGCGGTTTCATGCCGAAATGCGCCATCATCGACGCGTACTCTTCGTTGAACTTGCGCATGCCCGAGCCGACCGTGTGAGTGGCCGCCGTGGAGTTGTCCGTCTGATGCCAGTCCGGGTGGTGGCCCAGCCGAAACAACGCCGCCTGGACCCCGCGGCGCAGCGATAGCAGTGACTCGCTCAGGCAAACCGTCACCGACTCCCAGTTGGAGTACGGAAGAACGAAGTGACACAGCATGTGCGAAAACGCCACGCCCAGGATCGTCACGCCCAGCTCGGTGCCGTGCGTGAAGTCCGTCTGCGCCGCTTCGCCCGGCCGGTGCTGCTGCGAGAAGAACACCTCCTTGTCCGGGCCCTGCGTCGCACGCCACTGCTTGACGCGGCGTTGCAGCGTCCGCAACTGCCCCTCGCCGTACGCCGCCGGGCACCGCTCCGTCAGCATCTCGAAGAGCGTCTTAGCCTCCAACGCTGGGCTTTCACGAAGCTGCGCTTCGACAAACACCCAGTCCTGCTCCGAGATCGGGTCTTTGCGCGTACGCCACAACCGCGGCTTCTTCAGCTCGCTGGGCAGCTTGCCGCCGCGCACGTACCTCCTGGCTGTCTTGCGATCCATCCCGCTTCGGTCGGCCCCCTGACCCACCTTGCCGTGCTTCTGCATCTGCCTCATCAGCTTCCTCACTTGGGCATCGGTCGTCGTCAAAATAGACCCCTCTCTGGGCCTCATCTTGCCGCCGACCATGCCTCTCGGGATGGGGCGATCTAGTTGTCGTCAGTGGGGAATTATTATTGTCGCCGAGCACGAACGCGCTGGTTGGCTCGGTTCACCGTTTGAGGCACCTCTGCCGGCATCGGCTACACTGAGCGAGAGGCAGATCCATGCGGGTTCTGTTGCATTGGCGCGCTTTTTGGCCAGTCGTGGTAGGCCCA
>DASVHQ010000186.1:0-3808 GCA_036382515.1 Polyangiales bacterium | reverse complement strand
GTCCAGCGCGGCTGCAGCAGCACCGGGCCGTGCTTGGCGTGCGCGTCGCGCATGATGAACCAGCGGTCGTTGAGCTTCTTCACGATGTTTGCGAGCGCGCTCGTGCTTTGCACGCCGGCGGTGCTCAGGCCATCGAGCACGCGGTCGCGGTCGGCGTCGGTTTGTAAGCGACCGATGCACCAGAGGCCGGCGTTGCCGAGGGCGCGGTGAGGAGGGAGAAAGCCGTAGACTTCGTCGAAGACGATGAGCGCGCGCAGGCTTTGTGAGCCGGACAGGGAGCGTACCGAAGAGAGCACTTCTTCGAGCAGCACTCCGAGCACCAGGGCGCGTTCGTCGTCGTCGAGGTGCGCGACGCTTACGATCACCGCGGGCGTCTTCGCGTTCTTCGGCGTGAGCCATTCGCCGATGGGGACCGCGGTCTATGTGGCTTGCGCGCCGAGCGTTCCTGGCACGACGCGTGAGCGTTTGCAACTGTCCGCGAAATGCTTTAGGTGCTGCTCCAGAGTGCCGCATACGTCCGAAAGCCTTCGCCGCTGCGCCGGCGCGCTGTGCCTCGCTGGCCTCCTCGGAGTCGTGCGTTTGGCATACGCGGACAGCGTGCCCGCGCCGTTGGCCGCACGCGCCTCCCGCGAGCTTCGCTGCGCCACCGTGGACTACGAAGAGCTCGGCGCGGGCGGCTATCGAGCCACCGGGTGCGGTCTGAGCACGACCTACGTCTGCGTCTTGGTACAGTGGGACACTGTCTGTCATCGCAACGGCGAGTTGATCGACCACCGCCACAAGCTCGACACCGCGCCGACCGCGCACGCCAGACGCGACTTCGACGAGAAGCGCAAGCTGCACTTCGCGCGGTTGGACCTGAGCGTACCGCTCGCAAGACTGGACGTGGTGCTCGTGGGCGTGCCCCAGGCGCAGCTGACGACCGTACGAGTCAAGCTCGAGCGACCACTCTTCGACGAGACCCTTGGAAAATGTCGCGAGCTTGCTGTGCTGATCAACGGAGAGCCGTTCGCAGGAGCCAACGTCAAGGGTGAGATCGGCCGCGAGCGCTATCGAACCACGCTCTCGGCAGACTTCGACTTCTCCGTGTTCCGCGCGCTGGCGCGACCGTACACCTCGCTGGCGTTCCGAGCGTGCGGTCAGCGTACCGAGGTGGCCGAGTCGCTGATGGTTGAGGTCCGCAAGTTCTTCGTGCTCTTCTCTCAGATCGCGACCGACGTACAGAAGCACGAGGTGCAGCTCGCGCCGGCGGCGGCTCCGCCAGGTGAGATCGCGCTCTGAGCGGCGCGTCAGCGCGTAAGCCGCATAAACCGCGCTCCGCCGCCAGGGGTAGCTGCTCAGGCGGGTGACGCGCAGCGGGGCGGCTGGCAGACTGGGCACATGCTCAATACCGACCACCTCTCGTCGAAGCGCCGAACATCGCGCTGGTTGGCTTCGATTGCGATGCCGACTACAGGACTCACTTGATCAATCCGACGATCAGTGGCGGTTCGAAGGTCGTCTACAGCGAGACGGCCAATCCGTTGGTCAAGATCCACATCTCGAGCTTGTTCACCGGGCCGTGATGGTGGCGCGGGTAAATCGGCCAGGCGTTAGCGTGTCGTGTGGAACGGCGAGCTGCACCACGGACCAGGTCTGCGTGACCGACCGTACCTGCGTGCCCGTGTGCGGAGCAGGCAGGGCGGGTCCGATGCTGCCAGATGGCAGCTCAGACGCCCTCGACGCCACCAAGCCCGAGCTGGCGCTGATCGCGCGCCATGCACGCACGCTGCTGTGCGTGGGCGATCGGATCGCGGCAGCTGTCACGGACTAAACACGCTCGAAGCGCCTGGGCCACCGAGTCTTTACTATCCCGCCACGGTGGGATAGTCGTGTTGCATGCAAATTCGGGTGCGCTTGGGGTGGGCAGTTGCAACGGCGACCGTCGTCACGGCACTGGCTTCCGCCGGCTGCGGCGGCGCAGCGGACAAACGTGGCGTGGACGCCGCTGCCAGGAACGGCGACGTCGGCGGTTCGGGCCATGCGGGCTCGGGTGCCGGTGACGCGGCAAGCACCGGAGCCGCGGACGCTGCGAGCGCACCGAACGTTTCGGACGGCGGCACCGCAGACGGCGCAGCTGCGAGCAGCCCACCCTTGGCGTTGCCCGCCGGAAGTCGCGAGTACGAAAACGTCGTGAATCTGGTTGATGCAGACGCCGCCGCGCAGCTCGAAAACTACCTCGTCGACCGGACGCCGATTCGCGTCGAGAAGCGACACGGGCTCACCAAACCCACCAACATGTTTCTCGAGTACTACCCCGAGGCATACGATTTGCTGGTCTTCTTCACCGATCATCCGGTGACGAGCACGACAGTGGACGCGAAGTTCGAAGCGGTGAACTCACAAGCGTTGCCCGGAGGTGGGCAAGACATCGAGATTCGCGCGTCAGGCTATCGCAGCCAAGGACGGCTCAAAGGCGTGATCGGCGCGCAGTACATCACCGGACAGCTTCCGCCGCTCGCGCATGAGACGCTGCACTACTGGGCCAACTACTTGGATGAGAGCTTCGGCTTTTCGAACGGCTTCTCGAATGGCCAGCGCACGAGCTTTGGGCTGCACTGGGGCATGAGCAGCGTACATGGTCAACTCGGCGGCTTCGACGGCAGCTCGCTGCGCTGTGAGACTCCGGCAAATGCGACGCCGCCGAATTGCACGGCGCTGCCGAGCGGGCGGTTCCGTTACGTGGTCGATCCCTTTGCACCCAACACGAATTCCGGATTTGGCGTGAAGTATGCGACGTTCGAGCTATACCTCATGGGCCTCGCGCCCGCGTCGGAGGTTCCCACCACATTCCAGCTGCTGCAGGATGCTGCGATCGATCCTGCGAGCTACACCTCGACGAGCAAGACGCTGGTCGTGGAAGGCGCCGGTGTCACTTCGGTTGCTTTCACTGACATCGTGGCGCGACACGGCAAGATCACACCTTTGGCGGCGAACGAACGCGCCTTTCGCGTTGCGTTCGTCGTGGTTTCGAAGACCCCGGCGTCAGACGCCATGCTGACCGAAGTGGCACAGTGGGCCGCGGTGTTCGGCAATCGTGTGCAGGTCAACGGTTGGGCGGCGTTCGAGACCACCGCTTCCGGGCGTGCCACCATGGATACCAAGCTCGGCCCTCGCCGCCCACAAGGCGAGCAAGTACCCGCGGAGCGCGGCGTCTTCTCGTGCGATGTGCTGCGCCAAGATTGCCCGCGCAAGCTGGGCTGTTACCAGACGACCGTCCCCGCGCTGTGCGCCCTGAGCCGCGGCGCGACGATGGATCAGCCGTGCACCTCCACGTATTCGTGCGCACCCGGGTTCGACTGCACCGCAGGCGCCTCGAACCCCAGCGCTTTCGTGTGCAAGCCATACTGCGACTCGAAGAACGACACCGCCAGCAACGCGTGCGCGAAGCTCTGTCCAGGATCCTTCCTAACGCTGAACGACGCCAGCAACAACGTCGTGAGCGCGATCTGCACGCCGAACTGAGCCGGCTGCGAGCGCGCTCAGCAGAACCACGCCTGTCGGCGATCGCGCTCGGCAACACGGCACCGAAGATTGCGTCGCGATCGTCGGAGCCTTGTGCTCGGTGCGCCGCCGATTCCAGAGGTTGGGGCGGTAGCCAGCACAAACACCACCCAGTCTGCCAGCCGCCCCGCGCCGCGTCACCCGCCTGAGCAGCTACCCCTTGGCGGCGGGCGGATAGCCTGCAGTTCTACACTCGGGACCTGTCGCTCACTCGTTCGTTGTGACTCGGTCTGCCGAACGCCTCGCACGGTGTCCGTGGCAGGGC
>DASVHQ010000185.1:0-20613 GCA_036382515.1 Polyangiales bacterium | reverse complement strand
GCAAGGCACGCTTGTCGAACATGTCCGCAACCCACCGCTGCCCTGGGCTCATCAGCGTGCTCTGCGCCACGCTGGGGTCACTTGCCGGGTTGCTCGCGGCAACGCAGCCAGCCCACGCCAGCGATCCGAGCAGCTTCCTGTCGGAGATCATCACGCCCGCGGGCTGGGAAATACGCACCCCCGCCAAGCGCTGCGGCGCCGACGCGGAGCTGGCCGGTGGCGGTGAGCTCGTGATCCCTGATGGCTGGCGCGAACCGCGTGTCAGCGCCGGCCCAAGCTGGACAGGTAGTTGCATGTGCTCGGAGCTGGTCGTACCGGAGGCGTGGGCACACGCCGTGCAACAGCCAACCCGCTGAATCACCGATCCGGCGCGATCCGAGCGTTCCCGCTATTCCAAATCTGCTCGAAAAATCGATAAAATAGGTTTGCGGTGCAAGTGTTCGCCCGCACGCATGGCTGATTCGTCCAAAGCCCCGGCCAACCCCGGGATCGAAGCTGAGACCGACATCGCCGAGAGCGCGGTGCGCGAGGCGGTGAACGCGACACTCGCAGAGTCGCTGCGGCCGATCTGCTTAGGGCTCGCGCTGTTCTACGCGCTGCTCAGCATCTGGTACGGCCACTTGCTGGCGAGCGCGCCCGGCCACGACGACGCGCTGACCATCTCGATCGGCGCGCTCACCCTGCATCTGTACTCCGGCGCGCTCATGCCGCTGTCGACCGGGCTGTTCTCGTTCGGCCTCTTGGCCGTTGCGGTTTGGTTCGAACGCAACAAGTTGCCGCCAAAGCTCGCGCATCCCGTGGCCGCGACCATCGGTCTGGCCGTGATCGTCAATTGTCTGGTGCTGCTCGTCAGCTCGGCCGAGGCTCGTCAGACCACCAACCTGATGATCGCCCAGATCGGTTTTGGCTGCCTGCTCTTCTCCGGCGGCTGGTTTGGCTTGCTGTCGGTCGTGTCGATCGGAGGCTGGCTCTGGGTCGCCGGCGCGCGGCGCGAAGAATCCGCGTGGTACCACTTCGGCCTGGCACTGTGCGAAGCCACGGTCTTCGGCGCCTTCGTGCTCTTCGTGCGTATCCGCTCGCAGCGCAACCTGCAGCGCATGTTCCTGCGCGACCAGGCGCTCAAGCAGCATCTGCAAGCGGCGAGCTCGGCTGCGCTGGTCGCAGTGAAAGCCAAGGCCGAGTTCCTGGCGAACATGAGTCACGAGATTCGCACGCCGATGACCGCCATGCTCGGCATGACCGAGCTCTTGCAGATGACCGAGCTCGACGCGACACAGCGCGACTACGCGGACACGGTCGCACGCTCCGGCAACACGCTGTTGCAACTGGTGAACGACATCCTGGATTTCTCCAAGATCGAGGCCGGTCAGCTCGCGATCGAGGAAGTGCGCTTCGACGTCCACAAGCTGGTTGCCGAGGTGCTGGAGATGCTGGCGGTCAAGGCCGACCAGAAGGACATCGCGCTGACCAGCCACGTGGCGCCGGATATCGCCACCCACTACCGCGGCGACCCGACGCGGATCAAGCAGGTGCTGGTGAACCTGATCGGCAACGCCATCAAGTTCACGCACAAGGGCAGCGTCGAGCTGCGTGTGAGTGCCACGCCTGCGGGCGCGGGCCACGGCGTGGTCGCGTTCGCGGTCGTCGATAGTGGCATCGGCATCGCGCCCGAGCATCAAGCGCGCGTGTTCGAAGCCTTCACCCAGGCCGACACGTCTACAACGAGGCGTTACGGCGGCACCGGCCTGGGCCTGGCGATCTCGAGCCAGCTCGTGCGTCTGATGGGCGGCGACATCGCGCTGCGCAGTGAGCCGGGCAAGGGCTCCACCTTCACCGTGAGCTTGCCCTTGCCGGTCGACGAAGGTGCTCGCTCACTGCCGCCGCCAGCCGACGAAGATCAGCCTCAGGTGTTCTCGGGCCGCGTGCTCCTCGTGGAAGACAACGTGGAGAACCGTGCGCTCACCGTGCAGCTGCTCGAGTACATGGGCTGTCAGGTGGAACAGGCCGCCGACGGACGCGAAGCACTCGAGAAGCTCGCAGCCGGGCACTTCGATCTGGTGTTCATGGATTGCCACATGCCCAAGCTCAACGGCTACGACGCCACGCGCGAGTTGCGCAAGCGCGAGCAAGCCGGCGAGCACACCACTGTCATCGCGCTCACCGCCTCGGTGCTGCCCGAGGAACGTCAGAAATGCATCGACGTGGGCATGGACGACTACGTCGCCAAACCGTTCAACCGCCGTGACCTGTGCGCAGTGCTGCAGCGCTGGCTGGCCGTGCCGGCCTGAGCGCCGACGTAAACCGGGGTCTCAGCGCACGGGTTTGGACCCCACCGAGTGCAAGCCGCACTCCTTGTGCGTGGACTCTTCCCACCACCAGCGTCCCTCGCGCTCGTGCTGGCCGGGCAGCACCGCGCGGGTGCACGGCTCGCAGCCGATCGACGCGAAGCCGCGCTCGTGCAGCTCGTTGTACGGAATGCCGTTGTCACGGATCTGGCGCCACACCTGCGCCGAGCTCCAGTGCGACAGCGGGTTGAGCTTCCACAGCCGGCCGCTCTTGCCTGCAAAACCGGGGTCCAGCTGCAGCACGGGCACCTCTGCGCGCGTGGCCGGGCTCTGATCGCGACGCTGCCCTGTCAGCCACGCGTGGTAGCCAGCGAGCGTGCGCTTGAGCGGCTGCACCTTGCGCACCGCGCAGCACTCCTGGTGCCCATCCTCGTAGAAGCTGAACAGGCCCTTCTTGCGCACGAACGCCTGCAGCGCGACGGGCTCGGGGCTGATCATGTCGATCTCGATGCCGTAGTGCTTGCGCACCTTCTCGATGCACCGATAGGTCTCCGGATGCAGTCGCCCGGTGTCCAGGCAGAACACCGAAAATGGCAGGCCGGTGTGCGCGGCGAGGTCGATCAACACTACGTCCTCGGCGCCGCTCCAAGCGATCGCGCAGCTCTTGCCCCAACGCTCGAGCGCGAAGCGCACGATCGCGAGCGGCTCGCTGCGCGCGAGTTGCTCGGCGAGCTGCGGCAACTCGGCTTCGCTCGGCTCGCTCACGACCGTGGACGGCACGCGCGCATCGAGCGAGCGCAGCAGCTTGATCGTGCTCTCCACAACCTGCTCGCTGCCCTGCTCGTCACGCACCACGAAGAACGGCGCGGCCGCGACACCGAAGCGCTGCCCCAGCTGCATGCCTTCGGAGTGTGGCTCGCCCTCGACCGCCCAGACGATGCGGTCGATGCGCTCCCAGACGCCGCGGCCGCGCAACACGTCCTCGGCCTGGACGCACTTGCGGCAGTCGTCGCCGTTCTCGAGCCGCTTCTTGACCATCGTCACGTGCATGGAGGTGCCGAAAGTGGGGCCGTTGCCGTGTCCCATGCTGGCGAAATACCAAACCTGCTGCGAAGAGCAAGCAGAATCCACAATTCTTGACCGGGATTGTCGGGAATATACCCGCTGGCATGCCGCGGCAAGCTCCGCTATGGGTGGCGCCGTGGCATCCCACGACAGCAGCGATTCCGAGGCCTTGTCGAGCGACAGCCTGCTGTGCGAGGGCGCTTACGGGCGCTTCGAGGGCAGCTCCCGTGACCAGGTGGTGATGGGCGAGTACCGGACGCTGGGCACCTGGGCCAAGGGCCTCGTGTCGCTCGTCGTCGACCGGCTGTTCGGCGAAGGCGGCGGCACGTTCATCGACGTCGGCGCGAACATTGGCCTCGTGTCAGTGCCGGTCGTCGAGCGCACGGGCTCGATCGGCATCGCCTTCGAGCCCGAGCCGCGCAACTTCGGCTACCTCACGCGCAACGTGCACCGCCACGGGCTGACCGATCGTATCGAGTGTCGCGCCACGGCCTGCTACTCGCGACCTGCGCGGCTTTCGCTCTCGCTCTCCGACACCAACCTCGGAGATCATCGCTTGCAGCGCGAGGGCGTGACACACAGCGACCGCGAGGTCATCGAGGTGAGCGCCGAGCGTCTCGACGACGTGCTGCGCGGCCGCGACTTGCCGCGGCCGATCGTGCTCAAGATCGACGCGCAGGGCTCGGAGGTCTGCATCTTCGAGGGTGCCGTGGAAACCTTGGCGCGCGCAGACTACGTGGTCACGGAGTACTGGCCCGAGGGCGTCGTCGCGCACGGGGAGAGCGCACGAGGCTTCGAACAGCATCTGCGGCAGTTTCCGTTCGGCGCCGTGTTGCACGTGTTGCCGCTGCCGGAGCCGCTCAACAGCAGCGAGCACGTGTTCTCGCAGCTGAGCTGGATCGAGAGCGACGGCTCCGATCCGGGCTTCTTCGATCTGCTCTTTTCGCGCCAGTGGGTGCTACCGAATGCACCGCCCGAGATGGAGCTGCTGAAGCGTGCGCTGGCCGAGCAGCGAGCCAAGCATTCGCTGTGAGCGTGTTCGGCCGGCGCGCCCGACCGCGATCGATGCGTGATCGATGCGTGATCGACGCGTGCGCGAACGGTGGTCAGCGCGCAGGCGACGGCTGCGCCGGGACGGGTTGCGCTTGCACCCGTGGTTGGTCGTCGAGCTGCGGGGCTGGCGCGGCCACGTCGGTGAGCACTTCACTCGCCCCCGCGTTGGTCCCGCGACCGGCAGGCCTGGACGCCGCAGACTTGTGTTTCGCGTGTTTGTCGCTCGCCCGAGGTAGCTCGCGCCGTGCGAAGGCTCGCTGCGCCACCAGCACCGAATCCACGTAGTCCTGGATCTGCTGCGGCAGCGGCCCACCCGAGTCGCGAGCCGCGATACCGGCGGCAGGTCCTGCGTTGTAGGAGGCCAACGCGAGCCTGATGTCGCCGTGAAAGAGCGCGAGCATGCGACCGAGATAGAAGGTGCCCGCCTGGATGTTGAAGTCCGCGTCGTACGGTCTGTACACACGATGCAGCTGACGCGCAGCGTAGCGCGCTGTGCGCGGCATCAGCTGCATCAAGCCACGCGGTCCGAGCCGACCGTGCGCGCGTGGCTGAAAGTTGCTCTCGATCCAGATCACGGCGTTGATCAGCGTCGGGTCGACGCCCTGCTTGCGCGCGGCCCGCTGCACGAAGTGTTGAACTGCACCGATACGCGCACGTTCCTCGGTGCTCCACTCGTGCAGCTCGCGCGGCGGCGCAGGCGGCGGCGCGACGAATGCCTCGGGGTTGTCACCAGCTGCGACCACAGGCAGGTTCGCGCCTGCATCGGAGGTGCGGTCTTGCGCCTCGACGGCCTCGGCCCTCGGCTGCACGCGCGCCGGCGGCTGCACGGCGCTCTGCTCGGCGCAGGCCAGCGCCTGCGCACAACCCAGCGCGAGCAGCGCTCGCAAGAGGCCTGGACCACCGAGCACGTCAGCTGAAACGGTTGCTCGACTCGGTGGTGTCAGACGCGCGTCCGATGCACCTCGTGCACCCACGGCGGCGTCTCCCGCAAGAACGCCTCGAGCACTGGTCGGCGCGAGCGGTAGTACAGGGCGCTGCCGCCCTGCATCAGCACCGAGAGCGCGATCAGCGCGACGTAGGCGATGATGACACCCTTTCGGTACAGATCGCCCACGTCGTGTGCAAGCTCCGCAACTTGTGGATCGTCGCCCGAGGCCAGGGCGGCCTGCAGCTCCGGGTGCTCGCGCAACGCCTGGGAAAGCGGCGCTTCGCCCGTGGTGCCCGCGTGCAGCTGCCACAGCGCATAGCAGACCGTGACGAGCATGAGCCCGACCTGGTTGATGCACAGCCAGCTGAGCGCACGCGCATCGTAGCGCTGCAAGTGCTTGCGGCCCCGGAGCTCGGCGTAGCCGAAGCCCCCGAGCACCGCCGCCGTGAGCAGCAGCCACGGGTCGGCGATGGCGGACAGGAGGCACAGCCCCGCGCTGATGCAGAGCCCGTAGCCGTTCCACGCCGCGAGCTTCACCGCGCCTGTGAGCCCCGCTCGGCGTCGTTCGGCCGCCGCGAGCTGCTGCAGCTGCTCGGGCCCCAGGGGGCTGACGGCAGCGCCAGCGGGCGCTGTCGCGGGCCCAGCCGCGGGTTCGTCGCTCATCGGTCACCTGATGCGCATGGTACGCGTTCGCACGACGCCCGGCCACGTCCGGCCGCCCACGCGCCTGATTGCGCCCACATGGTCGCATGCGCAGGAGCTTGGCACCTGCACCCCGAGCCAGTGACAATGAAGCGTTTGCTCACGGGCACAGGGGTGAGCTGGGCGCACCCGCCAACCGCAGAGCGTACGACCGCGATGCCGGAGATCTGCGCGAAACACAACCTGGTCGTGGCCGCCGACGGAAGCTGCGTGCTGTGTCGCCGCGCGTTCTCGCAGCGCGTGTTGCAGCGGCAGAAGAAGATCGAGATCGCTCCGACGCTGGGCAATCAGATCCTGACGATGCTGCTGGGCGCTGGCCTGCTCGCCGCCGCCACGGCCACGTACCTCGTGTCGCAGCAGCCTGGAGCTGCCAGCGCGGCGCGCGCGTTGCCGTCCGGTGCGCAACCGCTCACGGTGCCGCCGCTTGGGGATGCGGGGCGCACGACTACGACAGCGACCACGACCACCCCGCTCGCGCTGAACCCAGCCCTCAACGCGACGCCAGCCACTGCACCTTCCGACCTGGCCGCGCACAGCAGCGTGCACTCACCGATCGATCGCGGCGCGCTCGCGAAGGCGCGCGCACAAGTGGCCATCACGCTGTACGTGACGACGTGGTGTTTCGTGTGCGATTGGGCACGCAGCGATCTCGGGCGGCGAGCGCTGACGTACCGCGAACTCGACGTGGAGCGCGATCACCAGGCGCAGCACAAGCTCGCGCAGCTCAATCCGATGGCGTCAGTGCCCACGTTCGAGATCGACGGCGCCGCGCTCGTCGGCTACGGGGCCTGGCAGCTCAACGACGCGATCGATCGCGCGGCGATCGCGCGCATGCGGCAGAGCGCGACGTCGGCGCCCGCCGCGGCCGGAGCAAACGCGACGAAGCCCGCTGCTCCCTGACGTGGCAAGCCGCGGGCACCGTGCGCAGACTCAGCTGAACTCAGCCGCCGCTGCCGGCCACGCCGGCGTCCGGAGCGGGGCTGGGAGCCATGCCGCCGTCAGCAGCAGGCAGCGGCTTGGTGTCGATCGGCACGCCCGCGTCGGCGACCGGCGTGGTGCTGATGCCGCCGGCTGCACCGCCGGATCCGCTGGTGGTCCCTGTGGTCCCGACCGGCGCACCTCCATCGGCCAGCATCGGCGTACCCTCGCGATGCTCGTTGTAGTCCGGAGCCGGCAGCGGCACCTGCGCCAGCGCGGTCGTCAGATCCGAAAGGGAGTTCACGAGCACGCCGGCGTAGCTGATCGAGTAGACGTAGGTGTCAGGCTTGCCCTCGATGAACAGGCCGCGCCGTACTTCCGGTTGCTGGCAGTAGTAGTACTGGTAGTACTGCGGCGACTGGTTGCCGAACTGGTCGTAGCAACCGCCGAAGAACGGCGTGTGCGCGATCGAGCCCAGGTGCGTGAAGCCCTTGGTCGCCGACACGCGGTAGACCTCGAGTGTGCTCTGAAAGCCCGCGCCGTACTGCACGTATGGGAACGCCAGGAGGCCATCGGTCTGCCCATCGGGGACCCAGTACGTGAACGCCTTGTGATTGCTGTTGGCTTCCGACCAGCCATTGGGCGCGTAGTCGGCCGAGTGCGCCTTCGTCGGGTGCGTCGGATCGCTCACGTCGAAGATCTGCAAAGCGAGACCAATGTCGCGGCCCGTCATCGGGTCGGTGTTGCGACCGATCGTGAGCAGGTGCCTGGCATCGAGCGGGTGCATGTAGTCGCTGAAGCCGGGGATGTCGAGCTCGCCGAGCACGCTGGGCTTCTTGGGGTCGGACAGATCGATGACCGAGAGCGGATCGGTCTGCCGCGCCGTAGTCACGTAGCCCTTGTCGCCCAAGAAGCGCGCGGACTTGATCTGCTCGCCATCGACGCCGAGCGGCGGGGTGATGCCGACGCGCAGCAGTTCCTCGCCCTGCGGCTGCAGAGTGACCACGCGGTTGTCGGTCTGCTTGCGCGTTTCGGCCATCGGCACGATGCCGAGGTCCGACTTGAGCGGCATGATCTCGACGAAGTCCTGCCAGATGTTCTGCGTGGTGGCGACGCGCAGCGTGCCTGCCAGCTCGTCGATCGAAAACTGGTTGAGCACATGGCCGAGCGCGAAGCCCGAGGCGTTGTAGGTGGTCTTGGTGTCCGTGAGCTTGAAGAGGTGCAGGGTGGTCTGCTCGCGCTCCAGGAAGTGCGTCTGGTAGCGCCAGTCGCGCTGCGCCAGCACGAGCACGCTGTCGTTCGCGAACACCGTGTCGGAGTTGCCCAGGATGATGGCGCCGCCCAGATCGCTCTTGGGATTGGTCAGGTCGAATGACACGATGTTGGTCAGGCCGTAGGCCGTGAGCGCCGGAGGCGGTGCGTAGAAGTCCACACAGCGCGGCATGGCGTCCACGATCGTGCCGTTCTTGCGTTCGTGATCGACCGGCACCCAATCTTTGATGTCGGTCTTGTCGATCGCTGCCACCAGGCGGTTGCGCCAGTCGTCGACCTGCGTGTCGATCTCTTCCTGCGCGTAGGCGTTGCCCCACGGGTCTTTGTATTCGATGTACGCCTGGAACACCGGCGGCGTGTGGAAGCCGCCTTGCACCACGGCGCGCACGGTGTTGCCGTGACGGCGCGCGGAGACGTAGTTGCCCTCGATGTACAGCTCCCGCTCCACCTTGGGCGTGCTACCGGTCACGTTGAAGGTCGTGATCTTCGTGAAGGGCGCGCCGGAGTAGTACGGCTGGTAGTAGTAGTCGCCGAAGCTGTCGCCGTTCGCGTAGCCCAGCGTGTTGCCGCCCTGGCTCTTGTAGGGAACGATGTCGCCCTGGTTGTAGATCGTGGAGAACACCACGGCCTTGCCGGAGGCAATGAACATCTCCGAGGCCTGGCCTTCCACCGCCGACGAACCGTCGATCTTGGTCGACGCTGCAGGCCACGAGCTGAGCGTGAACAGCGTGTTGCCGTGGATCAGGTAGATGTGCTCAGCCGTGTCGTCGGTCTTGACGATGTCGGCTTCGTCGACGCCCTTGATCTGCGTGTTGGTGTCGGAGTGACCGGTCGGCGCGCTCGTGGCTCCGCTCTTGGTGCCGGTGGTGCTACCGCCGAGGGTGTTTCCCGCGCTCGCGCCCGTGCCCGTCGGCTGGGACGACGGCGCCCCGGCGCTGCTGCCAGCAGCACCCGCGTTGGCGAAATCGCCGGCTGCAGCTGACGACGGCAGCGCCAGGCCGTGCGTGGCGTACACGTTGCCTGCGTAGCTCGCGTACTGCTCACCCTTCTTGAGCAGCGTCGCTTGAGCGTCGATCTTGGCGACGACGTCCGCACGGATGCGGCCAAGCAAGTCGCCGCAGTCGCTGGCCTGTAGCAGCGTCGCGACCGCCGCCACCTTCACGCCAGGCAGCTCGGTCGGCTTGGTCTTGCTGCCAGCGCTGCCGGACGAACCGCCGGTGCCGCTTCCACCGCTGTAGCAGCCGAAAGCGGCCATACCCAGGCTGACCGTTACGGCCAACCGCCATCCCTTGAGTGCGCCCATGCTGAAGCCTCCGTGGCTGGTGATCCCGAGCCTGCGGTGGTCAACATAGCAATCGATGTGCCACGCGCCACTTACATGATTTCAAGCACTTATCCGTGTGTCAGGCTGTGCCATGGGTGATCCGCGATCGGCGGATCATGTGCGCTTGGTACGCGGGGGTGCGACTCAAGTGCTGGAAACTCCACAAGAAGATGAACTATGGCCAGGTCCACGCGTGGTAGAGTCACAAGACCCAATGCTGGACGTCGCGCGACGAAGTAAGCGCTACCCCTCGGATCAGCCGCTGCTCGTCAGTTGCGAGAGCTGGCACGATTTCGTCGCCCTCTACGCCGGGGATATCGGCCAGGGCGGGATGTTCATCCTGACAGATGATCCCCCGCCGCTGATGAGCACGCTGCACATCCGGTTGCAGCTACCCGAGGCGACGGAGATCGCGCTGCACGGCCGCGTGGTGCACGTGATCACACGCGAGCAGGCCGAGGCAGAGAAGAAGCAAGCCGGAGCGGGCATCGAGTTCGTCGAGATGGACGCCGAGCGCAAACGCCAGATCGTGCAACTCATCGAGTTTGCGCGCTGGCAGGGTGCCAGCGGCGATTCGAGCGCGAGCTTCGAGCGCACCATGATGGAGCTGTCGCAACAGACGCCGTCGACCAACCCCCAGTCCCGCGCCACGCCTGCCGCGGGCACCGAGCGACCCGCGCAGCGCCCGCCCTCGATGCAGAACAGCGCGGTCACCAGCCGGTCCACCATCGAGCGGGACGTACGCAAGACGACCCGCGATGGCGAGCCCAGACCAGCGGCGAAACAAGACCCACGACGTATCACGCTGGACGGCGAGCAGAAGTCCATCCATCCCGAAGACCAACAGTTTTCGTTGCGTCCCGACGCCGGCAAGAAGCGCTCGGACAGCCGGCGCAGCGTGCCTGCGATTCCCGCGGCAGCCGTGCCGGGCAGCAGCGCAGCGCCGGCAGACGCAGCCGCAAAGCCAGTTTCGGACAAGCCGGTCACGTCCGCCAGGCCGACCGATCCCGTGCAGCTGAAGGTCGTGGTGACGCACTTCGCGCACAAGCGCTACGATCAGGCGCTCAAGGTGCTGTGCGAGATGCTAGCCGCCAACCCGGGCGATCCACAGGCGCTGAAGTGGCAGCACATGTGCGGCGCGCGCGTCGCGCTCACCAAGAACGATGGTCAGACCGCCGTGCAGGAGTACGAGAAGGCGCTGACCTACGACGAGACCAACCACGAAGCGCGCGAGTTCGCGCGCACGTACTACCGCGACAAGCGCCTGAACGCCTTGCCCTTCGGTCGTTACTTCGTGAAGAAGAAGTGAGCACCGAGCGGCGTGGGCTCGACACGATCGACAGCTGCTGCTGACGGCAGCGCGCTGCAGAGCCGTCCCGCGACGCTCGACGGCGTGCGCGTGGCGCTGCGCGTGGGGCCAGTCGCCGGGCTCGGGAAGAGCCCCCCTGCTGCGACCAACCACGCGAACGCGAGCCCAGTGACCGCAGCGCTCACGTCCCGAGCCATAGCGAGCCGGAACGCGTCGTCGTCGCGCGAGCTCGAAGAATTCCATCGCGGCACCCACCGCGCCCGGCACGCCGAGCCCGATCGCAAAGCGCGCAGCCGGCGCTGCGAAAGACGCGCACGACAGCGCGTAGCCGCTGACGGCGAAGTGCGCGCTGAAGGTGAAGTGCGCGCGCTTGTCCGGGCCGAACGAATCGCCCTACGCGTGCGCGGGAACGGCGCAGAGGCCTTACCACGCGAGCGTCACGGCAAAAATCCACACGATCTGTGCTCGCAAGCTGCTGCCAAGCGGAGACATGGCACGCAGCATGGCAGGGGCGATCCCGCTCGCAAACGCTGGTTTCGCGAGTCTCGTGCTCGCGCCCCTTGAGCGCTTGCGCAGCTGCCGGGTAGAATCGCTCCCTTCGCTCCGGCGGCCGCGAGGCCGCGTAGGCGACAATGGAGTCAGCGACGGGATGAAAGCGCGCCTTCTCGCCGTACAGCGAATGCTCTGGATGCTGGTCGTGGCATCGCTCGCGCTGTGCGTGCTGGCGTTCCCGCGCGGGCGAAATCGCGACTACATGGCGGCGCTCGAGGAGCTGACTGTCTTTCGCGCAGGCTTCCAACAGAAGCAGCTCGAGACCTCACTCCTGGGCTACGCGCGGAGCCAGGGCTCGGTGCCGCTCGCGGACATCGCGAAGCGAGCGATGGGCCCGGGAGTCGCGCCGGTGCACGCCAAGGCTGGCGGCGCCGTGGTGTTGCCGCGCACGCAGCTGAGCCTCGGCACGCTCGAAGAAGTCCAGGCCCGCGGTGCGGGCGCCAGCACCTTGCCCATCGGCGTGCTGCGCGCGGGGGAGCTGGCCGATGCCATCGCCTGGCGGCTGTCGCGCCAGCCAGCGGCACGCGAGGTCGTGCTCGCGAGCGTCAAGCTCGTGAACGCGAAGGTGACCGAAGCCGAGGTCACGCTCGATCACGACGTCACCCGGCTACGCTCCGAAGCGGCCGCCGCGCAAGCAGCGTTCGACCAAGCCAGCCAGCAGCTAAACGCCGCCGAGGAGCTGCTCGCGGCGCGCAAGAAGTGGAAGGCCAACTGGAAGGCGATCCTGAAGGCCGATCAATCGCGCAAGGAAGCCCGTGCCACGCTGGAGCAGTGTAAGAGCGATCTCGACCAGAAGCAGAAGCGCTACGAAGACGGCGCCAAGCAAGCGCTGAGCTTTGCCGTGCGGCCCGCCGAGCCGGCGGCTGATCCCGCGTGGGCGACGGCGGAAGTCGTGCTCGAGCCCAGCGGCGGCGCCGCGCAGACCCTGCAGATTCCCGTGCACCTCGACATGCGCCGGGCCGCGCTACCCGCGCTGCAGGGCACGGCGTTCGCGTCGACGCGCGCTGCTGACCTCTGGGACGAGGTCAAGAGCAAGACGCCTGATGAGGCTGTGAGCGCGGTGCAGAAGCGCTTCACCTGGCAGTACCAGTACGTGCGGCTTGGGCCACTGAAGCTCGGCGGCATGACACTGCTGCACTTCGTGCCGCTGGCGCTGCCGGCGTTATTGCTGCTCGTGCTGGGGCGCATCCGGCGCGTGAGCGTCAGCTACAACCCGTTCGGGTCGAGCGACAACGACGATCTGCCAGAAGTGGGTTTCGGGCAACGCATGCTGGACCTCACCGCGCTGTCGATCCTGCCGTTTCTGGCAGGCGTGCTCGACATCATCGCGCTCACCGCGGTCTCGGAGATCCCCGTCGTGCCCGTGCTGTGCGCGCTCGTATCGCTGGGCGCCGGTGTGTACGTCTACATCGAGCTCGGCGCCCTGCAGTCGCTCACCGACGCGGTGACGCGCTCACGCAGCACACCGCCGCCGCCGAAATCAGGCAGCTGAGCGGGCCTTGCCAGGCGGCACGCGCGTGCTCACGCACGCGCCACGAAAGACGTCATGCGACTGACCAAGCCCCGCATCGAGCCGCTGCCGCTGGCGCAGCTCCCCGAAGAGTTCCGCAAGTACATGAGCGCCACACCGGATGCGCCGGTGCTCAATGTCTACCGCACGGTGGCGCGACACGCGAAGCTCGCCAAGCGCTGGCTGGTGTTCGGCACGCACGTGCTGGCGAAGTCCACGCTGCCCGGTCGCGACCGCGAGCTGCTGATCCTGCGCACGGGGTTCCGCTGCGGCTCGGAGTACGAATGGGGCCAGCACGCGGCGATCGCGCTGATCGAGGGGATCAGCGACCAAGAGATCGTGGCGATCGGTCACGGGCCCGAGCATCCGCAGTGGAATGCCTTCGATGCAGCGCTGCTGCGCGCGGCCGACGAGCTGCACGACGACAGCTTCGTCTCGGAGCCGACCTGGCAGGCGCTGACGACGCGCTACAACGAAGCACAGATGCTCGACCTGCTCTTCGCGGTCGGCCAGTACACGCTGGTGTCCATGGTGCTCAATTCGTGCGGCGTGCAGCTCGAGCCTGGCACGCCGGGCTGGCCTGCCGAGCTGCGCGGCAAGACACACGGTTGAAGCACCTCGACCGGGCGCACGAAGCGTCCGCTATACTCTGCACGTGAGAACCGTGCTGCACGCCGACATGGATGCGTTCTACGCGTCCGTCGAGCAACGCGACCGGCCGCAGCTGCGCGGCAAGCCGGTGATCGTCGGCGCAAATTCGGCGCGCGGCGTGGTAGCAGCGGCCTCGTACGAGGCCCGCAAGTACGGCGTGAAGAGCGCCATGCCCGGCTTTCGGGCGCGAGAGCTCTGCCCGCAGGGCGTCTTCCTGCCGGCGGACATGGACAAGTACGCGGCGGTCTCGGCGCAGGTGCACCGCGTGTTCGAGGAGTTCACGCCCGTGATCGAGCCGCTCGCGCTCGACGAGGCCTTCCTCGACATCAGCGGCACGACGGGCCTGTTCGGCACGCCCGTGGAGCTCGCGCAGCGCCTGAAAGCGCGCGTGCGGCAAGACACTCAGCTGACGATCTCGTGCGGGATCGCGAGCTCCAAGCTCGTGGCGAAGATCGCCTGCTCGCTCGGCAAGCCTGACGGGCTGCGCTTCGTGCCCGCCGAACAAACGCGCGCGCTGCTCGATCCGCTGCCGATCCGCTGGCTGTGGGGGGTTGGGCCGGTGGCCGAGAGGACGCTGCTCGGGGCCGGGCTGCGCACGATCGGCGATCTGGCGAACGCCGACCTGCGCAAGCTACAACGCATTGTTGGTGAACACGCAGCCGAGCTGCAGAAGCTGGCGCGTGGCGAAGACGACCGCCCCGTGGAGCCTGCGCGTGCGCAGAAGAGCTGTGGCGAAGAGAACACCTTCGAGCGCGACGTCAGCGATCGCGCGACCGTGACCCAGACGCTCACCAGCCATGCCGACGCCGTGGCTCGTCGGCTGCGCTACGATCAGCTGTGCGGGCGGACGATCACGCTGAAGATCAAGCTGGGCCGAGCGCGCGGCTCGCGCGTGTCGCGCACGCGCGGCTTCGCGCAGGACGAGCCGAGCTACCCGCTGCTCACGCGCAGCCGCAGCTTGCCCGAGCCGACCGACGACGCGGCGGTGATCCGCAGAGTCGCGATCGACCTCTGGGATGCCGCGAAGATCAGCGAGCCCGTGCGCCTGCTCGGGGTGTCAGTGAGCGGCCTGTGCGCGCAACATCACGAGCAGCTGGAGCTCTTCGCGCACGAACCAGACACGCGCCGCAAGCGCCTGGGGCCAGCCCTCGACGCGCTGCGCGATCGTTTCGGCGACGCTGTGATCCATCTCGCCGTGGACGACCCGCAGAAGCTCACGCCCAGCGGGCAGAAGAAGCGCAAGCCACCGCGCAGCTGAGCCGCGCGCTCGTGAGCGCTCACGGGAAGGAGTACGCTGCCATCAGTGAGAGCGGCAGTGCGTAGTGCGAGTACGAGCCACTGCTGTCGCTGCCCTTCACCATGAACAGTGGCAGATCCGCGCGTAGCAGGATGTCGAAGCGCGAGTCGTGTAGGCGCAAGAGCTCGACGCCGACGTCCGCGTGCAGTGCCAGGCCACTGCCGCTCAGCTCGTAGCGGCCGTCGTAGTACGGCGTGCCCAACGAACCGGCCGACAGTGGCGCCTTGTCCGCGTACGACAACCACAAGACGCCGGCGCCGCCGCCGATGAACGGCGTGATGTCGTGCTGATTCAGGAAGTAGCGCGCGCCGAGCGAGACGCCGTCGAACGACGCGTTGCCTGAACCGCTGGCCGAGCCGCCCAGGCGCAGCTCACCGCCCACGGCGTAGGTCTCGGTCTCGTAGTAGAGCTGGCCGTGCACGCCGTAGCCGCCGAGCACGTCGCTGCTCGGCACGCCGAAGCCGAAGATGCCGACGCCGAACTTCAGCTCACCGTACTGCTTCTGGTACTGCCGGGTTTCCTGGCCCACCAGCGAGTTGATCTTGGCAGTCTGGTCGAGCGGCTTGCCGGTGAGCAGCGACTCGGCGATGCGCGGCGCAGCCACGGGCACTTCCTCCAGATGCGCAAGCTGCAGGCTGCGCGCGGAGTGCACGACCCCGATGGGCGACTCGTACGCGACATGCAACAAAACGATGCTGCCGAGCGGGCGCAGATCGATGCGGTAGGCGGAACCGGCGCCGGATTGGGGCGCATCCAGCAGCGGCTGCACCTCGACATGTGCACCCTGTTCGCGCAGCGCTTCACAGACCAGCGCAGCCGCAGTCATGGCATCGGCCGGCGGCAAGCCCTCGGAGCTGCCCACCAGACACAGCGCGGCCGGCACGAACGACGCGCCGCCTGCGGCTGGCGCAGGCAAGGCAGGGGGCTCCGGCTGCGCAGCAACCGCAGCTGACGGCGGCGAATCGCTCGATGGCGCCGTGGCCGTTGCAACGGGGCTGGCCGCGCTCGCGGCCGCAGGCGGCAGGGCTGACGCTGAACCGCTGGCGCTGACGGCGGCCGGGCCAGTCGCGCTCACCGCGGACTGCGCTTGTGCGCTCGCCGCGCAACCGAGCCATAGCAGCACGAGCATGGCCGAGCGCGGTACGTCGTTTCTAGTCTGCATCATGGCGACTCCTCGAGCGTGGTGGATCCGAGCGTAGCGAAAAACTCGGCCGCTCGTACGAAGATCAAAGCAAGCGCTGGGCCAAGCCCGAGCAGCGCGGAGCGCAGGCCGAAAACACCCGTGGTTACGTGGACCTGGCAGCGTCGACCGATGGCGTTCGCGGGACCTCACCGTCGGCTGCGGGCCTTCACACTGTGACACAGGCGCCACAGTGCCAGCCCGGCACGCGCACAGCGCGCTCAGACGCCCGGGTCTGGCCGCCAGCCGGGACGAGGCTGGCTGTTCCGCCAGTAGGTGTCGAGCCGGCTCGTCATCACGCCGCGCACCTGCTCCATGAGCTCCGGCAAGTCGCGGCGTCCCTTGCCGCGCGTTTCGATCGGCGCATCGCAGTACACGGTCACGTCGTAGCCAGGCCGAATCAGCAGCGAGCCCTTGCGCATGACCCGATACATGCCCGTCACAGTCACCGGCACGATCGGCGCGCCAAGGTCGAGCGCGATGCGAAACACGCCGGCCTGCAGCGGACCCAGGTGGCCGGTCAACGTGCGCGTGCCCTCGGGAAAGACCAGCAGCGAGCGACCACGCTCGAATTCCGCACGCATCGCGTCACGCAAACGCAGGAAGTCACGTGGGCCGCCGCGATGCACCGGCAGCGTTCCGCGTGAACGCATGAAAGCGCCGTAGATCGGATACGCGAAGTGCTCGGCGAGCTCGACGCCTTGCTTGAAGTGCGGCGTCGCGGCGTACATCGTGCAGTGGTCGAGGTGGTTCACGTGGTTCTGGAAGAACATGTACGGACGCGCGGGATCGATGCGCGGATCGACCACGCTGCGCCAGCGCGAGCCGGTCAAGAGGATCTGACCACGCGTGTAGAGCCGCTCGAGCCACTGGATGCGCTCGGGCCCCGCCCTGCGGTGCAGGGCCATCTGCAGCAGCAGCATGGGCGCGAGCCAGGCCACCCCGGCACCCCACAGCCCGCCCGCGATCACGCGGTCCGCCCAGGTGTCGGGCGCGAGCACCACGGCCGAATCCTGGGCCGGCTCGCCAGCGCTATCGTCGTGGTCGTGCGGGTCGTCCGGGTCGTGCGGGTCGTGGTGGCTCGTGGTCATCTGGGGCTTACCGCCTGCGGCGTGGCCGGACCGCGAGCATAGCCAACCCCAAAGCCACCGCAACGCCGCCCGCGGCTGGTGCACCGGCCTGCCAAAGCGCCTATAGTCCGCGCCCGTGTTCACGTTGCTTCTGATCCCCTGGTTCCAGCTCCACGGCTGGCCGCTCGTCGGCAAGCTGGAGATTCAGCCCTTCGGCATCCTGGTTGCGCTCGGCATCCTGCTGGGCACGCGCGTGGCCGAGTGGCGCGCTGAGAAGACCGGCGTCGATCCCCGCCTCATCGCCGACTTCCTGGTCTACACGATCGGCATCGGCCTTTTGTGCGCGTACCTGCTGAACAAGCCGCTCTACGACTGGGACGAGTTCGTGGAGATGGTCAAGCAGCCCAAGCTCTTCTTCGAACGCTACATGGGCCTGTCTTCGTACATGGGCTTTGCGGGCGGGGTCGCGGCGGCGTTTCTGTTCCGTCACCGCAAGCGCGCGACGATCACCGTGATGGGCGATCTCTTCTGCTTCGCCTTCCCCTTCGCCTGGTTCTTCGGACGCATGGGTTGCTTCGTGGTGCACGATCATCCGGGCCTAGTCAGCCACTTCTTCCTGGCGGTCGACAACTACAACCAGCAGGGTCTGCCGCGTCACGACCTCGGTTTCTACGAGGTGATCTGGAGCGCCGCCGCCATCGCGCTGAACCTCGTGCTCGGCAGGCGCAAGCTGCCGCGCGGCTTCTTCATGGCGTTCATCCCGATCTTCTACGCGCCCACCCGTTTCTTCCTCGACTACCTGCGCGAGGTGCCGATCCACGGCGGCGACGTGCGGTACTTCGGCTTCACGCCTGGCCAGTACGGCTCGATCGCCATGCTGATCGTCGGCGTCCTGGTGGCCATCCGCATCATGCGCGGGCCCGAAGCCACCATCTACGTCGACGGCACCAACACGCCGCCGCAAGCTGCACCCGGCGCGGGTCAGCCAGCGGTCGCGGCAGCGATGAGCGCGCCCAGAGGCAAGAAGAAGCGCAAGGCCTGAAGAGCTGTCCAGAAATGGCTCATAGCGGCTTACGTCCTCGAAAAGATCCTCGAAATACACGAGTCTTCCTGCGGTTCTTTCTGCGGGCGCGCTCGCGCTGCGCCGATTTCTGGACAGCTCTTGAGCACTGCGCGTCGGCTTGTCCGCACGAGGAAGAAGCCCGCTGATGATTCGCTCGGTCTTCTGGCTATCGGCGTTCCTGCTCGCGAGCCTCTTGCGCTTGCTGCTCACCGACGCGGGCCCAGCTCTGCACTTCGAGCACTTGCGCGCGGCCGGCATGCTCGGCCGCAGCGGGCTGCCAGCCCTCGACGCCGTGGGCCTGCTGCTGTGTGCAGCGCTCGGGCTGGCCGTCAGCTGGCAGCTGCGCAGCGACCTCCGAGCGGCAGCGAGCGCGCTGTGGACTCGGCTGGGTGGCGTGCGCTGCCTGATCGCGCTCGGCTTCTTGCTGGCGACGGCGGCGTTTCCGTCGCGTGACCTGCCCGCGTTCGGCGTCGAGCTGGGGCTGTCGGTCTTGCTGCGGCTCTTGGCGGCAGCGCTGCTGTGGGCTGCATTGCGTGCCTTACCACAGAACGTTGTGGATGCGCTGCAGCGCAGGTTGGCCGCCTTGATCGAGCCGCAGCCCGGCGCCACGCGCGAAGGACTCGGCGCGCTGGCCGTGGGCTGCGCGCTCTTCTCCTTCAGCGTGTCCGCGCTGCTCGCCTGCTTCTCGTACGAGCGCGCGCCGCACATCCCCGACGAGGTCGCCTACCTCTTTCAGGCGCGCTATTTCGCGACCGGCGCGCTCTTCGCGCCCATACCACCGGTGAAAGAGGCCTTCGAGACCTACCTGGTGAGCTGCCAGAACGGCCACTGCTTCTCGCCCTTCCCGCCCGGCTGGCCCGCGGTGCTTGCGCTCGGCGTGCTCGCGCACGTGCCGTGGCTGGTGAACCCGCTGCTCGGTGCCGCCAACGTGCTCCTGGTCTTCGCAGTCAGCCGCCGCCTCTACGACGCGAAGCTCGCACGACTCGCCACGCTGCTCTTCGCCGTCTCGCCGTGGCATCTGCTGATGTCGATGAGCTTCACGTCACACAGCTTCGCGCTTGGCTGTGCGCTGCTCGCGACCTATTGCGTGCTGCGTACCCGCGACACGCAGCGCAGCGCGTACTGCTTGGTCGGGGGCGGGTGCATCGGCCTGGTCAGCCTGTCGCGCCCGCTCGAGGCGGCGGTGGTCGCCGTGGTGCTCGGCTTCGGCGCGCTCACGGCGCGCGGCCGGCGCATACGCTTCGCACCCGTGGTCTTGCTCGCGCTCGGCACGTTGCTCGTCAGCGCGGTGAACCTGCCGTACAACCGCGCGCTCACCGGCAACGCCACGACGTTCCCCGTCTCCAAGTACATGGACGACTACTGGGGTCACGGCAGGAACGACATGGGCTTCGGCGCCAACCGGGACATCACCTGGAACGGGCTCGACCCCTTCCCGGGCCACGGTCTACGTGACGTGATCGTGAACTCGCAGCTGTGCACCTCACTCATCCACACCGAGCTCTTCGGCTGGAGCACGGGCTCGCTGTGGCTGGTGCTCGCGCTGCTCTTGCTCGGCTGGGCACGGCGCACCGATCTGTGGCTGATCTTCTGGGTCTTCGCGGTGGTCTTCTCGCAAGCCTTCTACTGGTGGAGCGGCGGCCCCGACTTCGGCGCGCGCTACTGGTACACGGCCATCGTACCGCTCACGTTGCTCAGTGCACGCGCACTCTTGCTGCTGGACGAGCGGCTCGCGCACGCGCACCTCACGCGACCGTTCACGCTTGCGGCCGCGCTGCTCAGCCTGACCGCGCTCTTGCTCTTCGTGCCGTGGCGCGCGGTCGACAAGTATCACCACTACCGCGGCTTACACCCGGGTCTGCGCGAGCTGCTCGGCAGCCACGACCTCGGCCGTTCGCTCGTGCTGCTGCGCGGCGCCATCCATCCAGACTACGACGGCGCGACCAACCACACGCCGCTCGACCCGTATGCCAACGGGCCCGTGGTGTACTGGGACCGCGACCCGAACGTCGAGCGGCGCTTGCTGGCCGCCTACGGCGATCGCCCGGTCTGGGTCGTCGACGGTCCGTCGCGCGCCCAGGGCCGTTACATCCTGGTTCAGGGGCCACTGCCACCCGGCAGCCAGCCCGCCCCGTAGTGGCACAATCTTGCAGCCGTCAGCTGCGGACCCACGTGCGGCGAGCGCGCGCACGCAACTACGCGCACGCAACCACGCGCATGCGCTCAGACCATATTCTTGAACCACGAGTACAAGTAGCGCGCCCACACGCTCTTGAGCTTGATCGTGGAGTTACCGGCCTTGCGCTCGTACTCGTGCGTCGGCACTTCGTCCACGCGGTAGCCCAGCTTGAGCGCGCGCATGGTCATCTCTTGCTCGATCGTGGTGATGTTCTCTTTGGTGTCGAGCGCCAGCATCACGTCGCGACGGATCGCG
>DASVHQ010000184.1:0-14282 GCA_036382515.1 Polyangiales bacterium | reverse complement strand
TGCGACGCACGGTCGAGCCGTAGTGCTGCTCGACGAGGCGCATCTCCTTCACGATTGGGCAGCGCGCCTGAAAGGGTTCTGGGATGGCTTCCAGCGCAAGAAGACGCCCATCCACCTTGTTGCAACCGGCTCATCAGCGCTGCACCTTGCCGTCGGTTCGCGAGAGAGTCTTGCCGGTCGGTTCGAGCGGCTAACGCTGACGCACTGGTCAGCCTCGTCTGTCGCCGAGGTGTTCGACATGAAACCCACGCAGGCCGCGGAGCTCGTCGTTCGCATGGGTTCCTATCCCGGCGCTTTCTCTTTGAGGAAGGACGTCAAGCGCTGGTCTGCCTACGTGCGCGACGCCATCCTCGATCCTGCCATCGGTCGCGACATCCTCGCGCTCGCGACCGTGCGGCGGCCAGCGCTGCTTCGCCAGGTCTTCGGTGTGGCCGTTTCGTCACCGGCCCAAATCGTGTCGCTGCAGAAGATAAAGGGGCAGCTGCAGGACGCCGGTGCGCTCGAAACCATCGCGCACTACCTGGCGCTACTCGAGGAGGCGTTCCTGGTCGCTTCGTTGCAGAAGTACGCAACGCGCACGAGTCGACGTCGCGCGTCGCCGCCGAAGCTCGTGACGCTCAACAACGCGCTGCTCGCCGTGATGGACCCGCATGGGATCGGCGGCCTCGACGACGATCCCATGCGCTTTGGTGCATGGGTAGAGAACGCGTGCCTCGCGCACGCCTGGAACACAGGTCAACACGTGTCTTACTGGCGTGAGGAACCGCTCGAGGTTGATGGAATCCTCGACGGCAGCTGGGGCAAGTGGGCCGTGGAGGTGAAGACAGGCAAGTTTCAGCTGAATGACCTCGCGGGCCTGCTGGAGTTCACGCGCCGCCATCCTGGCTGGAAGCCGCTCGTCATCTGCAGCGCAGCCGGTCGCGTCACGGCCGAGCGAGCAGAGATCCCAGCGGTCACCTGGCAGCAGTTCCTGCTCGATGGTCCGTCTGCAAGTCTGTAGTGTCGGCAATCGCGACGATCCGCGATGGTCTCCACGGATGTCGCCTGAGCTCGTTCAGGCCCGCGGCTCGAGCCCCAAGGCCTGCCAGATCTCGCGCAGATCGATCGGGGGCACCCCAGGCCCGGCAGCGAAGAGCTGCAGTCGAAACGCGCAGTGCGCGTCGAGCGTGTGTGCAACCGGCACCTGCGTCCAGCCGCCTGTGGTGCCGGCCGTTGGCTCGCTCGGGGCAATGCTGCTCGCAGCGCTGCTGCTGTTCGTCGGGGCGCGCACGCGCTCGGCGCGCGCTCGGTGTGGATAGCGGGCGGGCGTACCGGCCGGCGCCGCGCCCGGTGCTAGACCATCGGTTGACGCACTCACGGGTCGTCGAAGCATGAACGGGCTCTCGACATCCCGGCCCGGTTGACCGGATGCACCGTCTGCGAAGACATGCGATAAGCCCCGCCGTGCCCCGCCCCGCGCTCCACCTAGGCCTCGCGCTGTGCCTGCTCGCCGCGCCCAGCGTCGTGCTCGCCGAAGCCAAGCCCGGCGATCCGATGGCCTACGACCTGCGCATCGGCGTCTTTCCCGTCGCGTTCCAGGCCGGCATGAGCCAGAGCTGGTTTGGCTCCGCGCTGCGCGCCGAGTACGGCATCCATCGCCGCCTTGACCTCGCCTTGCACGCACGCTTGCCCTGGGCGAACGTGGCCGGTAATACCAGCCAACAAGGCTACAGCCTCGCCGGCCTGCTGGTGTTCCACATCCAGCAAACGCTCACCAGCGAGAAGCTCTCCGGCACGCTGTATCCGGAAGACCCGCCCATGATCGAGGGCGCGGGCAACGGCGGCACCGACCACGACTTCGACATGCCGGTCGGTCAGCGTCTGGGCGGCCCGCGCATGGGCAGCGATCACATCGACGCGCAAGCCGAGATGCGCAGCGTGCTTTCGCTGCGTCTGGGCTTCAGCTACACGCGCGCGGTCGAGAGCACGCGCGACACCCCTGCGGTCAACGTGATCAACGAGGTACCGATGCTCGCCGCCGGCTTCGGCTGGGGCACGCACTGGAATCTCGAACCGGTGGTCACCGGCAAGACCGAGGTCGGCTTTCGGCGTTACTACATCGACGCCCTCGCCACCTTGCCGTCGCTGGTGCGCTACCGCGTGCTCGAGCCGAAGTACATGGGCGCTCCGAACGAGGTCCCGGTGGGTCTGCGCGTGGGCATGGAGGGCTCGATCGACGCCTTCTGGCACACCGCCCCGGGCGTGGGCTTCGCCTACACCCTGGAGCTGGGCGCGCTGCCCGGCCGTGCGGGCCTCGAGGGCTATCTGCTGGTGGCTCTGGGTTTGGCGCTCGACGCTGCCACGCGCTGAGCCTGCGCTGGCTGGGCCGGTGCACGGCCGCGTCGCGATCCCGTATGGACGCCGGCATTTCTCGGTGTAAAGTCCGCGCCATGCTCAAGCACAGCACGTACTTCGAAGGCAAGGTCCAGAGCGTCGGTTTCGAGCGTCTGGGTCGCAAGCTCACCGCCGGCGTGATCGATCGCGGCGAGTACCACTTCAACACCGATGCGCCCGAGCGCATGAGTGTGAGCAGCGGCGAGCTGTTCGTGCGTCTCGCCGGCAAGAGCGAGTGGCGCAGCTACCCCGCGGGCACGGTGTTCGAGGTGCCGGGCAAGAGCGGCTTCGACGTGAAGGCCGAAGAGCCCAGCGCTTACGTTTGCGAATTCCTGTGAGCTCCGCCGCGTGAGGCTGTGCATTCATCACAACCTGCCGGGGCGTGTTGGGAGGGCGGGTCGCTCCCGGGCTCGGAGAGTGTCCTCGGCACTACCGCCACGGCTTCGCAAGATCCGCCTTGGGCCTGCGAAACGAGCCCGGGAGCGACCCGCCCTCCCAACACGCTCCAGTAGCCAGGTCGATGTCAGCGTGACCTGGGGCGGCGTGAGCACCGACCAGCCATGGCGAGATCAGCGTGACCTAGCTCGGCGTGAGCATCGACAGCAATCACCGCGAACAACCGTGTCGTCGGCGTCGGACGACAACACCTCTCGCGGTGTCGCGTCGCCTGCTCACTCCGCCATGACATCGAAGCGCTTGGGGTCGGCAGGTCGCTCTCGGGCTCGTTTCGCAGGCCCGCTGCGCCGCTTGCAAAGCCGCGGCGGTAGTGCCGAGGACACTCTCCGAGCCCGAGAGCGACCTGCCGACCCCAAGCGCCCCAGCAGGTTGCGCTGAATGCTTGTCTCGCACGCCGACTCGTTACGCCAGCGTGATCCGCGCAGCCACGTCGTGCGCGACTTGCTCAGCCAGCTCGGCGGCGGCTTGCGTGCTCGCACCGCGAACCATCGCGCGGCCGAGGATCGTCCACTCGTCCACGCGCACCAGCGCCGGCTGGCCGTCGCTCACCAGCAGGTCGAGCGAGAGCACGTCGGGATGGCCCGACCAACCTGCCATGGCATCGGGGCAGCGTGCGGTTCCGTGCCCATGCTTGAGGATCAGACGTGCAGCTGTCGGCTGCACGAGCTTGCGCGCCAAGAGCGGTCGCGGATCGCGGCCGAGCGCGGCGGCCACCGTGGCCACGGCGAGGTCGACGCCGTACGAGGCGCGCACCAGATCCGTGATCGAGTTGCCGCCCAGCCGCGGGTTCACCTCCAGCATCACAGTGCGGCCATTCACGTAGCGCAGGTCGAAGTTGGCCGGACCGTCGCTCAGGCCGAGCGCGCGGCCGAAGTCCTCGACCGCGTCGCGCACGCTGGCCTCGGTTGCCGCATCGAGCGTGCCGGGCAAGGCGTGCCCGGCAGGCGCGATGAAGGTCTGCTCGAAGTGATCATCCAGCACGAACGCGCCGGCCAGCTTGCCAGCGACGAAGAACGCCTCGACCCCCACCGAGCGACCCGAGATGAACTCCTGCACGAGCACGCCCCGGGTGCCCGGCCCGTAGGCGCGCCGTGCGCAGGCCAGCGCGGCAGGCAAGTCTTCGGGCCGCTGCACGAGTGAAACGCCGCGACCGCCACCACCGGAGCGCGGCTTCACGATCGCAGGATAGCCGCCAACTTCCTGCACGGCGGCCTCGGCCTCGAGCGCGTCTTCCACGGCGCGCGTCTCGGGGACCACTTGCCCGGCCGCGGACACGCACTCGAAGCACTCCAGCTTGTCGCGACAGCGCTGCGCCACCACGGGCGCCATGCCGACCAGCCCGAGCTCTTGCACCACCGCGCTGACTGCGGGCACGGCCACGTCGCTTGCGGCTGTGACCACGCCGTCGATCTTCAGCTCTTGCGCCACGCGCACGACAGCGTCTGCGTCGGCGATGTCGACGACTCGTGGCACGTCACCGAGCGCAAGCCCCGGGGCATGGGGCGAGCCGTCGACCACCACGACCTCGCCGACATCGCGTGCCGCCCGCAAGATCTCGAGCTGGAAAGGGCCCGCTCCGACCACCAGGATCCTGGGCCGGGCCGCGCGTGAGGAAGCACCAGGAACGCGCTCGCTGTTCACCGTTCGATGTTAATGCCCGGCGCTCGCCCTTCGCAAGCGACACGGTGCCAGCGGCCTCCAAAAGCCGTGTAAGCTTGCGCCCGCGCCGGCCTGCCCACACGCGAGCGCCTGCGCGCGAGCTTCCACATGATCGACTACGAGCGCATCCGCAGCTTCTACGACACTGCACGCAGCGACCTCCTGGACGACCCCGACTTCCTGCGCGGCACCGTCGAGAGCTCCGTGGGCGTCGCGCGCTTTCGCTTTCGTGCCGAGGCGCGCCACCTGCGACACGTGGTTCGCGTGCTGCGCGGTGAGAGCGTGCTCGATCTTGGCGGTGGCACCGGTCGCTGGTCGCTGTGGTTCGCCGAGCAAGGCGCACGCGTCACGATGGTCGAGCTGGCACCCTCGCTCGTCGCGGGCGCACAGCGCAACGCCGCGCGTCGCGGGCTTTCCGTGGAGTGCCTCGTCGGTTCGATCCTCGCACCACCGGTGCAAGCCCGGCGTTTCGATCTCATCCACATCGGCGGCGTGCTCGTGTACATCAACGACGACGATCTGCCACGCCTGTGCGAGGTGCTGCGCGAGCACACCAAGCCCGGCGCGCGCCTGGTCATCCGGGAGCCAGTGGATCCCAACGGCCCGAGCGTGGACGCGCGCGAGGGCGGCTACCGCGCGCTGTTTCGGCGCCCCGAGGTCTACGCGGCGCTCTTCGCCCCGGACTGGCAGCTCCAGTACGAGCGCACCACGGTCTCGCACCTGGTCCCGCGCGGTCGCAGCACGCTGAGCGTCGCGAAAGCCGCACAGAGCTCCGTGCTCAAGCGCAAGCTGGTGGACACCGTGCTGCCATGGGTGGGCTACGTGGACTACCAGCTCTTGCAGGTCGAGGAGCGGCTGCGCAGCTCGCCGGCGGCTGCGCTGCTCGGCGATGCGGGCGTGGTGCAGCACTTCTACGTGTTTCAGCGTCGCTGACCGGGGAAGCGGCGCGTGGTGAACGCGTCGCGGTAGGGGCTGTTGTGCTCGGCCCGGGTGGGTCCCCCCGGACTCGCACGCTTGATGCGCGACTGGGGCGACGGCGAAAGCGCTCCCCGACGCGGCGATCGCGACGCGTTGCGTGCTCGAACACAGGACCCCCCACCCGGGCCTGCGCGCAACAACCCCTCACCACGACGCTCACCTCTTCGCCACCCCCGTGTTGGGCGGTTTGGCGATGACCGTGCTGCAACTGATGGCGGCGACCAGGTACGGCGTATCTGGGCCGCGACTTCGGCGCCTTCGGACCGCAACGAGCACCACCTGCTCGCGCTGACTCCCCCAACAACGCACGAGCCGCACCAGCCCCAACCGAAGTCGTCGGCGCATGCCTCGCAGCTCGCCACGTTCGGCCTGAGCACCGATTCGCGTTCGCGAGTGGCGCTGCCCTGAGCGGTGAGCTGGGGTGCTGCTGCGCGCAGGCCCGGGTGGGGGGTCCTGTGCTTGAGCACGCTGCGCCGACGCATCGGTCAGCGTCGGGTGACGCCGTCGCGTTCGCTGCCGCCACGCTTCGAGCGTGCGAGTCCGGGGGGACCCGCCCAGGCCGAGCACAGCAGCCCCCCAGCTCACCGCGTTCGCCCGCACCCGTCTCGCGCTCGTCGCGTCTCGCCGTCAGCGCAACTGGTACAGGCTGAGCGCGCCGACGTACAGGAAGCCCACCATGAAGAGCACAAGGAAGGGAATGCTCACCCACGAGCCCGTCACCACCGCCAGCGCGATCGTGATTACGAAGTAGACCCCGAACGCCAGCTCGATGTACGTGCCGATGTGCTTGGCGGCCTTGTACTTCTTGCCGGCCCAGCCCTGGTTGCTCAGCTCGATGCCGTGCTTGGGTGTGCGCACGAACTCCGACTGCATGCCGAACAAGCCTTCCACGACAGCGCGCGCGTTGTTGATCGACAGGCCGATCGACAGCGCCATCATCAGCGGCAAGCGCTTCACGGCCTCACGCAGGTTGCCGTAGAGCGCGCGGTGCGTGGTCAAGTAGAACACGATGATCGACAGGCAAGTGCTCGCGAACAGCGGCACGTCGAGCAGCAAAAGATACGGGTGGTGCATCTTCTGACGCATCAGCATGTTCGGCAGCTGCAGCATGGCCAGCATCACCAGGAACAGGTACGCGAAGTTGTTGGTGAGGTGAAAGATGCACTCGATCTTCACCTTCAGCGGGATGTTCGCCTTGAGCACCACGCCGATCAGCTTGCGCGTGGTCTGGGCGGAGCCCTTGGCCCAGCGGAACTGCTGGCCCTTGAAGGAATTCATCTCGCAGGGAATCTCGGCCGGCGCGATCGCCGTGGGCACGTAGATGAATTCCCAGCCGCGCAGCTGTGCACGGAACGAGAGGTCCATGTCCTCGGTGAGCGTGTCGTGCTGCCAGCCACCGGCGTCGATGATCGTGCTGCGGCGCCAGATGCCGGCGGTGCCATTGAAGTTGAAGAAGCGGCCCGAGCGGTTGCGCGCGATGTGCTCGATCACGAAGTGACCGTCGAGCATCATCGACTGCACGCGCGTGAGCACGGAGTAGTCGCGGTTGAGGTGACCCCAGCGCGCCTGCACCATGCCCACCTTCGGGTTGGTGAAGTGGTGGATCAGGTCTTTCACGATGCTCGGCGTGGGCACGAAGTCGGCGTCGAACACCATCACGAAGTCGCCCTTGGCCTCGCGCAGACCCTCTTCGAGCGCGCCCGCCTTGTAGCCGTGGCGGTCTTCGCGGTGCCGGTAGCTCACGTCGAAGCCGCGCTCGCGCAGCTCGGCCGACTTCCTCATCGCGATCTCCACGGTCTCGTCGGTGGAGTCGTCGAGCACCTGGATCTCCATGCGATCCTTGGGGTAGTCGATGTTCGCGACACCCTCGAGCAAGCGCTCCGCGACGTACATCTCGTTGAACATCGGCAGCTGGATCGTGACGTGCGGCAGCTCGACGAAGCGCTCGGGCGGCGTGGGTACGTCCTTGCGGTGCTTCCAGTAGAGGAAGAGCAAGTGGCTGCGATGGAAGCCGTAGATGCCGAGAATGGAGAGAACGATCAGGTACAGGGCAATGATGAAGACATCCATGCTGGCGTGCACAAACCCTCGTTCTGCTCGGGAAAAAGAGAGCCCCGAGCCTGCGCCAGAAGGTAAGCAACGCGTCGCCTCGCAATTGTCACCGAAATGTAATTACTTGTAGCGAAGGGTGGCTCATGTTTCGTGCGTGGATGGAAAAGTCTGGCAGAGCGGAACTCAAGGCAGTAATCACTGCAGAAAATCAGGTGGCACGGCGGCGCGCATGGCGGGCGGGCTCGAGGATGTGGAGACCAGGACATGGTGGCGAACGGCGCGTTGGCGATACGGGGCTCGGCGCGGGACGATCAGCTTGCAAGACGGAGCAGTCATCGCAACCTGCCGACCCCAAGCGCTTCAACGTCGTGGCAGAGTGAGCAGGCGGCGCGACGTCGCGGCAAGTGTTGTCGCGGCAAGTGTTGTCGTCCGCCGCCAACTCGGTCGCTCGCACTGCCTGCTACCGATGCTCACGGCGAGCCATGTCACTCTCAGGCCGACATCGCTACTGGAGCGTGTTGGCAGGGCGGGGTAGCTCACGGGCTCGTTTCGCAGGCCCGGGACGCGTCGTGCGAAGCCGTGGCGGTTGTGCCGAGGACACTCTCCGAGCCCGGGAGCTACCCCGCCCTGCCAACACGCCCCGGCACCTTGCGATGACTGCGCAGGCTTGCAAGTCGACCGTCCCTGAGCGCCGTCGGCCACCACCTGTCGTTCTCCACCGTCCGCTCAAGAGAACAGCACACTCGGCAGCTGCCCCAAGCGCGCGAGGCTCGCGAGGTCCATCGCGACGGCGATCACGGCGTGAATCACGAAGCCGCTGGCGATCGAGCGCGTGCGCTGCGCGAGCGTGGCGAACACGAGCCCGGCGCCGATCGCACCGAGCGTCTCGGGCCAGGGCTTGCCGAAGTGGATCATGCAATAGGGCAGCAGTGAGACGAACGCGGCGTGCGAGCCGAGGCTGCGCCGGCAGCCGAGCACGAGGAAGCCGCGGAAGAAGAACTCGAGCGCGAAGAACTGCGCCACGTAGCACAGCTCCCACAGGCCGAGGTCGAAGTACGAGCGGCCCGCCTCTCGATAGAAGGGATAGTAGGCCTGGAAGGCGGGCAGCTGGCTGAACGCCCACACGAGCAAGAGCGCGCCCGAGATGAGCAGCGCGACGAGCGGCCCGGCTTCACGCAGCCCTGCGATGCACAGCCCGTGCTCGCGCAGGCGCTCACGCAGCACGTGGCGCGCGACGAGGGCCGGGATCACGAGATAGCCGAGCACGCGCAGGCTCGCCCAGTAGCCCAGTTGCCACAGCACATAGTGCGGGCCCTTGCGCAAGTCAGTGAAGAACACGCTGTGTCGCTGATCGGCCAGGTAGTCGCACAGGTCGGCGAATACGAACGCCGAGCCGAGGTACTGGATCAGCGTCAGGCTGACGCACGCGGTGACCAGCACGACGAGCGGCTGCAGCTCGTGACCGTCGTGCTGCGCACGCTCTGCGCGTGCCTGCTCGTCGAGCGTGCGCCAGGTCTCGAGGAAGAAGCGCCGCGGCTGCAGGAGCGCGAGCGCCGCGCGCAAGCGACTCGCTGCAAGCTCAGCCATGACGCAAGCGCGCGAGCGTGACTTCGCGGCCCAGCACTTCCATCACTTCGAACAGGCCCGGGCTCGCGGTGCGACCGGTGAGCGCCACACGCGCGGACTGCGCGACATCCTTGAGCTCGAGCTTCTCCTGCTCGAGCCAGCTCTTGACCGCGCTCTCGAGCGGCTCGCGCGTGAAGGGCGTGACGGGCTCGATCACGGCCGCGAGCTTGCCGAGCAGCGGCAGCCTGTCGGCGCCGAGGAACTTGGCCTTGGCTTTCTCGTCCATCACTGGTGCCGGCCGAAAGAAGTAGTCGAGCGCGTCAGCCGCATCGATGAAGGTCGTTGCGCGCGGTTGCACCAGCGGCGCCGCCGTGAGCAGCCGCGGATCGTTCGCTGACACGGTGAGCCCGCGCTTCGCAAGGAACGGCACCACGTGCTGTGCGAGCGTGCTCGGCGAGAGCATGCGCAGCTGGCTCGCTTGCACGTGCTGGAACTTCTTGAGGTCGTAGCGCGCGCTGGTGTCGCCGCAGTGCTCCCAGTTGAACTTCTCGATCAGCTCCGCACGCGTGAAGATCTCTTGATCGCCGTGCGACCAGCCCAGGCGCGCCAGGTAGTTCAGCACGCCATCCGGCAGAAAGCCCTGCTCGTGGTAGTCCATCACGGACACCGAAGCGTGCCGTTTGCTGAGCTTCTCGCCGCTGGGCGCGAGGATCATGGGCATGTGCGCGAACTTCGGCAGTGCCACGCCCAGCGCCTTGTAGATCAAGATCTGCTGCGGCGTGTTGATCACGTGATCGTCGCCACGAGCCACCAGCGTGATGCCCATGCTGATGTCGTCCACGGCGGCGCCCAGGTTGTACAGCGGGATGCCGTCGCCGCGCATGAGCACCGAGTCCTGCAACGTGTCGTTGCCGATCTCGATGCGGCCCTTGATCAGGTCGTCCCAGTGTGTGCTTCCCGTGGACGGCGCACGCAAGCGAATCACGTGCTTGCCGGCGGGCTCGGTCTTGCGTTCGCGGCAGGTGCCCGGATAGCGAAAGCCTTGCTCGCTGCCGCTGCGTGCCTTGTGCAGGGCGCGCGCGCGGTCGAGGTCTTCCTTGGTGCAGTAGCAGCGGTAGGCCGCACCCGCGCTGATCAGCTTGTCGACATAGCCCTGGTAGATGGCCACGCGCTCGGTCTGGAAGTACGGCCCGGTGCCTGCGTCTTTGCCGGGGCCTTCGTCCCAGTCCATGCCGAGCCAGGTCATCGAGTCGAGGATGGCTTGCACGCTCGCTTGCGTGCTGCGCTCGCGATCGGTGTCCTCGATGCGCAGGATGAACTTGCCGCCGGTCTTTCGGGCCCACAGCCAGTTGTAGAGCGCGGTGCGCGCGCCTCCGATGTGCAAATAACCGGTGGGGGAGGGCGCAAAGCGCACGCGGACGTCGGTACCGAGCTCGATCATGAACGCGGCGTTACCATTGGTTTGGGCTGTTTGCCAACTTGACTCCGAAACGCGCTCGGATCACCCTCGGAGCCCTTTGCAAGCCGCCTCTTCCCATCGCCGTCAGCTCGTCGCACGCCTCAACAAGCGCGCCAAACGTTCCACCGCAAGGCTGCGTGCCGTGGGCGAATTCTCGTTTGGCGGCGGGCTCACCGTGGCGCGCTATCGCCTGGGCAATGGACTGTCGGTGCTGGTCCTGCCCGACCACTCCGCGCCGGTGCTCAGCTACCACACCTGGTTTCGCGTCGGCAGCAAGCACGAGCAGCCCGGCAAGACCGGTCTCGCGCATCTGTTCGAGCACCTGATGTTCAATCAGACCGAGACCCTGGGCGCCGGCAAGCTCGATCGCCTGATCGAGAGCGCGGGCGGCGAGACCAACGCCGCCACCTGGACGGACTGGACGCACTACCACTCCGAGCTGCCCGCGAGCGAGCTGCCGCTGATCGCGCGTCTGGAAGCCGACCGCATGCAGCACCTGCTCTTGAAGAAGAAGCAGGTCACCTCGGAAAAAGACGTGGTCGCGAACGAGCGGCGCTACCGCGTCGAGGACGACATCGAGGGCCAGGTCAGTGAGCTCTTGTACGCCACGGCGTTCACCAAGCATCCGTACGGCTGGCCGACCATCGGTTGGATGAAAGACATCGAAGGCTTCACCACCGAAGACTGCGAAGCTTTCTATCGCACGTATTACGCGCCCAACAACGCCACGTTAGTGGTGGTGGGCGACGTGGAAGAAGCCGACGTGCTCTCGCTCGTGCAAGAGCACTACGGGCCGATCCCGCCGTCGCGTATCCCGAAGCTGAAAGCGAAGGCCGAGCCGCCGCAGCGCAGCGAGCGCACGCAGCAGCTGCATCGCCCCACGCCTGCGCCCAAGCTTGCGCTCGGCTACCGCGCACCGTCGTTCCGTGATCGCGACTACCCGGCCCTGGCGCTGGCGGGCGAGATCTTGTTCGGCGGTCGCAGCTCGCGCCTGTTTTCGCGGCTGGTGCGCGACGAAGAGCTGGTGGCCGATCTGCACGGCTCCACCGCGCCGTTTGCAGACCCGGGCCTGTACGAGATCTGGCTGTCGCTGCGCCCAGGTCGCGAGCTTTCCGTGGCTTTGGCCGCAGTCGACGAAGAGCTGAAGCGAATGTGCAACAAGCTCGTGCCCATGGCCGAGCTCACGAAGGTGAAGAACCGCGTGGAGCTGGGCTTCTTGCAGGGCCTCGAGACCGCGGGCGGCAAGGCCGAGCAACTGGGCTTCTTCGAGACCGTTGCAGGTGACGCCGAGGTGCTGTTCTCGCGTCTGGATGCGCTGCGAGCGGTGAAGCCGCGCGACATCCAGCGCGTGGCCAAGCAAGTGTTCGACACCCGAAGGCGCACACGCATCGAAGTGCTGCCCAAGGCCGAGGAGTCCGCGTGACCGAGCGCATGGTTACCGAAACGGGCACCGTGGTGCTGGTCGAAGAATCGCACGCGTTGCCGCTGGTGCACATCGGCCTGTCGCTGCGCACTGGCAGCGTGCACGACCCGCGCGGCAGCGAAGGCTTGATGCGCGCCACAGCACGCCTTCTGCGCATGGGCACGCGCGGTCTGCCCGCAGCCGAGGTCGAGGAGCGCATCGACGCGCTCGGGGCACAGCTGGGTGTCGGCTGCGCGCCGAGCTACGTGCATGTCAGCGGCTCGGTCGTGGCGAGCAACCTCGAGCCTTTCTTCGCCCTGGTGTGCGAGCTGGTCGGCGCTCCGGCGCTACGCGCGAGCGATCTTGCACGCGTCAAGCGTGAGACGCTCGCCGAGCTGAGCAGCCTGTGCGACGACGACCGCTCGCTCGCAGCGCGCAACTTCCGCGCCTTCGCCTTCGGTCGGCACCCGTACGGCCGGCCCACCACCGGCAATGCACAGAGCGTGCGCACGCTCAGCCGCTCCCAGGTTCTCGCCAACTACGAGAAGCACTTCGTGAGCCAGAACGTGGTGGTCGGCATGGCCGGCGCCGTGAGCGCAGAGCGTGCGGCGACGTTGGTCACGCGTTACCTGCGCTTGCCGGCTGGTCGCGGCCCGAGCGAGCGCGTGCCCCCGCCCAAGCTGGCGCCTGGCCGCCGCGTGCTGCTCGTGGACAAGCCCGAGCGCACGCAGACGCAGATCTTGATCGGCACGCTCGGCACGCACGTCGACGACCCCGACCACACTGCGTTGCAGGTGGCAAACACTGTGTTCGGCGGCCTGTTCACGGCGCGGCTCACCCACGAGGTACGCTCGGTGCGCGGGCTCTCCTACGGAGCCAGCTCCAGCCTCGGCCATGATCGCGAGCGCGACCTGTGGTCCATGTGGACGTTCCCCGCCGCGAAAGATGCGCGCGCCTGTACCGAGCTGCAGTTGCGCCTGTTCGACGAGTGGGTGCACAAGGGTGTGACCGCGAGCGAGCTGCGCATGGCCAAGAGCTTCCTCGTGAAGAGCCACGCCTTCGAGGTGGACACCGCGGCCAAGCGCCTCGATCAGAGCGTGGAGATCGAAGTCTTCGACCTGCCCGCCGATTACCACTCGGGCTTCGTGTCGCGCGTGCAAGAGGTCACGGTCGCCAGCGCGCACGCTGCGCTGCAAAAGCGCCTGTCGCGCCGCGATCAGGTGATCACCGTGGTGGCCACGGCCAAGGAGCTGCGCGCGCAATTCGCCAAGCTCCCGCGCGTCGAAAAGGTCAGCGTCGTGCCGTTCGATCGCGTCTAGCGCGCGTGCTCGGCAGCGCAGCGGGTCACTCTTTCCAACCCAGGCTCAGCTTGCCTGCCGCGCTGATCCGCTCCGGCGTCCAGGGGGGATCGAAGCTCACCTGCAGATCGAGCGAGCGGATCTCCGGGATGCGCGCGAGCCTGCGCTCGATGCCTGCGACCAGCGCGTCGCCGGCCGGGCAAGCGGGTGAGGTGAACGTGACGACGAGCTTGAGGCTGCCGGTGGCTCGGTGTGGCCATGGCTCAGGCCGTGGTGGTCTTGGGGGCGTCGTCGAACGCCCACGCGGGCGCGACGTGCACCATGTAGTCGCCTTCGCCACGACGCGTGGTGCGCGCGGCATAGCCCCGCAGCTTCAGCTTCTCGTACAGGAGCACGGGCTCGCGGTGATGCTGCACCAGCAGCTGTGCGCCGGGGCCGAGGCTTGCGAGCTTCTCGAGGATCGCCACCATCGGTCCGGGCGGCTCGAGACCCCTCACGTCCATTTCGACGGGAGGCTGCAGCGCGACGCGCTCGGCGCCGGGTGCAGGCTCGGCGGTGAGCTTCGGGTCGAGGTAGAACCATACATGGTAGGCGCCGTCGCGCTGCTCGGTGTGGGCGGCGCGGCCCGCGCTGCGCATGATCGCGTAGAGCGGCGCGGGCTCGAAGCCCACGATCAGATGCAACGCTTCGTTGCTGCCGAGCGTCTGCACGGTCTTCATGATCAGGTGGAAGGGATCGCCACCCTTGGCGAGCACGGGTCGCACATCGAGCTCGTGTTCGCGAGCTTGGCCCGCGGCGGCGACCACGGCAGGTAGCGGTTGGTTGGTCATGACGATCGCCTATTCGTTCTCGTGCCTGCCTGCGTTCACTGCAGCCGGCTCGGGTTCACACCGGTCGCGTCGAGCGCTTCTTGGCGCGGTGCTTCTCCACGATTCGCGCCACGTCTTTCACCAGCGCCGATGGCATAAACGGTTTGCGAAGCCACTCGATCGGCTCGGACAGAGTGCCTTGCCAGCCGAGCTCGTCTTGAGTTGCAGCT
>DASVHQ010000183.1:0-6890 GCA_036382515.1 Polyangiales bacterium | reverse complement strand
GCTCGGCAAGGAAGGCCGGGAGATGCCCGTGCGCTTCCCGCAGTGCATCGTGCCGGACACGTTCAAAGACGGGATGGGCTTGAAGGTCACCGTGCAGGGTAAGCTCACCGGCGATGGTTACTTCCTCGCGAATCAGGTGATCCCGCGCTGCCCCTCGAAGTACGAGATGCAGCAGCGCAAGAACAACGGCGAGAAGATGCCGATGGGCGATCCGGGCGCACGCATGCCGCTCGACGGCTGAGCACCGTCGTCGCGCCAAGTGCGCGTCGCGTTTCGCGCGCAGTTGGCATGCAGAGACCTGAGCAGTCATCACAACCTGCTGGGGCGTGTCGGGATGGCGGGTCGCTCCCGGACTCGCGAGAACATCCTCGGCACTACCGCCGTAGCTTCGCACGACGCGCCCCGGGCCTGCGAAACGAGCCCGGGAGCGACCCGCCATCCCAACACGCTCCAGTAGCGAGGTGGGCGTGAGCGTGACCTGGCAGGCCATGAGCATCGGCAGCAGACCGTGCGAGCAACCGTGTCGTCGGCGTCAGACGACAACGCTTGCTGCAACGTCGCGCCGCCTGCTCACTCAGCCATGACATTGAAGCGCTTGGGGTCGGCAGGTCGCTCTCGGGCTCGTTTCGCAGGCCCGCTGCGCCGCGTGCGAAGCCGTGGCGGTCGTGCCGAGGATACTCTCCCGAGCCCGAGAGCGACCTGCCGACCCCAAGCGCCCCGGCACGTTGCGCCGCCTGCTCATCAGTCGCGCAAGCCGACCGTCCCGGCGCATCGATCGCACCGCCCTCGAAGCACCGTTCGCGACGATCTCCGACAGCCACCAACCCGGGCACTTCGACTGCACTGAGCTTTGCAGGGATCGCTCTTGACCGCATCCGACGTCCGGCGCTTAGATGGCGCTCGTGGATGCGCCTGGTCAGATCGTGCTCGATGCGGATGCCATCGGGCGTACCATCCGGCGCGTGGCCTCCGAGATCGTGGAGCGCACGCGCGCCACCGCGAAGTTGGCCCTCGTGGGCATCGAGCAGGGTGGCACGCCGATCGCGCGCCGCCTCGCCGACGAGATCACGAAGGTCGAGGGTCGCAGCGTTCCGGTGGGCTCGCTCGACATCACGCTCTACCGTGACGATGCGGCGAGCGCCTTACCCGATCCGAAAGTCGGCCCCAGCCGCATCGACTTCGTGGTGGAAGGCGCTGACATCGTGCTCGTCGACGACGTGCTGCACACCGGGCGCACGGTGCGCGCCGCGATCGACTGCCTGTTCGACTACGGTCGGCCGCGCCGCATCTGGCTCGCGGTGTTGTGTGACCGCGGTGGCCGACAACTTCCTGTTGCAGCCGACTTCATCGGTAAGCGGGTCGAGGTTCCCGAGGGCTACGCGCTCGATGTGGTCGCCGAAGGCGGCGCTGCCGATCGTGCCTTCCTGCGCGTGTGGCGCCCGTCCGAAGCCCCCGGTGGAGCAAGACCATGAGCGCGGGCTTCCGTCACAACCACTTGCTCAGCATCGCCGATCTCGATCGCGACGATGTGAACCAGATCCTGGACGCCGCCGAGTCGTTCATCGAGGTCTCGCGTCGCTCCGTGCGCAAGGTGCCCACGCTGCGCGGCAAGACGTTGATCAACATGTTCTTCGAGGCCTCCACGCGCACGCGCACCTCGTTCGAGCTCGCTGGTAAGCGCCTCTCCGCCGACGTGGTGAACGTGAGCAGCAGCGGCTCGAGCGTGTCCAAGGGCGAGTCGCTGCTCGACACCTGCAAGACGCTCGAGGCCATGCGGCCGGACCTCGTGGTGATTCGCCATGCGGCTTCCGGTGCTCCGGCGTTCGTGGCCAAGCACATCGGCTGCAGCGTGATCAACGGCGGCGACGGCGCACACGAGCATCCCACCCAGGCGCTGCTCGATGCGTTCGCGATCCGCAAAGCGTTCGGTACCCTCTCGGGTCTGAAGGTCGTGATTGTCGGCGACATCACGCACTCGCGTGTTGCGCGCAGCAACGCAGCGTTACTCGGTCGCTTTGGCTCCGAGGTGCGCTTCTGCGGGCCACGCACCTTGATGCCGACCGGGGTCGAGATGCTGGGTGTGAAAGTTTACCATGACCTGCGCGAGGCGCTCACCGGCGTCGACGTGATCATGCTGCTGCGCATCCAGAAGGAGCGCCTCGAGGGGCCGCTCGTGCCCAGCATGCGCGAGTACTCGCGCTGCTACGGCGTGTCGCAGAAGCACATGGCGCTGGCGAATCCACGCGCCATCGTCATGCATCCGGGGCCGATGAACCGTGGCGTCGAGATCCACACGGCGCTCGCGGACAGCGAACGCAGCGTGATCCTGGATCAAGTCGAAGCTGGCGTGGCCGTGCGCATGGCCGTGCTCTACCTGCTCAGCAAAGAATTGCGCGCGCAGACTGCGACGCAAGCTGCCAGCGACGCGGGCTGACGGCTGGCGCCTATCGGCGGGACCATGACAGCCATGAGCGCGCCCGTGTTGACCGGTCTCGATCGCATCGCGCAGGGCGATGAGAGCGTGCTGCGCCTCTTGCGTGGCCGCAGGCTCGGTCTGTGCGCGCATCCGGCCAGCGTCGATCGCAGGCTGCGCCACGCGCGCTTCGTGCTGCAGGATGCGGGCTTGTCGGTGCACGCACTCTTCGGCCCGGAGCACGGCTACGGCGGCGAGGCGCAAGACATGATCTCGGTGGGCGATGCCGCCGTCAGCGGCGTCCGGGATGTGCCCGTGCACTCGCTCTACGGTGCGTCGCCGGATGCGCTCAGCCCGAGCGCAGAGCAACTCGCGGGCCTCGACGCAATCGTGGTCGACCTGCAGGACGTGGGCTCGCGCTACTACACCTTCGTGTGGACCGCCGTGCTCGTGCTGCGCGCCGCCTCGCGCGCCGGCATCCCCACCATCGTGCTCGATCGGCCCAACCCGCTGGGCGCGGAGATCGTCGAGGGTGGCCCCCAGCGCCCTGGGTACCGATCGTTCGTGGGCCTGTGCGACGTCGCCGTACGCCACGGCCTGACCATCGGCGAGCTGTGCAAGCGTGCTCAGCGCCTCGGAGCGATCGATGCGGCGGCGCTGCACGTCGTGCCGATGCAGGGCTACCATCGCGAGCTTGCGTTCGAGTCGACGGGGTTGCCGTGGGTGTTGCCTTCCCCGAATATGCCCAGCCTCGAAACCGCGCGTGTTTACCCGGGCGGATGTCTGCTCGAGGGGACCAATCTCTCGGAGGGGCGCGGCACCACGCGGCCCTTCGAGATCTGGGGCGCACCCTTCCTCGACGCCGCGCGGCTGGCGGAGCGCGTGCAAGCCGATGGCTGCGTGCTGCGGCCGCTCAGCTTCACGCCGACCTTCCACAAGCACGCAGGCGAGCGTTGTTTCGGCGTGCAGGTGCACATCACCGACGCTCGCGTGTTCCGATCGTACACGCTCTACCTGCGGCTCATCGCGCAGGCGCGCCGCTCGTGCAGCGAGCACTTCCGCTGGCGCACTGCGACGTACGAGTTCGTCAGTGATCGACGGGCGATCGATCTACTCACGGGTGGCCCGGAATTTCGCACGCTCGTCGATGCGGACCAGCCGCTCGACGCGTGGTTAGAGGCAGACGCGGCCGCGGCCAGGCGCTTCGAGCAAGAACGCGCAGCGGACTTCCTGTACTGAAGAGGTGTCCATCTTGCGAGGGCTCGAGCGCGTCCTCGGGGAAATCGCACCGCATCTCTGCCTGCGCACGCCGACGCCGCCGAGCATCAGACGGCCGCGTGCGGCGCAAGCTGCGCTGAGCGTTGCCGACTAGCGGGCTTCGCGCGGCTTGATGACGATCTCGACGCGCCGGTTGTTGGCGCGGCCCTCGGCCGTGGCGTTGTCGGCCATCGGTCGTGTCTGACCGATGCCCACGCTGGTGATCGACTGCGCGGGCACACCGCGCGAAATGAGATAGTCCATCACGACGCGCGCGCGGTTCTCCGAGAGCACCTGGTTCGATTCCGGCGTGCCCTTGGAGTCGGTGTGCCCTTCGACCACGATGTCGTGCTTGCCGGCTTGCGGAGCGATCGTGTCGGCGACCAAGCCGAGCTTCTGCTGAGCCTCGGGGGTGAGATCGGCCTTGCCGGAGGTGAAGAGCACGCTGCCGGGCAGGATGATGACCGTGCCGCGCGGCTCTTCTTTGACGTTCAATGCCGCAGCGGCCGCCAGCTTGCGCATGGCTTCGCGCTCGCGCTCCTCGGCGGCCGCACGTGCAGCTTTCTCCTCGGCCAGCTGCTCTTCCTTGGTCTGCAGCTGTTGGCCCGCCGCCGACAGCTGCTCGTTGCGCACGGCCAGCTCGCGGTTCTTCTCGGACAGCGCCTGCTTGGCGCGGTTGAGCTCGTTCTGGGTGCGCGCCATCTCGTCAGCCTGGATCTGGTCGATCTCGTGCTGGGCCTTCTCGAGATCGGCCTTGGCCGACTTGGTCGCTGCCTGCGCTTGCACCAGCTGCGCCGTGCGCAGGGCGACGTACGCGAGTGCGTAGGTCTGCGCTGATTCCGGATCGTCCTGGTACGACTGCTCGGCGGCATTCAGGGATTCCTTCGCCGTGTGAAGCTCGGCCGGGGCGAGCTCGGCTGCCTTGCCGGCGCTGGCCTCGTTGTACGCGGCGCGCGCGTCGAGCAGCTGGCGCGGCGGCGGCGCCGTGGCGCAGCCCAGCCCGAACGCGCAAGCGAACGCACCCACGAACGCACTCACGAACGCACCAACGAACACCGAGCGTACGGCCCAACGCACAGGCTGTTCCATGCGGATCCTCTTGGTCACCTGCGGCCTCCTCATAGTGCCTTGCCTGCCTTGAGCTTGCTGACCTTGGCTTGCGCGGCGTGCGCCTTCTCTTCCATCTCGTGCTCCTTGGCGAGCGCGATGGCGAGCTCGGCGTCGGCCTGGGCGCGGCGCAGCGCGAGGTCTGCGCGCTCGTTGGAGCCTTCTTCGATGTAGCGCTTGGCCTTGTCCACTTGCTCTTGCGCGAGCTTGAGATGCAGCGCGGCGCGCGGCACCGCATTGGCCTCGACCTCGGTTGCGCCGCGGATCGCGGATTCGGCCGTCGTGAGACGCTCGCTCGGTGGCGGCGCGCTCGCGCAGCCGGCCAAGAGCGACAGAGCGCCCGCCATCGCTACCACTAGACTGGTTTTCATCGGCTCGTCTCCCGAGAGTCGGTCATCGCCTTGCGCCTATTGCCGAGGTCCCGCCCACGACCACCTGGGCGCCCACAGGGCGGGGGCAGCATACCAAGAACATGCCTGGCAGAAAACGCCATACGCCGGGCGGCGGGGCGGAGCTCGCGCTGGCGAGGCGCCAGGGCCGGTGTCACAGTCCAGCGTCCGAATCAGGCTGCCGAGGAGACCGATGCTCAATTCGACCGACGACGTCCGCATCAAACACCTGCGCCCGCTCTTGCCGCCGGCCATCTTGATGGAGGAGGTGCCCGCGCACGAGCAGGCCTGTCAGGTCGTGGCACGCGGCCGCCGGGAGACCGCCGCGATCCTCAAGGGCGAGGACGATCGCCTGGTCGTCGTGGTGGGTCCCTGCTCGATCCACGATCCGGCCGCCGGCCTCGAATACGCCCGCCGCTTGCAGCGCGCCGCCGAGACCTACGCCGCCGACCTTTGCATCGTGATGCGTGTGTACTTCGAGAAGCCCCGCACCATCATCGGCTGGAAGGGACTGATCAACGACCCGCACCTCGACGACAGCTACGCGATCAACGACGGCCTGCGCATCGCGCGGCGCTTTCTGCTCAACGTCGCGGAGATCGGCCTGCCTGCGGGCACGGAGTTCCTCGACCCGATCACGCCGCAGTTCATCGCCGACCTGGTGTCGTGGGGCGCGATCGGTGCGCGCACCGTGGAGAGCCAGGTGCACCGCGAGCTGGCCTCGGGGCTGTCGATGCCGGTCGGGTTCAAGAACGGAACGGGCGGCACCGTGCAGATCGCGATCGATGCGGTGCGCTCGAGCGCGCATCCGCACCGCTTTCTATCGGTCACCAAGCAGGGTGTTGCGGCGATCGTCGCGACGGCCGGCAATCCGGAGTGTCACGTGATCCTGCGCGGCGGCTCGAAGGGGCCGAACTACTCGGCGGCGCAGATCGCCGAGATCGCGGCCATGCTCGAGAAGGCGCATCTGCCGCCGCGCGTGATGGTCGACTGCAGCCACGCCAACAGCGGCAAGAGCCACGAGCGTCAGCCGGACGTGACACGCGACATCGCGGCCCAGGTGGCTTCGGGCAGCCGGCAGATCTTCGGGATCATGCTCGAGAGCTTCCTCGTCGATGGTCGGCAAGACCACGAGAAGGGCACACCGCTGGTGTTCGGTCAGAGCATCACGGATGCGTGCATGGGCTGGGAGCGCACGCTCCCGCTCTTCGACGAGCTTGCGGGTGCCGTGCGCGCGCGTCGCGCGAAGCGCTGACTCAGCCGCCGATCTTTTCGTCGAGGAAGGCTGCGACTTTGTCGAGGGCGACGCGTTCTTGGGAGAGGGTGTCGCGGTCGCGGATCGTGACGGTTTGGCCGCTGAGGGTGTCGCCGTCGATCGTGATGCAGTACGGGGTGCCGGCTTCGTCCATGCGGGCGTAGCGTTTGCCGATGGCTTGCTTGGCGTCGTACTGCACGACGTGCTTCTTGCGTAGATCGCGGAAGAGTTTCTCGGCGATCTCGGGCATGCCTTCCTTCTGCACGAGCGGGAAGATGGCGGCCTTGGTCGGTGCGACGCGCGGGTGGAACTTCATGTACACGCCGCTCGGGCGGCTCGGGTCGGGCGTGTAGGCCTCGCAGATCAGCGCGAGCACCCCGCGCGACAAGCCCGCTGCGGGCTCGATCACGTGCGGCAAGTAGCGCTCGTTCTTCTCCTGATCGAAGTAGCTGAGCTTCACGCCGGAGTG
>DASVHQ010000182.1:0-10971 GCA_036382515.1 Polyangiales bacterium | reverse complement strand
CCCGGCGTCAACGCGAGTGCGCGGGCGCTTTAGCACTACTGATCCCACCGTCATCGCGACCGCCTTTCCGCACGGGATGAGCCCGTCCGGTGCGTTGCGCGACCTTGAAATACAGGGAGTATTCCGGCGGCCGCGCGCCTTCCGGCCAAGCCCATCGCGTACAGAAATCCAGCCACGAGAGATTGGGAGCAGTAGTGCTAAACGGTTTCGCGCACTTCGCGCGCGTGTCGCGCAGCGTCCAAGCAACTGCCCCGCGGCGTGGCCGAACACGAAAAATGTCGACGGGCCGAGTGGACGCTTTCCACCACGGGCCGTGCGGCGTATCTTCCGACGCGCGTTGCGCAACGAAAAGGTGGGCATCCATGGCTGACGGTCTCAACAGAGTGATTCTGATCGGTAACCTCGGACAAGATCCCGAGCTGCGCTACACACAAAACTCCCAAGCGGTGCTCAACCTGCGGATCGCCACGACCGAGAGCTACTTCGACACCAACACGAAGGAGCGCAAAGAGAAGACCGAGTGGCACACCGTCGTGCTGTGGGGCAAGCGCGGCGAAGCCCTCAACAAGTTCCTGTCCAAGGGCAGCCGGATCTGCGTCGAGGGCCGCCTGCAGACGCGCACCTGGGAAGACAAGACCGGCGCCAAGCGCTACGCGACGGACGTCAACGCGACCAACATCATCTTGCTCGGCGGTCGCGGTGAAGGCGGTAGTGGTGCCGGTGGCGGCGGTGGTGGTGCCGGTGGCGGCGGCGGTGGCGGCGGTGGTGCTGGCGGTGGTGGCCGCAGTGAAGCTGGTCGCGGTGGCGGTGGTGGCGGCTACGAGCCAGGCCCATCCCACGACGACTTCAGCGGCCAGGACAGCGGCGGCGGTGGCGACGTCCCCTCCGACGACGACATCCCTTTCTGAAATCGGCGCGGCGCGGGGTGGTCTTCAACACCCGCCCACCTGCAGTTCGCGGCTTTCGTCCTCGCTCCCTCGGTCACCGTACGTGAGTACGGCTCCTTCGGTTGTTGCGGGCGTGCTCGCGGCTGGAGGCCAGTTCGCGCCTCTCACGCCAGCGATGGTTGGCGCGGCGCGCCTTGGCCTCGGCCCGACACGTACGCGCTCGCATCGTGCGTCTCATGCCCGCTCGTGCCGCGCGGTCGAGCACGACCGATCACCGCCACCACCACCGCTCACTCTGCTGTTACCTGCTATCGCACGGGCTCGCCTTCACGTTTCCTCCAGCTCACTGCAACCGGGTAGGATGCCCTCGTGGCCACGAACAAAGCGCGCGTCGATCTCTTGCTCGTCGAGCGTGCACTCGCCCCCAGCCGCGAGCGTGCGCGCGCGCTCATCCTCGCGGGCAAGGTGTTCTCGGGGACGCGGCGCATCGACAAGGCCGGCGACACGCTGCCCGCCGACGCACCGCTCGAGGTGCGCGGCGAGGACCATCCCTACGTCTCGCGCGGCGGAGTGAAGCTCGCGGGCGCGCTCGACGCCTTCGGTCTCGATCCGGCCGGGGTCGTCGCCGCAGACTTCGGCGCCTCCACCGGTGGCTTCACCGATTGCCTGCTTTCGCGCGGTGCCACGCGCGTCTACGCGATCGATGTCGGCTACGGTCAGCTGCACGACAAGCTGCGGCGCGACCCACGTGTCGTGGTGATGGAGCGCAAGAACGCGCGACACCTGGTGCAAGGTGATCTGCCCGAGGCCATGGACCTCATCGTCATCGACGCCTCGTTCATCGGCCTCAACAAATTGTTGCCGGCGGCAGCGTCCCTGCTCCGCGACGCGGGTGAGGTCGTGGCGCTCGTGAAACCGCAGTTCGAGGTGGGACGTGCCGCCGTCGGCAAGGGTGGGGTGGTGCGCGATCCGGCCGCGCGCGCCGACGCCATCGCGCGCGTGGTGACCGACGCACAGGCGCTGGGCTTTGTGTGCGTCAGCCAAGCTGACGCGGTGATCACTGGCCCGGAGGGCAACCAGGAGCACTTCGTACGGCTACGCAAGGCGCCCGGCTAGCGAACGAGAGCGAACCAGAGCGAACGAGAGCGAACGAGAGCGAACGAGAGCGATGGTTCGGGCGGGTGGATTCGAACCACCGTAGTCGGTACCAAAAACCGAAGTCCTGCCGTTGGACGACGCCCGAAAAAGTGCGCGGCGGAAGCTAGCGCAAAAGGGGGGCGTGCGACAAGGCAACGTCGTCGTGCCGCGGTCCAGCGCTCGGCGCGCTCGCGGCCTGCGTGCGCAGGCTTTCGGCGGCATCCAGGAACACGCGCGCTTTGAGCTCCGTCTCCGCCAGCTCACGCTCGACCAGGCTCGCCTCGACGATGCCCCCGCCCGCGAAGTAGCGCGCCTGTCCGCGCTCGACCGTCGCGGTACGAATCGCGACCGCCAGCGACAGCCCACCGCAGCGGTCCACATAGCCCACTGCGCCCGTGTAGACGCCACGCGGTAGCGACTCGAGCGCGTCGATGATTTGCATGGCGCGGACCTTGGGGGTTCCGGTGACGCTGCCCGGCGGGAAGGTCGCCTCGACCACGGCCGCTGCGCCGAGCGTCGGTCGCGTCACGCAGCGGACCGTCGACACCAGATGCGAGAGCTTGGCGTAGCGCTCGACCACCATCACTTCCGGCACGACCACGCTGCCGAGCACGGCCACGCGGCCGAGGTCGTTGCGCATCAGATCGATGATCATGGTGTGCTCGGCGCGTTCCTTGGGATCGCTGACCAGCGCCTGCGCCTCGGCTGCGTCGCGGCCGGTGCGCGCGATCGTGCCCTTGATCGGCTTGGTGACGAGTGAGCGCTCGGGGCGTTGCCAGCGCAGGAAGCGCTCCATGGTGCGCGCCACGAGCGAGCGCTCGCCGTCGTCGAAGAAGAAGCCCAGCGGCACCGGGCTCTGCTCGCGCATCGCCAGCGCCAGGGCCAGCGGCTCGCCCACGTAGCTCGCCACGAAGCTGCGCGCGAGGTTCACCTGATAGATATCGCCGCGCGCGAGGTGCTGGAGCGCGGTCTCGATCGCCGCGGCGTGCTGCGCAGGATCGTCGGCCAGCACTGCGCCGATGCGTGCGTGCAGCGCCAGAGCTGGCGCGCGCAGCTTCGCTTGCAGTCGATCGCACGCGGCCTCGTCGTCGCCCACGAGGTAGGCGCGGCCCTGCTCGTGATCGAACGCGACCAGTGCGTCGTAGCGCGCGAAGCACAGCGCAGGCGGCGCGGCCTCGGCGCCATGCCGGCCCGGTGGGTACGCGAGATAGCCGATCCAGCGCGGCACCACCTGCTCTGGCAGCGCCTGCGGCGCTGCCGGCACGCAAGGCTCTTCGCCGGCACAAGCCTCGGCGCTGATCGCGTCCAGCACCGCAAAGGGCTGTGCAGAGCCCGTAGCAGCGACCTCTCTCGCGATCGGCTCCACGCCGACGAACGAGTAGCGCCCCTCCAGCATGGGCGAGCCGTCGCCGTCGAGCCACGCCAGGCCCGGGCGTCCCGCGAGTCGACGGGCCGCGTCGTCGGCACTGGGGCAGTCGGCAAGCTCACGAACGAGCATCCGCTGCGGGTAGTGCAACGGCTCGGCCTGCGCAAGCGTTAAGCCCGATCTGCGCTCGCGGCTGCACACTGTGCCAGCGCCTGTGCCACGCGAGCCGCCGTGGCCCGGGCGTCCCGCCGCCGCAGGGCGCCCTACCGCCGCCGCCCGCGCCTGCACATACACACGTCTTTTCAAGGCCTTGGCGCCGATCTGGGCGCCGCTGTGAGGCGAAGTTGGGCGAGCTGCGGCGTGTCGGCACATCTTGTGCACACCGGCAGCCCGGTGCACGGTAGCAACGGTGCATTTTTCTTGGAGTCCCGGAGTCTCCTGGGCGCTTACCGTCCGGCCCTGGGCCGCTCCCACGCTTGTTGCTTGGCCGTGTCACGTTCCAACGGCCTGCCGTCTGACCACCAGCACAAGCCCATGCTCACCCGGGTAGCGAAGTACGACGTCATCGACGAAATCGGCCACGGCGGCATGGCCACCGTGTTCCGCGCTCGCGACACGTTGCTCAATCGCGAAGTCGCCCTGAAGGTGATGCATCCGCACCTGCAAGGCGCCAAGGAAGCGCGCGCTCGCTTCGCGCGCGAGGCGCTGACCATCGCGCGCCTCAAGCACCCGAGCATCCTCGAGATCTACGACTACAGCGGCGAGGACAGCGACACCAGTTACATTGCAACCGAGCTGCTCACCGGCCCCACGCTCAAGCACTTCGCCGAGCTCCACCCCGACATCCCAGCCGAGGTTGTCGCTTGCATCGCGATCCAGGTCGCACGCGCGCTCGGCGCCGCGCACGCCGAGGGCGTCATCCATCGCGACGTCAAACCCGAGAACGTGATGCTGCACGAAGGTCGCACGGTGAAGCTCACCGACTTCGGCATCGCGCAGCTGGTCGACGTGCAAGGCATGACGACCACCGGGCAAGTGCTCGGCTCGCCCGCACACATGGCCCCCGAGCAGATCGAAGGTCGCGACTGCGACGCCCGCAGCGATCTCTTCTCGCTCGGCACCGTCATGTATCTACTGGCCACCGGCGAGCTGCCGTTTCAAGGCAAGAACCCGCATCAGGTTCTCAAACAGATCTCCGACGGCTACTTCCGCGATCCCCTGCAATTGAAGCCTCAAATCGGTGGTCGGCTCGCAGCCATCATGCGCCGCTGTCTGCAGATCGATCCCGCGCAGCGCTACCAGAATGCCGGCGAGCTGGAGTGTGATCTGCTGTCGTTCGTCGGCGAAGCCGGCATCGAGGATCCGGGCAAGCTGCTCGCAGACTACCTCAAAGAGCCAGCCGGCTTCACGCGCGACTTCGTTGCGACCGTCCTGCAGACGCAGCTGAGCGTGGGCGAGCGCGCGCAGCGCATCGGCGACATCCCGCGCGCCATGGATGCCTGGAACCGCGTGCTCGCCTACGACGAGCGCAACGTGCAGGTGCTCGCTGCCGTGCAGCACCTCGGCCGACGCACGCGCTTGCGCACCGCGGCGCTGTGGGCGGGTGGGCTCACGCTCACGCTCGGTACCGTCGTGCTGGTCTTCGCCGTGGTGCCTGGCGCTCACAGATCGTCTCCCGGCGCTTCCGCAGCTACCGCTGAAGATCTCGATCCACCGCAGCCATCAGCTGCAACCGACGCGCTCGACACCGAGCCCAATCCGCAGAGCGCAAGCCCGCTCCCCGCGCCGTTGGCCGATGATCGCGCCAAGCTCGACCGTCGGCCCGCGGCTCGCCCGACCGTCGCCGCGTTGCCCAGGCCGTCCGGCAACGAACCGCGCCACGTGGTCTTGCGTCCCGAGCCGGTGAACGTCGCGGTCAGCATCGATGGCTCGCTGCCGCGGGACTTCGGTCCATCGTTTCGCGAGCTCGACCTGCCACCCGGCGACCACATCTTCAAGTTCAGCGGTGCCCACGAGTGCTGCGTCGATGGCGAGCTGAGCGTGAAGATCCCCCCCGGCCCGGGCACCACCGTGGTCGAGCATCGCCTGAAGTTCCGCCCCGCCGGCCTGTATGTGGTCTCGAACACCCCGGCGAATGTCGTGGTCGACGGCGGCAGCGTTTCCGGCCGCACCCGCTCGGTGATCCAGGTCCCCCAGGCCGCCGGCATGTTCGAAACCCACCAGATCCGCATCACGGCCGACGGCCATCAGGCGGTGGTGCGCGAGGTGCGTCTGCGTGCCGGCCAGGTGGAAACGATCGAAGTGCAGCTCGAAAAGCTCAAAGATCCCGCGTCCACCGGCTGAATTTGGCCGAGATCGTGTATAACCGCTGACCATGCGTCTGCTGGTGCCCGGGCCGCCGCGGCGCCTTCTACGGGGGGCTGTCGCTGCTTTGCTCTTGGCCTGCGCCCTGCCGGCGAAGGCGAACGACTTCGACGAGTTCGAAGCCGCGCGCAACGCCTATGACATGCAGGACTACGCCAAGGCGGCGCAGCTCTTCGACACGCTGGTCGGCGGTGACGTCCCGCGGCTGACCAACCGCTCGCTCTTGCTCGAGTCCGAGAAGTACCTGGCTGCGAGCTATCTCTTTCTCGGCAAGCTCGATCTGGCCGAGCAGCGCTTCGATCTGCTGCTGCACATGGACCCGGGCTACATGCTCGATCCGCTGGGTTTTCCCGAGGAAGTCCAGCGTTTGTTCGCGCGCGTGAAGACCCGCCTGGATGCCGAGCGGCAAGCGGCGGCCGAAGCGCGCAAGCGCGAAGCAGGGCGCGTCTTGCAGGCACAACAAGACCGCGAGCGTCGCGAACATGAACGCTGGCAACGCCTGTCGGATCTCGCACAGACCGAGCACGTGAGTGAGGTGCGCTCGCGTTGGCTTGCGGCCGTGCCTTTCGGCGTGGGTCAGTTCGAGAACGGCCACGAGGGTCTGGGCCTGGTGCTCGCCGTCTCGGAGACCTCGTTGCTGGCGATCTGCATCGCGAGCTTCGTCCTGCACGACAACCTGCGCGGCCAGGCGCCCGCACCCAGTCGGGTCGACGCCGCGCGCCTGGCCGAAGAAGCCTTCCGTTACACCAACCAGATCTCCTTCGGTCTGTTCGCGGCCCTGGCCGTGACCGGCGTCATCGACGCGCAGATCCGCTTCCAGGGCAGCCGCAGCTACGAGCGCCGCCGCCCATTGCCACCTTCGCTCTATGGCGGGCCTGAGCTTTCGATCGGCCCGACCAGCCTGGCGCTGCGCCTGCGCTTCTAAACGCCAAGCCCGCGCGCGCCGAAAAGCCGATCCATTTCGACACGTTTTCCCGCGGCACTCACTTGACAGGGGGCCGCTCACACGTATCCTTCCCGGCCCCACACCCATGGTGCCGCTTTTGGCGCGCGTCTGGTGCGCGTCTGGTGCAACCAGCGGTGCCGGGCAAGCGGGTTTCGACCCGAATATTCCGCGAAATCATTACGTTTTTTCTCAGGCTCCTCTCAGGACACCGCGCTGCATGCCGACCATCAATCAGCTCATCCGTAAAGGCCGCCAGGACAAGGTCAAGAAGACCGACTCTCCTGCGCTGCAGAATTGCCCGCAGAAGCGCGGCGTTTGCGTGCGCGTGTACACGACCACGCCGAAGAAGCCGAACTCGGCTCTGCGCAAGGTCGCTCGCGTGCGCCTGAGCAACGGCATGGAAGTCACGACCTACATTCCTGGTGAGGGTCACAACCTCCAGGAGCACTCGGTCGTGCTGATCCGTGGCGGCCGCGTGAAGGATCTCCCCGGCGTGCGCTACCACGTGGTGCGCGGCACGCTCGACGCGACGGGCGCCCAGGGCCCGAGCAATACGAACAAGGCCGAGCGCACGCAGGGCCGCTCCAAGTACGGCGTGAAGCGCCCCAAGAAGTGATTTCTTCGCGTAACTAGCTCGCGCAACCAGCTCGCGTAACTAGCTAAGGACTAAGCCATGTCACGTCGCCGCGATATTCCCAAGCGCAAGATTCTGCCCGATCCCAAGTTCCGCGATCGCCTGGTCGCCAAGTTTACCAACGTGCTCATGTACGGTGGCAAGCGCTCCACGGCCGAAGGCATCGTCTACGGCGCGTTCGACATCATTCAAGAGCGCTACAAGGCCGATCCGCTCGACACCTTCCGCAAGGCGCTCGATGCCGTGAAGCCCAAGCTCGAGGTCAAGAGCCGCCGCGTCGGCGGTGCCACCTACCAGGTTCCGGTCGAGGTTCGTCCCGACCGTCGCACCGCGCTCGCGATGCGCTGGCTCACACTCTACTCGCGCGGTCGCGGCGAGAAGACCATGGTCGAGCGCTTGGCCGCCGAGCTCATGGATGCAGCGCAGGGTCGCGGCTCGGCCGTGAAGAAGCGCGAAGACGTTCACCGTATGGCAGAGGCCAACCGCGCGTTCGCGCACTACCGGTGGTAGCCGCGTAATCACAAACTATCGAGAAGGTCTTATTTACATACCCGCAAAGCAGCCTTCGGCTCTTTGCGAGTACATACCCGCAAAGCAGCCTTCGGCTCTTTGCGTAGTTTGTAAGAGGAAACCACTCGGTCAGGAGAGCTCCGACACTCACATGTTCACGCGCAAATAGACGAGACCGCCGCCCAACTTAACAGTTCGCGTCGTGCTCGAAGCCCTTTCCGAAGATTGGCAGCAGCCAATCCCCCAAAAGTGTCCCGATGGTGGACGCTGGGCTCGGAAAGGGTTTTCGTTTGTGCCCATCAAAAGGCCGCCGCAACGCGCCGGCCGCGAACAAGAGTCCCTCGAGCAACCAGCCATGCCTCGCGAATTTCCACTCGAGAAGACGCGCAACATCGGGATCATGGCCCACATCGATGCGGGCAAGACCACGACGACCGAGCGCATCCTTTTCTACACCGGTGAGAACTACAAGATCGGTGAAGTGCACGACGGCGCCGCGACCATGGACTACATGGAGCAGGAGCAAGAGCGCGGCATCACCATCACGTCGGCTGCAACGGTCTGTGCCTGGACGCCCGCCTTCGGCCCGTACGGCAAGCAGCGCTTCCGCATCAACATCATCGATACGCCAGGCCACGTCGATTTCACCATCGAAGTGGAGCGCTCGCTGCGCGTGCTCGACGGCGCCGTGTGCGTGTTCGACGGCGTTGCAGGTGTCGAGCCGCAGTCCGAGACGGTGTGGCGTCAGGCGGACAAGTACCACGTGCCGCGCATCTGCTTCATCAACAAGATGGACCGCGCCGGCGCCAACTTCAATCGCTCGGTCGAGTCGATCCACGAGCGCCTTGGCGTGCGCGCGATTCCGATTCAGATGCCGCTCGGTCTGGAAGACCACCACAAGGGCGTCATCGACATCATCAAGATGAAGGGCATTGTCTTCGAAGAAGAAGGCAAGGGCTCGAAGTTCGCGTACGTCGAAATTCCCGCTGATTTGCAGGCTGAAGCGAAGCTCTGGCGCGACAAGTTGCTCGAAGCCGTCGCCGAGCAAGACGACACGCTCATGGAGCGTTACCTCAACGGCGACACGAGCTTCGAAGAAGACAAGATCATCAGCACGCTGCGCACGGCCACGCTGTCGTTCAAGCTCGTGCCGGTGGTGTGCGGCGCGGCGTTCAAGAACAAGGGCGTACAGCAGCTGCTCGACGCCGTCGTGAACTACCTGCCGTCACCGGTCGACATCCCGGCGGTCGACGGCGAGAACCCCGACACGGGCAAGATGGAGACGCGCGAGGCTTCCGACAGCGCGCCGTTCTCGGCCCTGGCGTTCAAGATCTTGAACGATCCCTTCGTGGGTCAGCTGACCTTCTTGCGCATCTACTCCGGTCAGGTCGGCGTGGGCACCGCGGTGCTCAACTCCACCAAGCGCAAGAAAGAGCGCATCGGCCGGCTGCTCTTGATGCATGCCAACAAGCGCGAAGAGATCAAAGACATCCAGGCCGGCAACATCTGCGCGGCGCTGGGCCTGAAGACGGCCACCACGGGCGATACCCTGTGCGACAGCGACCATCCCGTCATCCTGGAGCGCATGGTGTTCCCCGAGCCGGTCATCTCGGTGGCGGTGGAGCCCAAGACCGCCGCCGAGCAACAGAAGCTCGGTGAGGCGCTGCAGAAGCTCGCGCTCGAAGATCCTTCATTTCGCGCTCATACCGACCAGGAAACCGGCCAGACCATCATCAGTGGCATGGGCGAGCTGCACCTCGAGATCATCGTCGACCGCATGCGTCGCGAGTACAAAGTCGAGTGCAACGTCGGCAAGCCCGAGGTCGCTTACCGCGAGAGCATCAACAAGTCGGTCAAGCAAGAGGGCAAGTACATCAAGCAGTCCGGTGGACACGGCATGTACGGCCACGTCGTGATGCAGATCGGTCCGAGCGAGCCGGGCGCCGGCTACGTGTTCGAGAACGAGCTCGTGGGTGGCGTGATTCCCAAGGAATTCCACTCATCCATCGAAAAAGGTGTGCGCGAGGCCATGCAACGCGGCGTTTTGGCCGGCTACCAGGTGATCGACGTGAAAGCCACGTTGATCGACGGCAGCTACCACGATGTTGACTCTTCCGGGCCCGCATTCGAGGTTGCCGCCTCGATGGCTTTTCAAGAAGCAGCACGAAAAGCAGGGATTCATCTGCTCGAACCCGTGATGTCGGTTGAAGTTGTCGTCCCGGAAGACTATATGGGCGACGTCATTGGCGACTTGAATGGTCGTCGTGGTCGCATCACCGGGATGGCCCCGCGCGGCAACTTGCAGGTCGTCACATCAGAAGTACCCCTGGCGACGATGTTCGGATACTCGACGGATCTGCGCAGCAAGACTCAGGGCCGCGCCAATTACACGATGCAGTTTCACCGCTACGAACCCGTGCCCAACAACATCGCTGACCAAATCGTGGCGAAGGTCAAGGGCATCTAGTTGAAAGAACGCCGAGCCGCCTGTCGCGCTCGGCTAGTCCGCACGGGCCACTAGCTTTCAGATTTTGAGGAGAGAGTCATGGGTAAGGAAAAGTTCGTACGCACGAAGCCTCACGTGAACGTTGGCACCATCGGTCACATCGACCACGGCAAGACGACGCTGACAGCGGCGATCACCAAGGTGATGGCTGACACGTACGGCGGCGTGGCGACTTCGTACGCCGACATCGCCAAGGGCGGCACGGTCCGCGACGCGAGCAAGATCGTGACGATCGCGGTGTCGCACGTGGAGTACGAGTCGGCAGCGCGCCACTACGCGCACGTCGACTGCCCAGGCCACGCCGACTACATCAAGAACATGATCACGGGCGCGGCGCAGATGGACGGCGCGATCCTGGTGGTGAGCGCGCTCGACGGCCCGATGCCGCAGACCAAGGAGCACGTGCTCTTGGCCGGTCAGGTCGGCGTGCCCAAGATGGTTGTCGCGCTGAACAAGACCGACGCGGTGGACGACCCGGATCTGCTCGACCTGGTCGAGATGGAAGTTCGCGAGCTGTTGACGAAGTACAACTTCGGCGGAGACGACGCGAAGGTGGTTCGCGTGTCGGCGCTCAAGGCGCTGCAGGGCGATCCGAAGTGGATCCAGTCGATCAAGGATCTG
>DASVHQ010000181.1:0-6751 GCA_036382515.1 Polyangiales bacterium | reverse complement strand
GGGCAGACCGACGCAAGGTTCAGCACGTTGACTGAGCAGTAGCCGGTGTCTGCTCCAGTGAAGATTTCGATGAGCCGGTAGGCGGCGTCTCGGTTAGCGGCAGGTAGCGCTGCCGATGGCCAGCGAGCAGGTGAAGCCAGTCGGGCAGGTAAGGCTCGTGCTGCAGTCGAGTACACAGGTCTCGAGCAGACAGGCCGACTTCGCGGGGCTCGCGCCTTCCGTCGGGAGCGTAGATGCCATGATGGCAGCCGTGACGCAGGACGGCCCCGTCAGAGTCCGTCTCCTCCGATCAAGCCGGTACGGCTGTCGTAGTCTTGCTCGCCACGCTTCCGCGCGGCAGAGACCTCCAGGCCTCGCAACCCCTCCAGCATCCACCGCGCCGGCTCCCGACCCGACTACCAACCCTGGCGGACTACCATCTTCGCGGCGCCTGGGTTGTCGAGGTTCTGGCTGTGAGTCCGACAGAGATAGCGCTGCGCGGACATGTGGAAGACGCAAACCTTGCGGTACAGGGACAAGCCACCGATACAGACACCCGGCGACCCTTGTCGGAGGCGGCTGCGCTTTTCCGAACGCCCTTGGTCTACTTCCTCGACAAGACGGGCGTGCTCCAGCGCGTCACGGACTCGGACGCGGTCGATGTCCAGGTCCGCTCCATGACCCGAGCGACCGCAGCTGCCAGTCAGGTGGCGAGGCTGGTAACCGTCACTAACGCTGGCCCCTCCGCGCGGCGGCTCCCCCCTGTGTCAGAGAAGTTGTCGCCTCTCCCGCCGCGCATAGCGGCACGACCGAGACAGGGCGCAGGAGAGCGAACACATCGTGAAACCGTACTCGGAAACGTTCAAACGGACGCTCGTGCAGCGCATGGTTGAGGTGGACCCCATCGTTCTGCCGCGGCAGAGAACGGGAGAAGGGGTGAGCACTTGACTCGGCTGAGCGAGCACGCTGGGCACTGCACTGCACGCTTGCCGGATCGCTCCCGTCAGGTCATGCGCAGCGCCCCCCGAGACAGATCGAGGCGAAGGGACGCGCAACGGTACGGGGCCAGCTGCTCACTGCCCAGACAAGCGTGCCCCAAGCAGGTCAGTTCGTGGCGAGCCTGCCTGCCTTGCGGGCGCCGCGCTCATCCTTAGGTTAGTTACATGACTCGGCACCGGCATAGGTTCCTGATGGTCGCGTCGATCCTGGCGTGCGTGCTGGGCGCTGCGTCCGCGACTTCTGCTGACGAACAGAGGCGCGGCACATGCGTGCAGTCCGCCAGCGAGGCAGTGCGCAATCAGTACGGCGGGTACGACCACTGGGTGTACCTGATCAATGCCTGCGGAAAGCCCATGGCCTGCACCGTCAAGACCGATGCCACGATGCAGACCATCGCCGTGCACCTCGATGTACGGGAACAGATCAGCGTGGTGACGTACCAGGGAGCCGTCGAGAGCGAGTTCAAGGCGACCGTCAGCTGCCACGCAGAGGCCCGTTGAAGTGAGCTGAGCCCGTCCTGTTCTGCCGCGCAGGGGCGGGTAGAGGCCTTCTTGTTTCGCAGAAGGTGCAACAGGTTAACCCGAGCGGAAAGCCAGGAGCCCTTTTGAAGTTCCTATGCTCCCGACGTGTTGCGACGAGTGCGAGCGTTGCGGGACACATTTGTCGCTGGCAACCTCGATGCCACAAACACGCTAGGTGACCGAGCGATCAGCGTTCTGGCGCGACCGATGACCAGAGCACCTTGAACGGGCTCTTCGCGATGTATGAGTCACGCCATTCGCTCGAACCCAGACGCTGAGCGATTGCCTTGGGCGAAAGCACGTGATCGACATGATCGATTTCTATCGCGTTCCTCGGCATCGAAGTCGAGGCCGCAGTCGCGGGCGTCTGGGCCACCGTCATGCCCCCTTTCTCTTTCAGGAGCTTCAGCCCTTCCGCCCCATCGGAACCTTCTCCCGACAAAATGATCCCGATCGACCCGTGAGCTTGGTCCGCCGCAAGCGCAAACAAAAAATGATCTATCGCGCTATTCACCGGTGCGGCCGGGCGCCCAATGAGAAGAAGGCAGTCTTCCTGAATCTCCATGTACTTGTCAGGTGGCAAGACATAGATGTGATTGGCAAGGATCTTCTGACGCGAGTTTGTGACCTGAAGCACGGGCATCACAGTCGCGCGAGACAGAATTTCGGGCAACAGGCTCTTTGAACCCCGCAGAATGTGCGAGAGCAGCACAAAGGCCATTCCGGTATCGATTGGCAGGTTTTCGATCAACTGCTGAAAGGCCGCCAGCCCTCCAGCTGACGCACCAATCGCCACCACGCGCGGATCGTTGAGCGCACTCACGGACGCGAAGAGACGCAATATGCGTACCGCTTTCGAAAGGCCAGCGGCAACAGCTCGGGTGCGACCGCGGCAACCGCTCAGCGGACGCCGGCAGCCTTGACATCGAACGTCTCTTTCATGCCAGCGAGCGCTGACATCACGCCGCTCGCTTCGTATGGCAAGAACACCAGCTTCTGCGCGTTGGCGGAGATCTGCGTAAGCGACTCCAGGTAGCGTTGAGCGTAGTCGCCTCGGGAGCCGGCGCGGTGGATGCTGGAAGGGTTGCGGGCCCTAACTGGCTCTGCCGCGTGGCACGGTGGCGACCAAGACGACGCAAGTTGCGCCGACACGAACGGAGGCGACCAACTTTGGCAGGGGCCGCCCTGCGTCACGGCAATCATCCCCGTCCCTACGCTCAGGTAGCCCAGGCACCGGCGCCGCTACGTCCTGCGGTCGGCTACGCTTCAGCTCGTGCTCGCTCTTCTCCTCGCCGCCGTCCTGATCGGTGACCCGTTGCCGGCGCTGTCGCTCACGTCGATGCCCGGTGGAGAGTCCGTAGAGCTTCCCCTTCGCGGGCGCATCACCGTCATCGACCTCTTCGCAACCTGGTGCGGTCCGTGCCGCGAGAGCCTGCCGGTGCTGGAACGGCTGCGTCATCGTTACGGCGATCGTGTCGAGTTCGTCAGCATCGCCGAGGATCGAGATGCGGCGAACGTCGAGCGCTTCGTTCACGAGCTGCACGTCGGTAGGCGCGTGCTCCTCGATCACCACAGACACGCCTACCGTGCACTCGGAGCGCATGAGCTACCAACGACCTACTTGGTCGATGCCGATGGAGTCGTCCGGAAGATCAACCACCGCTACGGGCCCGCGTACGAGGCGCGTGTCACCGGCTGGCTCGAGGAGATCCTTGGTAGCAGGCCGAAGCGGTAGGCGGCCGTTGCGATCACGGTTCAGCGTCTCCGACGCTGCTCACAACGCCTGAAGGCGACGCACCGTCGACGCTCCGGCCAGCAATTGTCGCCGGTGGCGGGATCCTGTTCCGTCCCTGCAACGGATCCCTCGCTACGCCAGGGCTCCGGGCGCCACCGGCGCGCTCGCCGACCCTCGTCGCTTGACGCGGCCCCACGAAAATCCGAACTTTGTCCGCCGTTGGCGCCCACCTGCGCCGCACCTCACCAGTGCAACGATGCAGCGTAGATGAAGATGTGTGCGTGCAAGAGGATCAGCGCGCCGGCGGCCGCGGCCGCGCAGCGAGCACGCGGGTCGTCGTGCAGGCGACCAGGCACGTAGCGCCGCAACCCTCGTCGCAAACCTTCCCACATCAGCAAGAGCGAAGCGAACGCGGCAAAGATCAGTGTCCCTTTGATCGGCCACGCTGCCGGACGGCTGATGAAGGTCAGGGGGATGCGCGTGCTGTCGTGTAGCAGACCAACGCTCAGAAAAGTGATCAGCACCGCGGACACCGGCGATAACCAGTGACGAAGCCGGATGCCCACCGGAAAGAAGATGTACCGCCTCACCCAGCTCGTGGTCCACACGTTCCAACGCCGCCAAAAATCTCGCGGACTGCGCGCGAACAGCGCGAAGCGATAGGACTCGGGCACACGGTAACCAAGCGCGCCCATCATACCGATGCGAAGGCTAGCGAGCCCCGAATGCGACAGGTAGTACCACGTCGTGGCGAGCGCACCCGCTGCCAGGTAGCGCAGATAACCTGCCGAGCCGATCGATAGCTTGGACACGTCCAGCCCGGATCTTCGGATGGCGAACCCAAGCGCGTCCTGGGCCATCCACACGCCGATGCCCAGCGCGCAGCGCGCCCAACCCTTGCGTGCGCGACCCGACTCGGGATCGACGAACCCCGCCTCGGGGTAAGCCAGACACGGATTGACGAGCAAGAAGAACACAGCGTCCCCGAGCCGCGATGGGGTATTCGTCGGGCGTCGTTCGACGCAGTAGCTGTAGCCTCCCAGCAAGACTTCCCAGCCGATCAACAGACTCATGCTGGCCGAGTCGCCATTCGCTACGAGGCGGGGACCGAGAATGCACGTCGCCCACAGCAGCGAAAACAACGCGAAGCCGCCGAATCGCTCCACGACGTTTGCTTGCGCCAACGCGTGGACAGCACATGCGATTGCACAGAAATACGCGAGCGTTAGGCCACCCACGACGCCCAGATGTCGAGCAGGCTGTGCGAGCGGACTGTCGATCAGGAGCACTGCCGCCAACCCGATCGAGCAGGCGACCTTGACGCGGAACGACGTCGAGCGGGACGCCAGCGCGTACGCCACGAACGGTAGAGTGCGGAACGACGCAAGGCTCCAAATGTCGAGGAGCGACTTGCTCAGCATGGCCCGCCCGCGCTTGCGGCGTCAGTAGTCGAGGGTGGTGCCGCGACTGAAGACGCCCCCACCAAAGCTGCAATTGTGAGGGCCTTGGTTCCAGAGCGTGTTGAGGCTGGGGGTCGACCAAGTCGCGGAGTTATACATCTCCACGTATTGATTCAGGCTGCCGGTCGCTGGCGGTTGGTACAGGTGCGTGGACCCGAACGCCATCGCACCGTCGCTCGGGAAATAGTTGCAGGTCGTGACGTTGTATGCCTCGAGCACACCTTGATACGCACGTTGGTAGGACTTGTCGGTCGACGACAAGAACAGAATCGCGTTGGTCGACGCCTTGCTGCAGTCGGACGTGCCGCAGACTTCGATCGCCCACAAGCTGCACTGACCCGACGCGTTGCAGTCACCGGAGCCGGCAGCCACGATGCCGTAGATGGTATCGCCGACATTGACGCGAATCGGATTGGTATACAGATAGTTGCCCGTGCCGGCCTGGACCCACCACGAGGAGATCACCCAGTAGTTGCCGCCGCCGTTGGGCCCCTTGCCGTATTGAAGAACGGGCTGGATGATCTCGGTGTGGTTGTTCGGGTCGAGCTTGTCCACCAAGCCGTTGAAGAAGTAGATGATCGCGCCATCGGTGGTCGGCTTGGCCGGAACGGCCCACTGGCCGTCGATGCCGTTGAACCAGCGTCTGCCACCGTTGCTGGGCGCGTTGGTTCCCGAATACTCGACCCAGCTCGGCATCACCTCGGCGCCTGGCAGTTGCGTGCTTCCGCTGGTCGTCGCCGCGCTGCTGGCCGTGGGGCGGGCCAACACGGCCGGATGAGCGCATGGTGGAAAGACCGTTTGCGTACCGTCCGGCGCGGTGGAGTGGATGGTGCCGTCCGCATCGCTTCGGACCGTCGAGCCGCTGGGCACGCCGTGCCCGCACGACTGATCGATCATGTCTCCACCTGGCACCATCGCGTAGTTGGATAGATCCGGCGCGCTTGCCGCAAGGGCCGATGATCGCTCTCCAACGCCTTCAGGCGAGCTACCGACATCGATGGCGCAGCCCAGGAGGCTCAGCGCAAGAGAAACGGCCAGCGCGCTGGCGCCCGCTCGCGCTGCAACTGGACGCAACGGTTCAAAGCAAGCGTGACCCATCGACCCACCCTTGTTGACTACGCACCGACGTGTAGACGCTTTGTCCGCCGTGCACAAGCACGGATTGCACGCGCGACTGCACATCGCGCAGGGGCGCACCGCGATGGGCGATGGACTGGATGCCAGCTGACGACCACGTTGCGCCTTACGGCGATGGGGTGCAGGGGCAGCAGTAGAAAGAAACCCCGCCCGGTGTCTGGGCCTGCACACGGCAATTCGCGGGCGCGGTCGCCGTGCACGCCAGGCCATATTCCTCGGCATTACACGTTCGCGTACAGCCGCCGAGCTCTCCGCCTTGGCCGTTTGGGCAGCTCGACATGCCGGCAGTCAGGCAGCCGCCACCCAGCCCGCCCGAGTTGCACATGATCAACGCGCGGCCGGCGACGCACTCGGCAGTCGAGCCGTCGCGCGCGTTGAACGCAGCGGGCCAGGCACAACTGGGAAGAGCACTCGCTGCATCGCCGGCGTGCGCGGCAGACAGCGACGCGTCGACGGTTCCCTGTTGGGGACCCCCGGGGCAACCACAGCACAACAACAGGCCGAGCACGGTGTGGTGAAAGCTCGATCGCATGGTCGCGATCGCTTGGCTCGAACCACGACCACTTGTCAAGTGCCGAGCTGCAATCGGCAACGCGAGCGCGCGCGGGGGTCAAGTCGCGACCGATCGCCGTCTGCCCTCGGATGGGCCACTTTGCGCTCGCGGCGTCAATACCCCTCCGGGTATCACGAAGCGCGTCATCCATGCCTCTGCCGCAGCAGAAGATGGGTGAGCAGGGCCACAAAATCTTGTCATCCGCAAGTAGAAATGTCCTGCGAGCCGGTAGTGCCTATAGTGCGACCAGGCAAAGCTGGTCGAGGAGGATTGGAGGATGCGATGAATCCATGAAACCTCGTCTGTTGTGGCGGTAGTCGGGTCGGGAGCCGGCGCGGTGGATGCTGGAGGTCTTGCGGGCCAAGCG
>DASVHQ010000180.1:0-7161 GCA_036382515.1 Polyangiales bacterium | reverse complement strand
CGCGCGGCGTCGATGACGGCTGGGTGGGCGACCCTCGCCTCTACCTGCGCGCCGGCAGAGCGCTCGGCCCCAAGCTCTCGCTCGGTGCCGAGTTGTTGCTTTGGGTGCCCGGCCAGCAGGCCCCGTCGCTCGACTTCGCGGCCAGCACGCTCGACGGCAAGGCGTTACTGGCGTGGTCGCCGAGCCCGACGCTGACCGTCGCCGCCATCAGCGGCTATCGGATCGACAGCAGCGCGCGCACCGTGTCCCACGCCAACACGCTGCGCGCCGGCGATCGGCTGGCGCTGGGCCTCAGCGACTTCGACGCCGTGCTCCTAGGCCTGGGCGCGAGTCGACGCTGGGGGAAGGCCGAGCTGCTCGCGGAGCTCAGCGCCGATCTCCTGCTGGGCAAACGCGCACCAGCGCTCGAGGCTTCTCCGCTGCGCGCAAACCTGGGTGCGCGCTACCAGGCGACGCGTAGACTGACCTGGGAGCTGTGCGCGGGCGCCAGCCTCAGCGCCCGCCCAACCCTCGGGTCCTCGGCTGCGTATACACCCATCGAACCGCGCGTGAGCGTGCTCTTTGGTGTGCGTTACGCCCTGGTCGCGCCGCCACCGGCGCCGCCTGCACCCGCGGCGCAGAAGCAGGCGCCAGCGCCGTTGCCGCAGGTTGCGAACGCGACCCTGCGCGGCCGTGTGCTGGACAAAGACGGCGCGCCGGTGGCGGACGCCAGCGTGAAAGCCAGCGCGGGTGATCTGGTGCGGGAGACACGCAGCGACGCCGACGGTCGCTACGAGCTCACCGACCTGCCCCTCGGGCACGTGCAGCTGTCGATCAGCGGACCGGGGCTCGAAGCCAGCACGCAAGAGCTCGAGCTCGACGGCGCCGAGGTCCACAGCGATCTCTCCGTCACACGCGCGGCGCCCGACGGTCAGCTGCGCGGCATCATCCGCGCGTTCTCGGGCAAGCCACTGCAAGCCACGATCCACGTGCGCGCGCTCGATCGTGCCGCGCACGCCGATGCCAGCGGCTACTTCGAGATCGACGTACCGCCGGGCGAGTACGACGTCGACATCGAGCACGCCGGCTACCGCGCACAGAAGCGCAAGCTGACAGTCGAGAACAACGGCGTCACCCTGCTCAACGTCGAGCTGCACGAACAATGAGAAGGCCCATGACCGACTCGCGTGGCAACACCACGCACGACGTCCTACCGCGCAGCTCGCTCGCACTCGTCGGCCTCGCGCTGGGATGGCTGGTCTGCGCGGGGTGCAGCAGCTGCACCTCGCAGCCGCTGGCCGAGTTGGTCGAGACGCAGGGCGCAGTGCAGCGCGACTTCGCCTCGCACCTCGGGCAATGGGGCGGGGCACGCGTCGGCGCCCGCTTCGAAACGGGCGATGGGTTGCGCACGGGCCCCGCTGCGCAGGCGCTGCTCACGATGTCGGGCGGCGCCAAGGTGCGCGTCGAGAGCGACACCACGATCCGCTTCAGAGCGCGCACGGACGGAGCAGAGCAGCGCGTCGGTCTCGACGTGGCCGGCGGCACAGCGACCGTGCAGTCGGCCGATGCGCCGTTCGAGATCACGACCGAGCTGGGGCTGGCGGTCCTGGCACCCGGCGCCACGCTGCGCGTGCATCGTGGCGAGCGTGGTCAGCGCTACGACGTGGTCGTCGGCCAAGCCACGTTCCCGACGCGAAACGGCCAGCCAGTCTCGCTCTCGCACGGCCAGGGCATCGAGGTCGACTTCGGCCTCGCACAGGTGCTGCCCAAGGCCGAAGCCCCTGCGCCACCGACCCCGCCCGGCCCCGCAGCCGCCGACGCCGCGCCGCCGCCCGCGGCCGATGCAGCCACGCCGACGCCGGTCGAGCCCGCAAAGGACGACACCCAAGGGCCGAGCCCGACGGACCCGAGCCAAGCCGGCCTCGATCACGCCGAGGTGCTGATCACCGCCGGCAGCTCGGCCACCATCTACGATCTGCGCCCGCCGACCGCCGTGGGCTTCGCGCTCGGCGGACTGTGCACGGGTCCGGCGCAGCTGCGGGTCGACTCCGGCCGCCACGCGCAGAACGTTCGCGGCGCAGAGCAGATCAACGTCGCACTCGCAGCCGGCGCGCACCGCTACAAGGTCAGCTGCATCGACGCCACCGGCAAGCCCGCCGCCATCAGCAGCAAGCTCCAGGTGCTGCGCCAGAGCGGCACTGGCCGGCTGCCACGCAGCGCCCCCACTGACGTGATCGACCTCGATGGCCGCCCCTACACCTTGCTGTTTCAGAACCTTTTGCCCGCCGTGCAGGCGCGCTGGCAGGGGGCACCCAAGAGCGCCGGCTACACGCTGCACGCGAGCTTCCAGGATGGGCGCACGACCACGTTTGCCACGCAGTCGCCGGTCTACACCTTTGCGACCGGCGCGTTTCCGGAAGGCACCACCTCGCTCTACTTCGAGGCTGCGCCGCCTGCGGCGCAGCGCTCCCCGCAGACCCGAGTCAGCGTGAAGTTCGACAACGCCGCGCCCAGCGCCAGCCTGCAAAAACCACCGGCCGCCGGCTTCGCGCCCACGGAGCAAGTGCCCGTGGAGGGCGTGGCGCTCGCCGAATCCGAGGTTTCCGTCAACGGTCAGGTCCTGCCGCTCGACTCACAGCATCGCTTCTCCGCCCTGGTCACGCTGCCCGCCGCGGCACGCGCGCTTTCGGTACGCATCGACCACCGCCGCACAGGCGTGAGATACTACGTTCGTCGAGCGCTGGAACGCTGATGAACGAACGTCGTGATCCCACTTTGGTAGGCCACATCGTGCTCAGTCGCTACCGCGTCTTGCGGCGGCTGGCGCGCGGCGGCATGGGCGCGGTCTACCTGGCGCGCACCGAAGGCGCTCGTGGCTTCACCAAGCCCGTGGTCGTCAAGCGCATCCTCGCCACTGTGCAGGACGATGACGCCTCGAGCATGTTCGCTCGCGAGGCTCGCATCCTGTCGCTCTTGCAGCACCCCGGCATCGTCAGCGTGCTCGACTTCGGCCAGGAAGACGGCGGCGACCTGGTGATGGTGCTCGACTACGTGCACGGCTATCACCTGGGCTACTTCCAGCGCTATCTGCAGAAGGTGCACGGCGGCGTGCCCTACGAGATGGCGCTGTACATGATGCTGCGCGTGCTCGAGGCGCTGCAGTACGCGCATAGCTTTCGTCGGCCGGATGGCACGCCGATGCAGATCGTTCACCGCGACGTGTCACCTGCAAACATCCTGCTGGACGTCAACGGTCACCTCAAGCTCGTCGACTTCGGCATCGCCCGTGCGCAAGGCGACGAAGACGAGTACCAAACCCAAACTCCCCGCCTCAAAGGCAAGTTCGCCTACCTGCCCCTCGAGATCTTCAAGGGCGGCGAGCCCACGGTGCAGGCCGACGTCTACGCTTGCGGTGTCGTGCTCTACGAGCTGCTCACCGGCGACAATCCGTTCCGCGGCCGCGAGCTGACCGACAGCTACGACAAGGTCTTGAACGTGGTGGCAACGCCCGTGAGCAGCCTGCGCGCCGACGTGTCCACGAGCCTCGACGCTGTGGTTGCCAAGGCGATCGCCCGCGACCCGCAACAACGCTACGCGTCGGCGCAAGACTTCGCGCAAGCGCTGCGGGCGCTGCGCAGCATCAGCGACGAGCAGGGGCGTGCGATGTTGCACGCCGAGGTCGAGCACGCCTTCGCGGGCGCTCTGGCCAGCGAGCTCGGCATCGAGCCGCTCTCCGTGCGCGACACCGCCTGGCGCGCCGGCACCGAGACCGACGAGAGCCTGCGCAGCGTCTCCACGATGCCACCACCGGGCCCGGACGACACGCTCACCGAGATCGAACGCGACATGCCGACGCGCGCCACGGGCCCCATGGCGCAGGCCGAGTGGGGCGAGCCACCTCACGACCCGCATGCGGATCAGCTCGGAACCCACGAAGCGCCGACCGTCGCGCTCTCACCCAAGGCAGTCGCCGAGATCACGGGCACGACGCAATCGCTCGCGCCGCAGCCAGGGCCGCCGTCGACACAACGCTGGCTCTTCGCCGCGTTGGCGGGTGCAGCGTTGCTGGGCGGAACCCTGGTGCTCACCCGCGGCCGTGACGCTGCACCCGAGCGCATCGTCGTCATCGAACGCCAAGCGAGCCCCGCCGCTGCGCCGGCCACACCGACGCCGCCAGCACCTGCGCTGCCAACCCCGCCGGCCAACCGCGCGGCAGGCGCAGCGCCACAAGAGCCCGCGCGCGCAGAGCCCACAGCACGAGCGCCCAAAGAGCACATCGCGCACGCCGAGAGCTCCGCCGCCGACCCGAAGGCGCTCACGCGCGCCTTTGCTCGCCAGCAGTCGCACATCGAAGAGTGTTTTCAGCTACACGCCACCGCGCTGCCCGAACAACCCGGGCTCGCCATCGACTTCGAGGTCGGCAGCGACGGCAGCGTGCAAAGCGCTCGACTTTCCCCCGCGACCCTCGCGAACACGCCGCTCGGTACGTGTCTGCTCGGTGTTGCGAAAGCGACGCGCTTCCCGAAGTTACACGAGCCGCTCTCGTTCAAGATTCCGCTCGTCGCCCGGCGCGTCCCGGCGCACTGAAGCATGGCGCGCACTGCGCGATTCCAAGGCCGCGTTTTGCACCTCGGACGGTTGCCGCGGCGCTGCAAACCGCGGCGCAGCGACCGCCGAGGCCTGCCAGAATCGACGTCGACGCGTCGACCGCGGCGAGTCCGGGTGTAAACTTCCCGGATGCGGGCGGGCCTTCCATGCGCGGGACACAGACTCGGCCTGTGCGCGCTTCTGCTGCTGAGCGCAGCCTGCGGTCGCATCGGTTTGCAGCTCGGCCATGCGACGGGCGGCGCAGGCGCAGGCGACGCCGGCAAAGACGCTGGCCACCTGCACGATGCCCAGGTGTCGATGCATGACGCCGGCAGCACCCAGCCGGCGCGCGACGCCAGCAGGCCCATGGCGAAGCCCGACGCAGGGCACGAACACGATGCACGCCAGGATGCCAGCGTGGTGCCACACGACGCGGCCACCGCGCCGGGTGTGCTCGGCGCCAGCTGCCAAGACCCGAGCCAGTGCGGCAGCGGTCACTGTGTGGCCTCGATCTGCTGCGAATTCGACTGCTCGCTGCCACCCGTCTGTCGCAAAGCGCTAGGCGCCAGCTGCACCGACGGCCACGCCTGCTCGTACGCCATCGACGCCACCGCCAGCTGCAGCGACGGCGACCCGTGCACCACCGACTCGTGCGCCGGGGGCAGCTGCGTCGGAACCCCCATCAACTGCAGCGACAGCGACAGCTGCACCACCGACTACTGCAGCGCCGGCCAGTGCAACCACGTGGGGCACTGCTCGCCGAACGCGGCGTGCAAGTACGTTCGCTACGGCAAGCACGGCTACTGGATGTGTCCGGGACCGAGCAGCTGGAACGGCGCCGAGACCAGCTGTCAGAGCGTGGGCCTGCACCTCGTCAGCATCGACGACCAAGCCGAGCACGACGCGCTGTGGGCACAGGCCAGCGCAACCGACACCTGGATCGGCTACAGCGACGCAGCGCTCGAGGGCTCGTGGCGCTGGGTCGACGCAGACCCGAGCACGTACACCGACTGGAACATCGGCGCGCCCAGCACGAGCACCGCCAGCAACTGCGCGCTCATGCTGGCGTCGGCCGGTGGTTCCTGGAGCGATGCTGCCTGCAGCGCGCAGCACGCCTTCACGTGCGAACGCCCGTCGAAGCCGCCGCCGGATCCGCTGTGCAGCTACGCCGTGCACGCGGGCCACGGCTACTGGCTGTGCGAGACGCCTGAATACTGGGACGAGGCCCACTACCACTGCAGCAGCATGAACCTCGAGCTCGCCAGCATCGAAGACGCGGCCGAGAACACCTTCCTGCAGAGTCAGCTCGTCTCCGCAAGCTACTACATCGGCTACTCCGACGCCGCCGTCCAGGGCACGTTTGTCTGGATCGATGCGAGCCCGACCAGCTTCACGGCCTGGGGCGCGGGCGAGCCGGTCAACACCACGGGCAACGAAGACTACGCAGTGATCGCGAAGAGCGACGGCACCTGGTCAGCAATGAGCAACGCGCAGCGCCCGTACATCTGCGAAGACGCCAATCCGTGAGCAGCCTGCGCTAGCCCGCCGTCGAGCGGCATCGGCGCAACTGACGCGAATGGCAGCTCACGCCGCGCGACGGCCGTTGCGCCGCGACCCAAGCAGCCTCTTGCCCGGAGCCACGCGCGTGCGTATATGTGTGCCGCGGCGCCTCCATGCGCGCGGAAAAAGGGGTCATCATGCGACGTTCATTCGCTTTGTTCGGCATGCTGCTCGGCACGCTGCTCGTGCTCGCTGGCTGCGTGTCGTCGGGCAAGTACGACGATCTCAAGAAGAAGTACGACGACGCCCAGGCCGAGCTCACCGCGCGCCACACCAAGATCCAGACGCTCGAGCAAGCCATCGCGGAGGCGCAGAAGCAGGCCGCCGCGCTCGGTGCGCAGATCGACAAGGCCACCGCCGACATCGCCGCGCTGCAAAAGCAACGTGACGACAACACCAAGCAGATCGCCGATCTGCAGACGCAGCAACAGAACCTGCGTGGTCAGCTCACCGATCTGGTGAAGGACCGCTCGCGCTTGAAGGAGTCGACCGAACAGCTGCAGCGCGCCCTCTCCGAGCTGGCGCAGCGCAAGGCCGAAGCCGACAAGCGCGTGGCCGAGTTCCGCAACCTGCTCGCGCGCTTCAAGAGCCTGATCGACTCCGGCAAGCTGCGCGTGAAGCTCGCCGATGGCCGCATGGTGCTCGAGCTACCGTCCGACGTGCTCTTCGACTCGGGCTCCGCCAAGCTGAGCAAGATCGGCACCGAGGCCGTGCAACAGGTCGCGAGCGTGCTCACCACCATGACCGACCGTCGCTTCCAGGTCGAAGGTCACACCGACGACAAGCCCATCAAGACCGCACAGTTCCCCTCGAACTGGGAGCTTGCGGCAGCGCGCGCGCTGGGCGTCGTGAAGGCCATGGTCGAGACCGGCATGGACAGCAAGACCCTGAGCGCGGCCAGCTTTGGCGAGTTCCACCCGGCCGCGAGCAACGGCACCGACAAGGGCCGCGCCGAGAACCGCCGCATCGAGATCGTGCTCGTGCCAGACCTCTCGAGCCTGCCAGGATTCGAAGAGCTGCAACACGCCGTTAGCA
>DASVHQ010000179.1:0-4705 GCA_036382515.1 Polyangiales bacterium | reverse complement strand
GCTGGGAAGCGTCGCTTCAGCCCGCCGATGTAGCGCGCGAGACTCTGGTAGCGACGTTGGTCGACCCCGTGCACGTAGTCGAGCCACCCTTGCAGCTGCCGATAGCGCTCCGGCGTCGTAGTCGCGGAGTGTTGAACCAGCGTCGAGAACAACTCTGCGCGAAGGCTTCTTAGTCGCACGCGTCCGACACCGACGAAGTCGTGCGCGAGTACCAGCCCTGTGACTTTGCGGCACCGTGCTGGTCCGCGCAGGCGGGTCTTGGCTTCGTTGAGTACGAAGCCTTCCTCCCGCACGATCGACGCAATCATTGGCAACGACTTTGCGAGGCGGCTAGGCGATGACGATGAGAACGTCATGTCGTCCGCGTAACGGGTATAGACGAGGCCCTTGCGTCCGCAGAAACCAATGAGTCGTCGATCCAGACGGAAACACGCCAGGTTTGCGAGTTTCGGAGAACATGGACTTCCCTGCGGCAGGCGTCCTCGTATCGTGCAGTATTGTGCCAGGGTGAGCGCGGTCCATGGATCGTAACCGGCGAGACGAAAGACCCACGTGACCCGACGAATGGATATCGACGGAAAGAAATCTTCGATGTCGAGGCAGAGAATCGCTTTCGCGCCAACGTGCGGGTCTGCGTTGTCGGCGACACTCGCGCCTCGCTCAAATCCTTTGCAGGCAGCCGACGTTCGCAGATTGTCGAGCACATGTCTGAGGATCCAGCCCTGGACGGCTTTCAAGGCACGTCCCGGCTGAGCGATCTGTCTTTGACCGCCTGATTTCTTCGGAATACTGAAGACTCGATACGCCAAGGGACCTGCCTTGAGCAGGCGAAACAGACTGCCCTTCGACAGCCGGGTGTGCCCCGCAAGGTCGGCGAGTGACGTAACCCGTGGGAGCCCGAACAGTTCAACGGGTGAGACGTTTCGACTGCGGTCCAAGTCAGTCATCGAGGAGAGGCTCTTACCTTCTCACGTAGAGTGAGAGTTTTGGAAAAAACTCTCGCAGCAGACACTGGCGTTCATCTCGGGCGACGAAACATCGCCCACACTCGGCCCGGCGAACCGAACCTTCGGCTAAGAGCCTCTCCTCCATGATTCACTCGGCCGTTCATCTGTGTTCAGACGTATGGGAACGGTTCCTTCTTCCGTCTGCAGACCCGATGCAGAATATCAACTCTCAGCTCATCAAGCACATGATTCCGCACGACATCTGCGCGCCGCACCGACTGTGCGCCCTTGACCGTCAGCGTGTACCCCGCCGAAGTCAGCGCAACAAATCGGTCGGCGAGCAAGATCGCAAGCGAACCGGCGACGATTGCTTCACAGCGCACGCGATGCAGGCCCGTAGTTGCTATCACCATCGTAAGAAGCTCCTCGCGAGACAGTGCTTGGAACAGGTACAGCGCCGGCAAGACGAACTCCTGCGCATGAAACAAGTTGGTCATGTCGAACTTCGCTACCCACGAGGAAAGCCGACCGACCGCCTTGTCGATTGCCGCCGCGCTCGCTTCGGGGTTGTTGAAGTCGGCATCGATAACCCTCCCGTCACGTTGGTCTCGCAACAGACGGATCGGACCGAGTTGTATGAAGCTGCGGTCCCGCACGAACTTCTTGTCTTGAACGACGATGAGCTTCTTCCGCAGCTGGTCATGATTGGCGAACGCGCCGAGCTCGGTCATCGCTCCGGGACTCTCCAGCACCACAACGATTGCCGTCACGCCCTCGGCGAGTAGGTTTTCCAGAGACAGCAGGTCATGGCGGCCAACGCCCGTGAGGAGCTCGTCGAAAAGCTTCTCCGGGTAGTACACCAACGTCGAGTGCCGGCTATGCGCGGTCAGCGCCGCAGCGAGCCGCTCCCTGACCGACGTGCGTTTCCCCGTCGCGGCGCCGCAGAGGAAGACCCGGCGCCGGAAGTCCCAGTGGGGGGCAACCACGTCAGTCCGGATTCGCTTCCCGATACGCTCGAGCGTTGCCGCGTCGTAGTCCATAGGTCCAACTGAGTTTTCGCTGGCGCTTCGATCGTACTTAGTCTGCGGGACAAACTCCAGTCCAGAAGATGCGGAGCCGGTGTGTGGCACTACGGCGCAGGCGTGCTCGGTTATGCGCGCGCGGCACGGTCTGCGTTGTCGTTGGTGTGCCGCTGCTCGATTCGCCGCTCTGCCGCAACCGCAGCGCGCCTCGGCCGATGGCATCCCAAGCGCCGATGCCCTCGCAGCTGCACGAAGCCCTGCTCTTCTTGTTCCGCAACCGCCCCGAGCTCGCGCCGGAGCTATTGCGTGACGCGCTCGACGTGCAGCTGCCCCACTACACCGAGGCGCGCATCCGCTCGGAGAGTCTCACCGAGATCCAACCGGCCGAGTATCGGGCCGATCTCGTCGTGCTCCTGCTCGACGACAAGCCCGTGCTCGGCATCGTGGTCGAGGTGCAGCTGGCAACCGATGACCGCAAGCGCTTCGCGTGGCCGGTGTATGCCGTTGGCCTGCGTGCGCGCATCAAGTGTCCGGTCTGCTTGTTCGTCTTCACGCACAGCGATGCAGTAGCGCGTTGGTGCGCTCGGCCGATCGATCTCGGCGGCGGCAACCACTTCACACCGCTCGTGCTCGGGCCCGCCGGGGTGCCGGTCGTCACCAGCCCGGCGCAGGCCAAGGCCGATCCCGAGCTGGCTGTGCTGTCGGCCATGTCGCACGGGCACGGTCATCCTGAAACCTCTGCGCAAATCGCCGTTGCCGCGATGGCCGCAAGCGCTGGTCTCGACGCCGACAGGTCGAGATTGTATGTTGATCTCGTCTTCGCCTCGCTCAGCCAAGCCGCACGGAAGGCACTGCAAGCCATGGACCCAGCCAAGTACGAATACCAGAGCGATTTCGCCAAGCACTACGTCGCCAAGGGCAGAGCCGAGGGCGAGGCCAAGGGCGAAGCCAGGGGCGAAGCCAAAGGCCGCGCCGAGATGGTACTGAAGTTGCTAACGTTGAAGTTTGGCGCGCTCACGGCCAGCACGAAGAAGCGCGTCGCGAGCGCGAGCGCCCTGGAGCTGGATGGGATCGCCGAGCGCGTGCTCAGCGCGAAGACGGTGCGCGAGGTGTTCGGCGCGAAGGCGAAGCCGGCGAAGAAGAAGCGCTGAGCGGCGTTGGTTCGGCGCCCCGCGGTGCGAGCAATCTCGAGGCGACGCGGGATACGGAACTGCGCGCCGCGCGATCGCTGGCAAGCGTGGTGCCCTGTCGTTTCGAGAGCTTGCCGGGCAACACCCCGGGCGCTTCGTGAGCGTTGGCCCGCGGGTCGGCGCGATTGCTTCCATCGGGACGGCGGCAGCTCAGGGTCCGGCGTCGTGTGCGGTGCCAGCATCGGAGTCTGCGCATGCAAGTCGATCAGCCTTGGGGAAACGGAGCGTGTCGCACGCGCAGTTGGGCTCTGGAACGTTGGGAAGCTCCCAATAGGGTAGGCCGTCGTATGAGACGAGCGTCGCCCCGGCGCTCTCGGTGATTCGGAACCGAAAGCGTCTGCAAAGTCCCCACGCAACGGCGGAGACGCTGGCATACGAGCCGCCTGTCCGATCTGGCCCGAGCCTGAAGGTGACCATCGGGTCGATCGAGCCATCGTGATCGACATCGACTGGCACCGGGAGGTCCACGTCCTCGCCGCCCAGCGACGATGTCAGGTCGCTCGGCGTGAGTGTGTAGCACTCGTCGTCGCAGCATGCTGTCCAGCCCGCGGCTCTGAGGCGTGCGAAGCTGACACTGCAGTCCACACTGAACGCCAATCCCGTCCAGCATTCAGCGTTGTAGCAGGGATCAAGCGTTTGAGAGTCGGGCGCAGCTGCGTCGCGGCGGCCTGCGTCTGGCGCCGGAGCGTTGCCCTGACCTGCATCGGTGGCATGGACCGGCACGTGCCTGCCTGCGTCAACAGCAGCGAGGCTCGCGCGATGAGAAGCGGTGCATGCGCACGCCAGACAAAGCGCACATGCCGACATGAACAAGCTCGAACCGGTCTTGCGCGACATCAAGGCCTCCGAAGCCGACACGGGAGGTTATCCGTTGCACGTGTCGGCGCGTGCGCCCGTTGGCGCGTGGTGAAGCCTGAAGCATCCGCCGTGCCATTCCGCGACAACGCGCAAATGCGCGGAAATCGGTGGCGGAAATCGGCAACGAGTGAGCGCCAGCGCCGCGCCCACAGCACCAGCAGTGTCAGACTGTGCCAGCGTTCAAGGGCTCGCCGCTGTCCCCCGAAGCAGACCTGTTCGCAAACGCCGCGCTGCGCCCCGCCTGCCCCGGCCGGCGCGCACGCACTTGCTCCAGCACGGACAGGATTCGGTCGAGCCCGCCGAGCCCGTCGGCTTGCTTACCGGTAAGCAAACATGAATGGGCCTCAATGATCTTTCCTTACCGGTAAGCAACCTCGAATGACCCTCAATGCTTTTTGCTTACCGGTAAGCAACGAATGCTCGACAGCGAATCACTGCTGCTACAAATTCAGGCCAAAATGATGCGTGTGCAGCCTCCGGAGGCTTCGGCGCAGGCAATTTTGAATGGGCACCGACCCGAATTTGCTTACCGGTAAGCAATCTTGAATGGGCCTTGATGATCTCTGCTTACCGGTAAGCAAACATGAATGGGCCTCAATGATCTTCGCTTACCGGTAAGCAGAATTGATGGCGACTTTCCCGAAAATGGATGGTCGTCGTGGCCGGAGACATCGGTGTCGTCGGCGTC
>DASVHQ010000178.1:0-11147 GCA_036382515.1 Polyangiales bacterium | reverse complement strand
GCCGGCTCGGTCATCGCGAAGCCCGAGCGGATCTCGCCGTCGAGCAGCGGCTTGAGCCAGCGTTCCTTCTGCTCGGGGCTGCCGTAGCGCACCAGCACCTCGGCGTTGCCTGTATCCGGCGCAGCGCAGTTGAACACTTCCTTGCGTTGCGCAGGCCGCATGGGTCATGCAGCAGAGCTCTGCGCGCCGCCCGCGCGCGCCGACGGCTACGCTCGCCGTCGGCCCGAGCTCACGACGCTGCACCTGCCTGTCGGCCGCCACCTCGCGCCGCCGAACCGCCACTGCAGCGCCGGCCAAGTCCGCTCAAGCATTACACGCCGCGCTCGGCGCGGGGCTTGCGTTGCGCAGGCCGCATGGGTCATGCAGCAGAGCTCTGCGCGCGCCCGCTCGGGCCGACGGCTACGCTCGCCGTCGGCCCGAGCTCACGACGCTGCACCGGACGCTGAGCGCGCACTGGCCGGCGTTCGTGGAGCAGGCCGAAGCGGCGGGCGGGCTGCCGAGCTTTGACGCGCTTCGTGACACCCGAAGGGGTGTCATGCGCGAGGTGCAGGACTACTTGCGGTGTGGACTTCCGGAGCATGGCTGCGCTCTGCTTGTGTGCTTGGACTGCGGCCGGGGCGTGCTCGTAGCGTTTAGCTGCAAGCATCGAGCCTTCTGCCCGAGCTGCTGCGGACGCAGGATGAGCGATGCGTCGTTGCACCTGACGCAGTGCGTCTTGCCCGAGGTCCCGCTGCGGCACTGGGTGTGCTCGTTACCGTTTCAGCTACGCCACTTGCTCGGCTACGACCGAGAGCTGTGCGCGAAGGTGCTCAACGCGTTCGTGAAGGACCTGTAGTTGCGGGCCACGCCGCTCACGCCGCGTCTCAGCAAGCACCCACAAACCGCCCGCGACCAACCACTTAGGCCGCCGCCTGGCCAATTCCAGACACCCTAAGTTGCCCGCGTTGCGCCTCCGAGGCGCTTGAAGTACTTACGCGTGGGGGTGCATGCACTACCCACGCATCAAGGAGTCCAGCTTGCGCCCAAAGAGATCACACCCCGGCATCGTATCACTCGTCCTCTTCACGGGCCTCACGGCGTGTTCCTCGGGAACGCGCCGCGCGACCGGCCCGGGAGGACCCAACGGAAGCGCAGGTCTCGCGAGCGGCTCGGGCGGCAGCCTCGGGGGCGCCGCTGGCCAAGCCGGTGGGGGGGGGAACACGACCGGTGGCACGTCGGCGACCGGGGGCAACCCCGCGACGGGGGGGACGGGTGCAGGTGGGACGGGTGCAGGGGGAATCGCCGGGACCGGGGGCTCGCCCTCTGGTGATGGAGGCACGGACGCCGGCACGTCGTCGCTGGTCGGACCCTGCGACATCTTCGCGACCGGCAACACACCCTGCGTCGCGGCGCACAGCACCGTGCGCCTGTTGGCGAGCACGTACAGCGGGCCGCTTTACCAGGTTCGGCGCTTCTCGGACAGCCAGACCCAGGACATCAAGTTCCTGGCCGCATCGGGAGCGGCTGATTTCGCCGCGCAGGATACCTTCTGCACCGGCACCAACTGCACCATTTCCGTGATCTACGACCAGTCCGGAAAGGGCAATCACCTGAAGCGATCGCAAGGCGGCGCCGAGGTGTGCCAGCACCAGGATCTGGAAGCCATTGCCGACGCGCTGCCGCTGACGATTGGCGGACACAAGGTTTATGGAATCAAAGTCGTTTCCGACTCGAGCGGCAATTGCACGCCACCACAAGGCCAGGAGGGGACCGGCTACCGGCTGGACAAGACGAACGGGATCCCCGCAGGTGACGACGCGGAGACCGAATACATGGTCACGAGCGGCTCCATGGAGGCGCACGGCAACAGTGGCTGCTGCTTCGACTACGGCAACGTGGAGACGAGCGACAAGGATGACGGCGCGGGGACCATGGAGGCGATTTATTTCGGCGGCGGTGCTGGCTGGGGCCACGGAGGCGGCAGCGGCCCGTGGGTGATGGCCGACATGGAGAACGGCATATTCTCGGGATCGACCAATGACTACACGGGCAATACGTCTGTGCCTTTTCCCTATGTCACCGCGGTTCTGATTGGCAGAGCGGGAGGGACGTACGCTCTCATGGCCGGCAATGCGCAGTCCGGTGACCTCACCACCATGTACGACGGGCCGCGGCCCAATGGCTACACCCAGATGAAGAAGCAGGGAGCCATCGTCCTCGGCACCGGGGGCGACAACAGCGATCACGGGCAAGGGTATTTCTTCGAAGGCGTGATGACCACGGGCGCGGCGTCCGCGACGGTCATGAACCAGGTGCAAGCCAATATTCTTGCGGCGGGATACGGGAAGTAGGGCAGGTGTCCATCGACGGCAGCGTTGTGATTCGGCAGGCTCATCGACGTCTAACAAATGCGCGTCGGAAGCATCTCCACCAGCGTGGCCGCGATCGGCCCGCACGCCATGTGTACGGGCCGCGATCGGCTCGTACACGCCCGCCCGTACACCATGGTGACGCAAACGACCATGACGGCCAGCACCAACACCAGCAGCCGCGGAAGAAGATGTGACTAGTCACTCCGGACGGCGAGCAGCGTCATGCCGACACAGCGGTGCGAGATGATGACATCGTGATGCTCAAGCTGCAGACGCGTCTTGTCTGGTAAGCGCGCGCAGCACGGCCACCAGCATCGGGATGCACGTCGCGCTAAAGTGCATTTCATGAACCCTCGCGAGTGGCGGCGCCGCGAAGGCGCTCGCCAGATATAGAGCTTCACAGCTGCGATCAGTGCGCTGGAGCGGTCGGCGCGAGCAACATGCGCCAGAGATTCGACGCTGCCAGGGGCGCGGCGACTTCCGTGACGACCCAGGCATTGCCGCTGTCGTGCAGCACGAGCGGAGGCCCCTGTCCGGGCGGCGAACCGAATCCAGCAGAGATGTCGGGCGCAACCCGCTGAACCGCCGTCGCAAACTCCGATAGCGCTACCGCGAGTACCGTAACTTGATCGGAGGCCCAGGGGTTGGTCGAGACGTTGGGCTGCTTCTGGGCGATCCAGTTGCCGAATGGATTGTGCGGCAGCTGACTGAGCTCGGCCGCGCTCACATCGACCGCCTGATCGTAGGCCACGGTGACCTGAACGTACTTGAAGCGTTGTGCGACGATCCAGTCGGCCCACGGATCGAGCTCCCCGTTGGGCCCCGTCATGAGCACTTTGGGCGGGTTGAGAGATCCGAGCGCGGCCACGACCACCACGCGATCGACGATCGTGGGATCCACCAAATAGGCATCCGCGAGATCGGTGAGCCGTGTGCCCACGAGAATGACGAGGGGCCGACGCGGCAGACTCAGCTCGCGTGACAGATCGAGGATGAGCTGCGCGCCGGCCGAGTGATTGGGCACGGTCGAATCGATCTGTCCGTCAACGGGCTTTGTGAGTGGTGTTCCTGCGCTCACGGTGAGATCCGGAACGTTCTTGAAGCCACTGGCCCGCGCGGCGTTCACGAGCTTGGTCCAGCCTGCGACATTGGCGTTCAGATCCGGCCAGTAATCGCTTGCGCAGACGATGATGCCGGCGAGCGATGGGCCGGCATCGTTCGCGAACAGCAACGCGTACTCGCCGAACCAGTTGTCCGTGGCGCTGTCGTTCAGGAGAATCACGGGGTTTCGCTCGTCGACGGGCAGCGGCCCGTGCGGCACGTTGTGCCCAGCATCCAAGTTCCCGCCGCAGCTCACTGCTGTGAGCGCGACGCCGAAGCAGAGTGCGACAGCGAGTCGCTTCATCCTCATGGCACGGCAGGCGGCATTCCATGCACAGCGGGCAGCAACACGCTGCGCGGGAATCGCGCCTTGAACAGGTCTGCGGCGCGCCGTGCCTCTTCGCTTCGGCCGAGCCCCACAAGGGCTCGCACGCGCAGCGCCTCGCGCTCTTCTGCCAAGCGGCCATCCCTGAACCGATGCGCATGCTCGCCGATGGGCACCAGCGCGGCCGCGAAGTCCTGGCGCGAGATCGCAGTGCGCGCCAGCCGCAACAAGCGCAGCTCGTTCGACCCCGCATCGGCTTGCGACGGACGCGACGCATGACTCGCTGGCGCCGACACCAACGCAGGCGCGGCAGCCGCCCGCGGCGGCGACGGTACCGATGGAGCCGGTGAGGTCGCAACGACCTGAGCTATGGGCGTGGCGTGAGGGTCGGTCGGGATCGAATGCCGCTGCGCGCCCATCTGGTAGGCGACGGCGGCGAGCATGACGCTTCCAACGCATGCCGCGGCCACCGGAGCGCCCCAACGGATCTTGGGCGCCATAGGGAGCTCGGCAGCCGACATCATCCCGCCGGCAAGCAGCGCCGAGCGAGCGCGTGAGAGAGCGCGCGCCCTCACCGGCGCTGGCACAGGCGGGATCACGCGTTCGCTATCGAGAAGCGCGCGAACCTCGGGCGACAACGGCAAGGGCGAAAGGGTCATCGAGAGTCCACCTTCTTAAGCATTCGACGCACCGCCGCCTCGAGCTCACGACGCGCCTTACGCAAGCGCGAATAGGCCGTAAACCGTGGAATCGCGAGCACCGAGGCGATTTCGTCCATCGGAACATCGTCGAGATCACGCATGATCAGCACGGCGCGCCTCGGCTCTGGAATCTGCTTGAGCGCCGCCAAGAGCAGCGCACGCGCTTGCTTGTTTTGCAGCATGTCATCGGGTCCCGGCCGCCCGTCGTCGGTTTCGACGATCCCGAACGCGATTTCGCGGCGACCTTTGCGCCGATGCGCCGACACGATCCGGAACGCGATCCCGAAAAGGTACGGCCGCAATGGGCGGGTCGCATCGTAGTTCGGCCACGCGCGACTGAGTGCCAGGAACAGGTCTTGAGCCAAGTCGTCCACCTCGGACGTTCCGGCGCCGAGCCGATACAGCGTCCGATGAATGTAGTCGAGCTCCCGCTGGAACGCGTCCAGACAAGCTTCCTCCGGCGTCATCTGCGGAACCGGTGGGGCAAGAAGGCGCAGATGAGTCACGATGTCCTAATACTAGATTGGTTGCTGACTCCGCGCGTTGTCAGAAAAAGCGTAGGCCAAGATCTAGGCCGAGCAAGCCGCCGACGCGCGGAGTCCTCCAGATCACCGTGCTGTCGAGTGTCACCGTCCAGGGCCGCAACATGACGAGCCCCTCGATACGAGCGCCAACGAAGTACCGGTCGCCGAAGTCGTGCGTGGCAGCGAGACGACCGCCCACCTGAACAAAGAGCCCCGTGGGCGAGGCACGCTTGTCCACGCCGAAACCGCTCGCTTCGAAACGTCCGAGCGTTCCGGTGACGCACGCGGCGAGCGCCTGAACGTGGCCGCAAGCCGCGGCGCCCGCCGCGAACCGGGCGAGCGAGAAACCGCGGCCATCGGCTTGCGTCCGGCTCGTCGGTAGCGCCGCGTCGACGCCAATCTCCAGCGACAGCCGAGCGACACGACCGCTGACGAAGATCCGCCCGAGAGCGGCCGGGCTCGGCGCAATCCCGAGCCCCAGCGAAGGGCTCACACCGGCGGAAAGGCTCAGCCGCGCTCGGCTCGCCGGTGGCTGTCCCGGCGCAGCCGATGCAGCAGACTCGGCGGCGCTGTTGGGCGCAGCACTGGGCGCAGCGCCCTGCCCCGACGCGAGCGTCGGCGCAGAGTCGGCGTTCGCGTTCGGGCTCACGCCGGCGTTCGCGCTCGAGCTCGAACCGGCGTTCGCGCTCGAGCTCGCGCCGGCATTCGCTTTCGAACCGGCCTTGACGTTTGACGGCTGGCTAGGCTGCGTCGTGGTCGGCGCCAGCGTCGCCAGTAGTTGAATCTGTACGGCCACGGCGAAGGCCACGTTGGAAGCGATCTCACCACACTCCGAACGTCGTGAAGACAGCCGGCGGTCACCTACCCAATGACCGCTGGCGTCGCTCCATTTGATCCAGCCATCGAAGCCGGTTGCCTTGCGCGCAATCTGCACGAGGACGCGTCGTTCGGCCACGGGTCGAAACGGATCGTATCCGAGCTGGTGTTCGACGTTGCTCTGGAACTGCTCGATGTCAGGACAGCCCTGCGTGTCCGTGGCGACTTCGTACTGGAGCGCGACGAAGGTCCGGGGCGCGGCGTGCCCGACCGCAGTGTGTGCTGTCATCGCGGCCCACACGACGAATGCAACGTTGCGTGCCCATGCCGCACCAAACCCCAGGGTCTGACGGACGTGGTCGCTTTCGAATCGCTCTGCCACCTCGAGGGACATACTGGCATGCCTGTCGCGGCGTCGGCGCGCGCGATGTGCGTGGGCACAGGCGCTACAGCGCGCTACGGTCAGACAATTGTATGACAAGGACGCGCACGACAGGACAAGCTATCAGGATGGACACCGGACGTGTCGCGAGCCGCCAAGTGCTTGTCCCGGCGTGCCTTGCCACGTCGAACGAGCTTTGGAGAATTCCGATCGTGACAGAAAACGCGCCCTTGCCGGCGCCGGCGGGGTTTGGCGCTAGCGAGCGTCTTTTTCAAGAGCTCTGGAGTACCCCCGCGATGAGCGAGCGAGCGCAGAAGAAAGTCAAATGTCCCGTCCTCGGGCTGCTTGCGCTGGTCGGCATAGCGTGCTCTGCCCCGGCGTCGAGCGGAACGGCCTCCGGCGGAACGCCGGACGGCGGCGCGTCGCCTGGCAGCGCAGGCCACGCGGGAACAACGGGTTCAGCCGGCACCAGCGGTGGGAACAGCGCCGGAGGTGGCGCGAGCGGCACAGGTGGTGGCTCTTCGGGAGGAATCAGCGACGGCGGCTCGGGCGGCAGCGCCAGCGCTCACTACTACGTCTCGCCGAGCGGCACCGGGACCGCTTGTTCGAGCTCGATGCCCTGCTCGATCACCGACGCCCAGAGTGCCGTGCGGGCGGCCGCCCCATCGACGCAGAGCGACATCGTCGTCGAGCTTGCCGACGGCGTGTACGCCTTGAAGGCACCTCTCGTCTTTTCCACCGCCGACTCGGGAATGAACGGCCACAAGATCAACTGGCAGGCCGCGCCTTCGGCCCGCCCAGTCTTGTCCGGCGGACAGAAGATCACGGGCTGGACCATTAGCGACGCCACCAAGAACATCTGGAAGGCCACTGCACCAGCGGCGTTCGCGACGCGGCAACTGTTCGTGGACGGCAAGCTTGCCACCCGCGCGCGCTCCGAGGTCAATCGTTCTGACCTGACGTTCAACGACACCGGGATCAGCTTCTCCAATGCGGCCCTCAATGGGCTGAGCAGCGTCGCGCACCAGGACCACGTCGATTTCCACGCCATCGGCTCGTTCACCGATCGCTACGCTCCGGTACAGTCGATCGCGAACAACGCTGCTGTGATGGTGCAACCGGCCTGGGCCAATAACGTCTGGGGCTGGGACACAATCCCGAGCCCGTTTCGGGCATCCCACACCTACTTCGAGAACGCCTACGAATTCATCGATCAACCCGGCGAATGGTATCTCGACACCGCGACTGCCACGCTCTACTACGAGCCGCTGGCCAACCAGGATATGGCCAAGGTCGACGTCGAGCTGCCGCAATTACAAGCTCTGCTCACCGTGACGGGTACGTACGCCTCCCCGGCCCACGATTTGGTGTTTACGGGCCTCACGTTCTCTTACACGAGCTGGCTGAATCCGAACACGACCGATGGGTATGCGAACCAGCAAACGGGCGCGTTCATCCACGGCTCCGGGTACCCGATATTCGAAGCGTCGCGTCCGAAATGGTGGCAAATGCCTGCTGCGATCCAGGTTTCCGCGGCGAAGACCATCTCTTTCGTGCGCGACCGCTTCGTCGGCCTGGGGCAGGTAGGTCTCGGGATCGGGAACGACGACAATGCACACCTATCCGCGGTGGGCCTCGGTACGGACACGATCAGCGTCACAGGCTGTGTGTTCACCCAGCTTGCGGGTGGGGCGATTGTACTCGGTGGGATCCAAGGGAACGCGCATCATCCAAGCAACCCGGCGATGGTCAACCAGAACAGCACCATCTCCAACAACGTGATTCACGACGTTGGCATCGACTACAGAGATGCAGCCGGCATTCTGTTCACTTACACCACCAACGTCACGGTATCGCACAACGAGCTTCACGATCTTCCCTACTCCGGAATTTGCAGCGGCTACGGCTGGGGCGCGAACGACGCCGGCGGCAGCCCGGAGTACGAAGATCGGAAGCTCTACGATTACCAGCCCAAGTACACGACTCCCACCACGGCCAAGAACAACAAGATTACGGCCAACTTGATGAAGGACGTCGTCCAGCAGATGAACGACGCGGGATACCACTACAACTTGTCGGCTAATCCCGGAACGGTGGTCTCGGAGAACTACTTCCAAGGCGGTGGCACCTCGCAAGGCGGCTACTTTGCTAGCTACGAAGACGAAGGATCCCGCTATTTGACGCTCAGCAAGAACGTGTTCCAATCATTCGGGGCTTGGGGGACGCAAAACGTCAACGGAGGGCGCAACTACACCGGCGACCTCACGGTCACCAAGAACTGGTTGAGTGGCGGCTCGAACATCGCCAACGGTGACCGCAATGACGTGGTGACCGGAAACATCACGCTCAACGACGGGACACTACCGGCGGACGCCCAGGCCATTGCCAACGCCGCGGGGCTCGAGGCTGCCTACGCCGATCTGAAAACACAGTGAAGCGCGCTTTCGCGGTTCACTGCTGGCCGCCGGCGAAATTGACGCGCACGTATTGAATAACGTGTTGGCACTGACGGCCTGACACTCCTACGATTGCTGAACCGATTCGGTTGGGTGAAGTGTCTATCAATGTGACAGTTTGCGACGGGGCCCATCAGCTCGACGATTCCGAGCCGGGCGCGCCCGAGGATTCCAAAAAATGAACAACAATCGAAGATTCATTCGTGGGTGGCGCGCTCGACTTTGGCTGTGTCTCGCCGTCGGAGCGGCCGCATGTGGCGGCAAGTCTGGTGGCGCCGGCCTGGGCAGCGGCGGCGCATCCGCTATTGGTGGCTCGGGTAGCGGCGGCGCATCCGCCACTGGTGGCTCGGGTAGCGGCGGCGCATCGGCCACTGGTGGCTCGGGTAGCGGTGGCGCATCCGCCACTGCTGGCTCGGGCAGCGGTGGCGTATCTGCCACTGGCGACTCGGGCAGTGCTGGGTCTACGGCTGGATCGACAGACGCAGGCGCCGACTCGGGCATTAGCAAAGGCGCGGTGCCCAGCCCCGGTTGCGGCAAGACGACCTCGATGATCACTTTCATGCCCGTCCCGGGCCAGGACCCCAATGCCGCTGCGGGATCGGGAAACACTCAAGGCCACGGCGAAGGCGGTTACGTCACGATTCAGAGCAGCGGCGAAAGCCGAGACTTCGCGATGCGACTTCCCGACAACTACAAAAAGGACCAGCCCTACTGGCTGTCCTTCACGTTCCACCCGCTTGGCGGCAACGGGTCCGGAATCGACAACGGCGGAAGCAATGGGTACGAGATGGCCTACTACGGCTTTCAGAAGCTGTCGAACAACGGCGCCATTTTCGTAGCGCCCACGGGGCAAGGCGGCGGCTGGTCGAATTCTGGCGGAAAGGATCTGAAATTCGTCGACGACATGGTCAAGCTGATCACGGACAATTACTGTGTCGACATGACGCACATCTTCACCCAAGGATTTAGCTTCGGCGCTGGAATGAGCTACGAACTTGCATGTGCCCGCGCGAAGGTAACCGCTGACCACCCCTACGCCTTTCGTGGGGCCGCGATCTACGAAGGAGCGCAGATAAGCGGATGTGACGGGGGCAACGACCCAATCGCCCTATGGCAGATGGTCGGCCTTGAAGACACCCGATGCCCCATGAACCTGGCAACACCGATCCGCGACAGATTCGTCACGAACAACGGCTGTACCGTACCCGCGCAGGAGCCGCCCCAGCCGCCCATGGGCCCACCCTATTTGAACCCCGGCGGACACGTCTGCACGGATTACGCCGGTTGTTCGGCAGGACATCCCCTGCGTTGGTGCGTGCACCAGTCGGGCCACGGTAACGCAATCGTCGATGGGACCCCTGACCTGTACAACACGTGCGGGACTGCTCCCAAGACCTGCTCCGCCTCGTGCCCGTGTAGCTGGGTCCCGACGGATGTTTGGAAGTGGATGAACGCCCTGTAGAACACCCGGAGAAGGCCACCCACCTGAAAGCCGGATGAGCCAACGCGCTTCGTGACACCCGAAGTGGTGCCATGGCTCACCCCTTCGGGGGTCACACCCCTTCGGGTGTCACGACGCGCGTCGAAGGGCGTCACGCGGGCCTCGCTCCGCAGCCGCCGCCACCAGCAGCAAGGCCGCCGCGCGGTAGGTAGGGCACCCGCCGCATCTTCAATGCGGCCTACCGCCTGCTACCTCGTGTCGGACTCGGCGGACGGCCCGAGGGCATTCGCCTATGGCGGCCTCATGGGTTTCGATTTCCAGTGGGGGCACACCTACCACGTCGAGTTGGGGACGACAGCAGGGCAATCGCATCTTCGCTAGAACGCCGAAATCCGATCGAAATTCGTGCACTTGCGCTGTCCTGACGTTCGGTCGTCACGCTCGCCAAAACGCATAAAACCGCTTCTTTCTCGGGCCCGCGATCTTCAAGTGATCGAAATGATCACGCTTTTAGATGCGATTGCCCTGGGAGGTCACCCCTGGCGAGGTAACACCTCAAAAGGGCAAAGGGGCCCTCGGCGCTTGGTGGGCGAAGTCAGCGAGCACCAGGAGGGACATCGAGCCCACAAACTGGTGGCTCGAGGCGACGCCGAATCGCGGATCAAACCTGCAGTGCACGGGGTGTATGCGTGTCAGCGCTTAAGCTTCGGCGCCGCAGGGAAGGGCCCGCGAGGAACAGTGACCAAGGTCGCCAACCGGACTCGGGAAACCCGACTGTCCGGGATGAAAACGGGGGCCTGCGGAAACGTGACCATGGGAGCCGGACTGAGGCCCGCGACGAAAGCCGCGGAATCGCCACCGGACCCTAACGCGCGCGCGCCGCAGTTCTATCCACATATCTCCTTGTACGGATCTGGCGGGGTCCCCGGGAAGGTAACAACCCGGGGCTACCCTACAACGCTGGCCCCTTCCGCGCGGCGGAAAATGCCAGCACTATGCTTCCATGCGTTGGCTTAGCCGGGTGCTTCTCGCGGGGTCGGGTCTGGTCAT
>DASVHQ010000177.1:0-9641 GCA_036382515.1 Polyangiales bacterium | reverse complement strand
CTGCTCGACTGCGCGTTCGCGCCGGCGCTGGCACTGTGGGTGAGTCGCGCAGTGCTGGCCGCGCGCAGTCGCCACAACTACGGCTTCGTGGTCTTGCTCGCGACGGTCTGCACCGGCAACGTTTTGATGCATGCCGCCGTGACCGGCTGGCTGGGCCAGGCGCTGTTCGTCGGCGAGCGGCTTTCGCTGTACGCCGTGCTCGCGATGCTCGTGGTGATCGCCGGTCGGATCGTGCCGGGCTTCACCGAGAGCGTGCTGCGTCGCAAGGGCATCGTCGCGCAACCACGCGCGCCACGGTGGGTCGAGCGCGCCGTGCTACTTGCGTTCGCGCTGGCGGTGCTTGCGGACTTGCTGCGGCTGCCGGCGGCCGTGCGCACGGTAATGTGGCTCTTGCTGGCCGTGGGCCTGCTCGCGCGCATGCTACGTTGGCGCACCGGCAGCGTGCTCCACGAGCCTATCTTGTGGATCTTGCACGCAGGTCAGCTCTGGCTCGTCGGCGGGTCCGCATTGCTGGCGCTGGCGGCGTGGTCGAGTGGCTGGCCGGAGCTGTCGGCGCAACATGCGCTGAGCGCAGGTGCCGTTGGGACCACCGTGCTGGGCGTGATGACGCGCGCGGCGTTGGGTCATTCGGGCCGAGCGCTCAGCACGGGCCCGGCGATCATCACGGCCTATTTGTTCGTGATCGCCGGCGGCCTCTTGCGCGTGCTGGCACCTGCCTGGCCCATGCACTACTACGTGCCGCTGGTCAGCGCCGCGGGCGCGGCATGGCTGCTCGGCTACGCGATCTTCGCCGTCGTGTACTGGCCGATCCTGACGGGCCCCGAAGTGGACGAGGCCGCCGCACGCGGCAAGCGTGTGCTGCGGACCGTGTGACGGGCGCAGCGACTCAAGCGGCCGAGTGCAGGCGGTCGGCTTCGCCCGCATGGCGGCGCAGCTCTTCGAGCGAGCGCGCGAGGTTCGTGAAGTCGCGCTCGCTCGGCGCGGCCATCAGATTTTCGAGCTGCGCGATCACGCGCGCCAGGTCTTCGTAGCGAATGCGCAGCGCCTCGGCGCGCAACAGGAACCGCTCGAGCGCCTCGCGCCACAGCGCCTCGCCTTCGCTGCTGGCTGCGGGTCCGGCGCTCACGCCTTCACCCGCGATGTTGTGCAGCGTCGCCAGCTCCGAGCCGAGCTCGTACCAGTCGGCGAGGCCGCGCTGCTCGGGCGGCAGCGCGTCGAGCAGGTTGTCGACCACGCTCAGCCACACGTCGAGATCTTGCAGCTTGCGCAGATCGGCCCAGCTGCCGCCGAGACGATCGACGAAGCGACCGAACGGCACCTCGAGCTCGCTCGCGAAGTCGAGCGGCTCCGCGCGATGGAAGTTGCAGTCGGAGAACGCGTGCCCGGCCTCGAGCGCCATCTCGCACGAGGGCAGACTCGCGCCCACCGCGGCGCTGAAGCTCGCCATTGGCTCGACAGCCGCCGCAGGTGCGGGAGCAGCGGCGAGATGCTCCGGTCGGACCGCAGCGAACACGGCGCTCCCATGCGGTGAGGCCGGCGGCTCGATGGACTTGCTCACGGCGAGCTCGTCGAGGGCGATGCGCGCTGCGCTGGCGGCGCGCACGCGCACACCCAGCTTTTGCGCGAGATCGGCCACGAGCGCGGCCCACGCCGCACGATCGTGCGGGTGCACGGGCGGGATGCCACGCAGCGGCCACGGCAGATCGGCGAGGCCAGCGTTACCCGTGAGCAGCGGCACGATGCGAATACCCATCGCCCAGGCCGCGCCGAGCTCGAAGCAGAAGGTGGAGTCGGTGGCGCCGTGGTCGGTCACCAGCGCCAGGATCACCTCGGAGCCGGCCAGCATCTGGTGCAGCTCGAGCTCGCTGCGTGCATCCGACGAGTAACCCGGCAACGAGCTCGAAGACAGCGCTGCTTGCGGCAGCTCGAGCGCAGTTTCCAGCAGGTCGACGATCTCGCTCGTCGCCTCGATATCAGCCCTGGCGTGACACACGAACGCACGCATCGACATTGCAACCCCCTGCCCGAAACCGTGCCGGGATTCTGCGCGCCCACGGGGATTTGTAAAGCCCCAGGCGGGGACACGCGGGGCGTCGCGGAAACACCTGGAAACTCAGCTGGGATCTCGGTGGTGGGCGCTCAGCTCAGGGCGCGGCTGCCGCGGCGGGCGAGCAGCTCGGGCAGCGCCTGACGCAGGCTGCGGCCCGGTGCTGCACCAAAGGCCTGCGCGTAGCGGCTGCTGTCGAGGCTGACGTCGCGCGCGCGCGGCTCGGGCGTGGCGACGTCGGCGCGGCGTGAGCGCTCGAGCAAGCTCGCCGAGACACCGAGCGCCTGCGCAACTTGCTCGCCCATCGCGTAGCGCGACAGGCGCTCCGGCCCACCCGCATGCATGACGCCCTTGTGCTCGCTGTCGGCGAGGCTCACGCAGGCGCGCGCGGCGTCGTCGAGCCACAGCGGCGTGCGCACCTCGTCCTCGAAGAGCTTCACGCTGCGCCCGGCACGCAAGGCGTTCACCAGCGTCTCGAAGAACGCCGGGGCGCGCTGGGCTTCCGCGAAGCCATACATCAGCGGCAGCCGCACGCACAGACCACGACGGTAAGCGAGCACGTGGCACTCGGCCTCGAGCTTCGTGCGGCCGTAGAACGACAGCGGCTCGGTCGCGGCAGCTTCGTCGTAGGGTGCAGCTTCGCCATCGAACACCAGATCACTCGAGGCATAGATGAAGCGCGCGCCGAGCGCGTCCGCGAAGCGCAAGAGCTGCACGGTCGCCTCGACGTTCACTTGCCGCGCGAGGTCCGGATCGTCGTAGGCCTGCGCGATCTGCGACACCGCAGCCAGATGGATGATCACTTTGGGGTCGAGCGAAAACAGACGATCTTCGTAGGAGCGCGGCTCGCACAGGTCGGCGGCGAACACCTTGCCGACGTCGGGCCTGGGCCCCGAGGGCGAGCAGAGGCCGTGGGCCGAGCGGCGCTGCTCTTCGAGCACGCGCATCAACACGCTGCCCAGCTGCCCGCCTGCGCCGGTGACGAGGATCTCGCTCATGCGCAGCGGATCTAGCACGCTGCAGCGCTAGCGGCGATGCAAGCCGCCGCGCTGCACGAAGCGACCCTGGAGGCGTCGCACAAAAGCCGACTCGGGGGCTTCCGATCGCCGCCCCTCGCCCCTAGAGTCGCGGCATTCATGCCCAACGACCCCAGCGGCCGACACGCGCACTTGCGGCGCAGCTACCGTTACTACGATCTGATCATGGCGGCGTTCGTGTGCGTGCTCTTGTGCGCCAACCTGATCGGCGTCAGCAAGGTCACGCAGCTGCGCGTCTTCGGCCACGACTTCGTGTTCGGCGCAGGCAACCTGTTCTTCCCGCTCAGCTACCTGTTCGGCGATGTGCTCACCGAGGTCTACGGCTACGCGCGCTCGCGCAAGGTGGTGTGGGCCGGCTTCGGCGCGCTCTTCTTCGCCTCGATCATGAGCTTCGTGGTGGTGCACCTGCCACCGGCCGACGGCTGGGCGGGGCAAGCGGTGATCGAGGCTGCGTTCGGTGCCACCTGGCGGATCGCGCTCGCCTCGCTCGTCGGCTACTTCTGCGGCGAGTTCGCCAACTCCGTGACGCTCGCCAAGATGAAGGTGTGGACCGACGGCCGCCACCTGTGGACGCGCACCATCGGCTCGACCATCGTCGGCGAGCTGTGCGACACGCTGGTCTTCTACCCACTGGCGTTCTACGGCACCTGGCGCACCGACTTGCTCCTGCAAGTGATGGCGGCGAACTACGTGATCAAGGTGGGCTGGGAAGTGCTGGCCACGCCGCTCACCTATCGCGTGGTCAACGCGCTCAAGCGCGCCGAAAACGAGGACTACTACGACCGCGACACGGACTTCACGCCGTTCTCGCTGGAAGCTTGAGCGCCGACCGCGGCGTGCGGCGCCGCCGTTGGCGGCCAAACCAGGTGGCACGCGCAGGCCACCGCGCTGCCGACCGCAGCTGCAACGAGTGATCGCCCGCAACTTTCGCGAGCCAGCGTCGAAATATCGGCTCACCGCATGGAAGCCAGGGGCAGGTCCGGCGACTCACGTACGGACGATGCTTGAACTGGACCGACGGGACGCAGGCGTACCGACCAAACGGTCCTCTCGTAGCTCGGGGTCCGCCCTGCCTTGGGCATGGCTGCTGATGTGTCTGTGGGCGGCCTCACCCGCGGGCGCGCAGAGCCGCGTGGTGCAGTACCGCGTGCGGTCCATGGTCAGCGGCGCAACGATGGTCAGCGAAGACCAAGTGGGGCGCATGGGCTACAACCACTTCGGGCTGCTGAGCGACGTGCAGCTCGGGTTCGCGGTGCGGCCGTGGCTCGAGCTCAACTTGGGCCTCTTGGCCGGCGGTTTCCCCTCACCGCACAAGCTCGGCGGTCTGGTCGTTCCGCTCGGCGGCGTGATCGTCACCGGGACCGATGCCGAGCTGCGACCGTATGCGCAGCTCGACATCGGCCCCGGCTTCACAGGCACGCTGATGCGCGTGTACTGGCGCGCCGCCGTGGGCATCGAGCTGCGTGCCTCGAGCACGCTGTCGATCGGCCCGCGTCTTGGCTACGGGCATCTGTTCCAGACCCACGATCCCGGGGACTCGACCGATGCGCGTTTCCTGTGGATGGGCTTCGCGATGTCGTTCCGGCCGGCGGCGGTCCAGCAGCACACGACGGAGCTCGTGACCCATCGCGTCGTCTACACGCGCAGGACCCTGCCAGACGAGCCCGGGCCTGACGCGCCTGCGCAGCCGCGCGAGCCACCGGCCAAGGCGAGCACCGACGAGCTGATGGAGCTGATCGAGCGCACGCTGCCCAGTCATCGCGTGGAAATCCTGGCGCCCGTGCTCTTCAAGTTCGACTCGGACGTGCTCGAGCCGATCGGCGTTGCGATGCTGCACGAAGTGGAGCACGAGCTGTCGCAGCGCACCGACATCGAGCTGATGGAGATCCAGGGCTACGCCGACAGCCGCGGCACGCCCGAGTACAATCAGGCGCTGTCCTCGCGGCGCGCCGCGCGCGTGCTGGCTTGGCTGGTCGAGCACGGCATCGCCCACGAGCGACTCACGGTCGCGGCGCAGGGTGCCAGCGCGTTCGTGGAGCCCGGCAGTGACGAGCGCGCCCACGAACAGAACCGGCGCGTGGTGTTCCGCGTGCTCAAGCTGGTGGAGAAATGAAGCGCAGGTCGCAGGCCAGCAGGCCCACTGCCAGCCGAACGCGCACTGCGCTGCGGCTGGCAACCTGTCTGGCCTGGGTCTGCGCCGCCATCGGCTGCAACTCGGTTGGCCAGGGCTTGGTGGATCGTCAGCCTGTGGCAGCCGGCGCGCGCACCGGTGCCCTGTGCGCCGACCCACCCAAGTGCGTGCTCAGCGCCGCCGTGCCAATCGCGGCCGTGGAAGCGATCTCGATCCAGGCGCTCGACTTGACGCAGTGCGGGGGCGTGGCCGCACCTTGCGCCAAACCCCCTGTCGCCGACGGCGCGTGCGCGACCTGGAGGCTCGGCGACCCAAGCGCGAGCGCACAGCAACGCAGCGCGCCCGCGTGCGCCGAGCTGCACATCGTGTCGGCCACGCCGGACAAAGCAGCGTCGGCGCGCCTCAGTGGCGTCACGTTGGATCATGACAACGTGGTCATCGAGGCCCAGAGCCCGCTCGAGCTCGAGCTGGACGAGGCCATGCTGAGCGACGTGCATGTGAGCCTGCATGGCCCGATCACGCTGCGCATCAAAGACAGCTCGAGCTTCGACCGCGTGCAGGTCACCGGGGCTTCCGCGGACACGCTGGAGGCGCGCGTGGAGCTCGAGCACGTGCAGGGCACGGGCTTTGTGGTGGGTGACAAGCAGCAGACATTCGGCGGCTCGGTGTCGATCCTGCGTTCGGCCTTGAAGAAGAGCCAGCTCTACGTGCGCGACGTCTACATGCAGAGCACGCAGTGGGACGACAGCAGGGTCAACGCCACCACGATCGCGGTCACGGATCTGAAGCTGACGATCGGCGAGCTCGACTTCGACAGCGCGGTGATCTCCGCCAGCCACCTCCAGGCCATGCAGGTGGACGCGTGTGGCTCGCTCGCGCTGATCGACACGTACGCGACCGAGAGTCACGTGCCCGGTTGCACGCAGGACGGCACGCGAATCTACGGAGGGCTGGTAGCCGGCGGCCTGTTCGAGGGCACGATCGAGAGCGACAGCGCGTCATGGGACAGCACGTTGCTCGGTGTGCTCGAGCCGACCGACCTCGTGATGTGGGGCGGTAGCATGACGTCGGTTGGTTTGTGCAGCTCCACGCACTCGCTGCGCCTGGGCGCGGGCGCCACCCTCTCGTGCACGATCTGCGACGCCACCACGCTGGCGAAGCGCGGCGAGGTGTGCACGATCCCCGAGCTCTACGCCCGGTTCGAAGAGAACCTGTGCGCGGCGCTCGACAAGCCAGCAGTCTGCGTGGCGCCACTGCCGGTGCGCACCCGGCCGTGACCCAGCTGCGAGCAGCCGCGTGCTAACCCGGCCCCTGCGCACGCAAGAGTTGTCCGGCGCGGCGCTGGAAGGCTCGCTCGGCGCGTACGATCTCGCGAAACCCGGAGCACGGCGTCGCTTGCGTGCGCTCCTCGCAGTGCGCGCAAGCCCCGCGATCGGGACCGCGGCGACGATACGCGATGACTGCAACGCCCACGAGCAGCGCGGCCGCAGCGACAAGGCGCAAGAGCGCCACCAAACCCGCGCTGGCGGCAGCGCCGAGACACGCGCCCAGCGCGGCCGCCGGTAGCGCACGTGTGCCGAGCTTGGCTGCTGCGCTGCGCAAGCGGCGCGGCCAGCGCAGCGACACCAGCATCGGCAAAGCGGCAGCCAAAAGGCAAGCCGCGCACACGGCGAGCGACGGCTGCAGCACGCTCGCGACGCCGACGCCGCAAACGCTCCCCAGCAGCAGCAGCGTGCAGCCGCGACACACGCGCGTGCGGCGCCCGAGCGAGATGAGCTCGCTCGCGTAGCGATCGCACAGTGGGTGATGCGCGAAACGGTGGAAGGCGTGCGCACGCCGCGCCAGGCGGTCGATGCGACGCGCGACGGCGCGCGCGACTGCCGGCGGGCGCACCAGCGTGTGCGCTGCCAAGAGCGGCGCGCCCACGCCCATCAAGGCGCGCGGCTGCTGCGGCGCGGGCGCAGCGTGAGCCGCCATCAGCTGCGCGCGGGTGCGAGCTTGACCGCGGTGCCGTAGGCCACGATCTCGTTGGTGTTCTGCATCAGCTCGCTCGAGTCGAAGCGCATGCCGAGCACGCAGTTGGCTCCCTGGCCGAGCGCATGCGCTTCCAGGCGATTCATGGCCTCGTTGCGCGAGTCGGTGGCCAGCGTGGTCAAGGCCGAGATCTCACCGCCGAACACTTGCTGGCAACCCGCGCAGGCCGTGCCGACCACGCTGCGCGAGCGCACGGTGATGCCCCAACACGGGCCGAGCACCTGCTCGATCAGCATGCCGGGCGGTGCGTCGAACGTGGTGAGGATCGGAATGCGATGCATGCTCATGCTTGGCTCCACGGGTAGCGGGTGCGGACGCAAGCATACGAGCACGCGGTGTGCCGCCACAAGCAGGCTGGCGGTCGGCAGCAGCGACGGGCTCGTGTATGCTGCGCGGCATGTCGCGCCAGCTCTACCTCACCGTTCGCTCGCCGTTCGCTCGCAAGGTACGCATCCTGCTCCTTTCGAAGTCTTTGCCCTTCGAGCTGAAGACCATCGAGCTGGCGGCGCGCACGCCCGAGTTCTACGCTCTCTCGCCGCTCGGCAAAGTGCCGGTGTTGATCGACGAAGACGGCAGCGTGGTGTTCGATTCCACGGTAATCGCCGAGTACCTCGAAGACAAGTACCCGAGCCCGCCGCTGTTCGGCACGGGCGTGCGCGAGCGCCTGTTGCACCGCCAGCTCGACGAGCTTGCCGACACCATCACCGACCAGGCCGTGGCGCTCTTCTACGCCAAGGACACCAAGGACCCAGCGGTGCTCGAGAAACCGAACCTGTTGATCGACCGGGCGTTGCATGCCCTCGATCTGCAGCGGCAGCGCGGCGAGCTACCGCAGGGCTTCGGCCTCGGCCAGGCCGCGCTGCTGTGCGCGCTCGACTACGTGCACTTTCGGCTGGGCAAAGCGCGCACGCAAAAACACCCGGAGCTCGTGCAATGGGCCGCGAGCTTTGCGCAGCGGCCGAGCGTGCTCGCGGCGCCGCCTCCGACCGATTGAGCAAGGCGATACTCGGGCCTTGCGAATTCGCTCAAAAGCGCGCCTCGTTCTATGCTGCGCGCATGCGAAGTAAGCTGCTCTGGGCGAGTTTTTCGTGTTGCGCCATGGTCGCCGTGGCAAGCGCGACCGCGCGCGCGCAGGAGCCTGCGCCGCCCGCGCCCGACGACACCGGCCAAGCAGCTGCGCCGGCAGCGGCGCCCGCGAGCAGCGACGCGAGCAAGCCGGAGCCTGCGCCGAGCCAGGCTGCACCCGCGACGCGTGAGCCCGCACCACGCGCTGACATGCCGCCAGCGCCGCCGCCGCCGCCGCCTGCGCGCGAAGGCGCGTACGGTGGCCGCGCTCGTCCGCAGCCGCGCGCGCAGGCCGCACCCGAAGGCGACTACGAGCAGGGCGCGGCCGAGCCCGACGACGATGGCGGCGGCTCGCAGAAGCGCGAGTACTCGATTCGCCTCGACCCGTTCAACTGGCTGCTGCAGGGCCGGCTCGGCATCGAGCTCGAAGCCACGATGTGGAAGTTCATCAGTATCGAGCTAGTGCCGATCCTCGTGACCAACACGCAGCCACCCGCTTTGAACTACGGGAGCTTCGACAGCGCGCTCACGCAGCACAGCAACGGCATCGGGCCGTTCTCGGGCGCGAGCCTCGGCGCGGGCTTCTGGCTGTCGGGCACCCCGTTCAGCGGCTACGTGCTGCGCCTGTACGTCACCAACTACGGTTACGACTACCAGGCCAAGGATGCAGCAGGCGTGTTCGACAAGGTGAGCTTCACCGAGCGGCGTCTGGTGGGCTTCTTCGGCTCGCACAGCCGCTTCGGTCCGTTCACGCTGGCGGGCGGCCTCGGCCTCGGCTACGAGCTGAACCAGCAGGAGCGCTGCGGGCTGGCGGTCGTGAGCGGAGCGGGCGGCGCACCCGACACGATCGAAGGGCGTCACGACAACTGCAACGGCAAGCAGCTGATCTCGCTCTCGCGCACGCTGGGCGAGTACGCGAATCTCAACGGGTCGTTGCATCCGGTGTACCTCGAGTTTCGGTTTTCGCTTGGGTTTGTGTTTTGAACGCGGGCGGGTGGGAGATGGCTGCGGGGGGCGTGCAGGGGCGGGGTGGGGCTCTCGGGCTCAGACAGTCCTCGGCCAGTCGCGCTGTTCGCGCCGCAAGTAAGGCGATCGGGCCTGCGGAGCTCGCCCAAGAGCCCCACCCCGCCCCTGCACGCCGCGTCACCCACGCGTGCGAATGGGTGGTGGTAGTTGGCCACGCGAGCCGGCCGTGCGTTGAGGGCTGAGGGGTAACCGCCAGCGGAGCAACCACTGCGGCTCACCGTGGCCCGCGCCACTCGCCGATGTACACGCACTTGGCCAGTGTTGTCGGCGGCATGACAGCTGGGTGATCGCTCCCGAACCT
>DASVHQ010000176.1:0-1766 GCA_036382515.1 Polyangiales bacterium | reverse complement strand
CTGCTCGACTGCGCGTTCGCGCCGGCGCTGGCACTGTGGGTGAGTCGCGCAGTGCTGGCCGCGCGCAGTCGCCACAACTACGGCTTCGTGGTCTTGCTCGCGACGGTCTGCACCGGCAACGTTTTGATGCATGCCGCCGTGCCCGGCTGGCTGGGCCAGGCGCTGTTCGTCGGCCGTTCTGCAGGTCACCAGGATCTCGATCGAGTGACGCCGTGCGCTCGCACGCCGGGAGCATGTTAGGCTCAGTGGATGCGCACGCTGGGCATTGCATCACGGCTCGCGGGTGCGATGGCGCTCGCGCTCGTAGGCTGCGGAGGCCCGCCGCAGACCGCGCTGGCGGCGCTCACGGATCGCCAGCTGCACGTGTCCCTCGAGCCTTACGCATCGGGGGATCCAGGGCTGCTCGTGATCTCGCTGACATCCAAGGACCACGTCACCGGTTGTCTGACACTCGACCCGGACACCAAGATCAAGGTGAACGGCAAGACCTTCAGCCTTGGAACACCAAACGCGACGGACGACAGTTGCCCCAAGGTCTCGATCGCTCTCGGCGTCGAGGAAGACGGACTCGACCCGCGCTCGCCCGCGGAGATCAGCGTCGGCGACGCCAGCCTCACCATGCACGTCCGCGTGACGAATCTCTTCGGCAAGCGAACGGTCCGTGGTCCAAGCAACATCTTCACCTGTTCGTCGGTCTCGCTGCGGTACGACGCACCTGCAACCGACGTCTTGCAGCGATCGAGCACCGAAATAGGGTTTTCGTCGGCGACGGCAAGCTCGAGCTCGTACGTGGTGTCGAGCTCGCTCGTGTTTGCGGTCGATGCGACCGAGGCCTCGGGCTCGAACATTCTCTTTGACGTCCCATACCTCTCGCCGGGCCAGTTTCACGGAGCCGGCGCCCTCGTGGTGGACGCGAGCGCCGAGTTGCCGATCGAGGTGTGCATCGGAGCGAGCGCCTGCGACGCGAAGGTAGCCACCCATTCCCAAGCGCCCGCGTCACTCGGCGATGGATGCTGAGGTTGAGCCGCCTATTGAGCCGGCGATCTCGACACGGAAGTCCACTTCGACGTAGCTGCGATTCAGTTCGTGACGCACATCTGTAAGCCCCAACCCGTGATCGTCGGAGTCGAAGGCGTCGCACAGATCGTAAGCGCCTAACGGATTTGTGCTTCAGCTGCGAAGGCCCGCTCGCGGCGCCTCAGGTCGCGCGGCACGCGGCCCCGCGACGTCGCTCCGCAGTGTACCACGGCGTCGCAGGGCCGCGAACTCGGCGCTTCGCTGAAATTCCCGCGGGCCTTCGTCAGCTGCAAACACTAGTTAGGCCGCTTTGCGCGACTTCTTCGGCTGCACCTTCTGCAGTTCTTCCCGCACGACCCGTCGCACGACGTTCTCGATCGGTTCTTTCTTACTCTCGACGAACGCGTGCAGCGCCGTGTTGATGAGGGATTGGTAGTTGCCACCACCGGCTTGCTCGACTTGGAGACGGAACCACTCGAGGACGTCGTCGTCGAGTCGGATCGTGATGCGAGTCTTGCCTTTGGGCACCGGCAACACGGGACCGCGCTTCGCTTTGCTGAGATCGTAGTTCTTGCGCATGTTCATTCCTCCTCGTACTGACGACGCTCGGACCGGGTCGCTTTGCGTGCCGAAATGATTCGAAAGTCATCGCCTCGCGACGTCCAGGACACTGCGACGACCCGCCCAAGGAAGTCCAGACCGACCGTGATGAACCGTCGCTCACGCGGATGCGGGTCGTCCAGGGTCAA
>DASVHQ010000175.1:0-2873 GCA_036382515.1 Polyangiales bacterium | reverse complement strand
TACCAGCGCACGCAGATCAGCATCACCTCCAACGGGTAGTGCATCCGCTTGATCACCTTGCGCAGCGCCTCGATCATCAGCATCATCCCGTCGTCCGTCTCGGCTCAGCCTATCAGCACCGGCTTATTGCGACAGAACCCGAGGGGGCAAGGTTGGATAAAGGGAGCCGTGTAAATCGAGAGATTTACGCACGGTTCTGCGAGAGGCTTCGGGTGAAAGCCCCGTGGTCTACTCACCCCTACGTCAAGATCCACGGTGCATGGACTTACCTGTATCGGGCCGTCGATCGCGAGGGCCAGACCGTTGACTTCCGGCTGAGCCCCAATCGCGACGTCGCTGCCGCTAAGGCGTTCTTTCGCAAGGCGCTCTCGACTCAAGGTCGGGCGCCGGTGAGCATCACGCTCGACGGCTATGCTGCGTCGCACCGCGCGGTGCGCGAGCTGCCGCTTGAAAGCGCCCGCTGGAAGCGAGTCAAGCTGCGGTCGTCGAAGTACTTGAACAACATGATCGAGCAGGACCATCGAGGCGTGAAGTCGCGCACCGGCCCGATGCTCGGCTTCAAGGTCTTCGACAACGCGGCAATCACGATCGCGGGTGTTGAGCTCCAGCATCGAAATCGAAAGGACCAGTTCGCGTTCGGCCGCCTGCGCGCTCAGGGCCGCACCACGCCCGAGATCTGGAACGCGGTGCTCAGCGCTTGATTCTCGTCACCCCGGCGACATCATCGCTCGGCTTCAAAGAAAGTTTGCACCAGAGCCGCCCTGCGGACCCAGCGCCTGCACGAAGCGCTGCAGGTTCGTGGCCCCGCCGATCGGCACGACGACGATGCCTTCGGCCCGCAAGTCGCGGCCGCGCCGCCGCGCCAGCGCTTCGAGCGCCGCCTGGTCGCTCCGGCCCTCGACCAGGATCGCCGCATGCGCCTGCGCAGCGGTCACCAGGCGACGCGCGTCGTCGGGGCTTTAACGCGCCCAGCGACTCGGCGCCGAACGCCCGGCCGCGTCTGCCTGCGAGGGTTTTCGTGGTGGCCTTCGACCACATTGCTCACTCGCGGCGAATGTGGATCCCCCATATTGAACGCCGCAAGGTGCGAATCGAGACTAAGCAGCGCTCGAGGGGCGGACGCCCGCAATCTGGCGCTCGGCGACCGTCGTCATGCGCGCACGCGCCCATGCCGCCGTCGAAAAACATACAGGAGATGGTATGGACGCCTCCCACCCCCGCGATCGATGGATCGCATGACTGCGAAGGGCAAGAAGGCCGGTAGCTAAAAGGGTTGGGGCCTCGCAGTCAACGGCATCGAGTGCCAAAGTGGAGTTGTGTTGATCAACCACTTGAGACGGAGGCCCCGAAATGAATCGTACGACGTATGGCTTGGACATTGCAAAGAACGTGATGCAACTTCACTGGGTCGACACCGAGACGGGCGAGATTGGGCGCAAGAAGCTCGTGCGCGCCAAGCTCAGCGCCTACTTCGCGCAGCTGCTGCCGGTGCGCGTGGTGATGGAGGCGTGCGGCAGCGCGCACCACTGGGCGCGGGTGCTGGGAGCACTGGGTCACGAGGTGGAGTTGCTGCCGGCACGGCAGGTGCGCGCATTTGTGCGCAGCAACAAGGATGACGCGGCGGATGCGCGGGCGATCTGGTTGGCGGCGCAGCAGTCGGACATTCGGCGCGCACCGATCAAGAGCCAGGCGCAGCAGGCGGTGCAAGCGCTGCACCGCACCCGGCAACACTGGGTGAGCGTGCGCACGGCGACGATCAATGCGCTGCGCGGCACGCTGTACGAATTCGGCGTGACGCTGACCGGGGGCAGGCAGGCGGGATTGAAGGCGCTGGGGGCACAACGCGCGCAGATCGACGCGCAGGTTCCGGCGACGGTTCAGCGGCTCGTCGACGGGCAACTGGCCACGCTCAAGGACATCGAGCGGCGCATCGATGAGCTCGAGGCAGAGATCGGTGCGCAGCAAAAGCAGCTGGACTCGGCGATGAAGTTGCGTGAAGTCCCCGGCATCGGGCTGCTGGGCGCCACGGCGCTGGCGGCCACGCTCGGGGACGCTCGTGCCTGGAAGAGTGGGCGCGACTTCTCGGCCAGCCTGGGGCTGGTGCCGGCGCACGCCGGCACGGGTGGCAAGACGCGCGTGGGACACCTGAGCAAGCGAGGGGATCCGTACCTGCGCACGCTGCTGATGCACGGCGCACGATCCGTGATCGCGAGTGCGAAGAACAAGCCGAAGTGGCTCGAACAGCTGCTGGCACGCCGACCGATGAACGTGGCGGTAGCGGCGCTGGCCAACAAGATGGCCCGCACGGCCTGGGCGCTGGTGGCGCACGGGCGGGACTACGAACGGGAGTGGAAGAGCACTCCACCCAAGGGCTGCGTCGCGCAAGCGGCTGCAGCGTAAGAATCAACCGAACCAATAGGAGTGGAAGCCGCAAAGAGTGCGTGAGTCGAGTCGATGAAGTGATGGTGAAACGGTTCAGACCGTGGGTTGGGGAAAACTGAATGTTGTCTAGGGCGAGCGTTATGCGAAGCCCGCGAAGGAGATGAGTCCCAGCCCCGCGTATGACCATCAAGGCCAGCAGCGGGCTTGCCCGGACTGCATCCACAGGCCGGATATAAGACCGCAGTTGTTACCGTGACATCAAAACTTCAAAAATTCGCTTGCCACACGGGAGGCGTCCATATAAGCCAACATGACGCACCCCATGCCCAAAGGCTCGGGCATCGTGTCAATGCGTTCCGTGTCGACAGAACAGCAGCAGATTGAGGCCGTCATCGGGGGACTCGAGTCCCAGCGCGCGCTCCTGGGTGACGCGCTCGTCGATGCGGCGCTTGTGCCCCTGCGCGCAGACGCTCAAACAAGTCACCGTCCTG
>DASVHQ010000174.1:0-24175 GCA_036382515.1 Polyangiales bacterium | reverse complement strand
GAGGCGCGGCGGGCCTGCGAAACGAGCCCGAGAGCGACCTGCCGACCCCAAGCGCTTCAATGTGATGGCTGAGTGAGCGGGCGGCGCGATGTCGCAACGAGTGTTGTCGTCCGACGCCGACGACAACACTTGCTCGCAGTGACTGCTGCCGATGCTCACGTCGAGAGGTAGGTCACGCTCGCGTCGACATGCGACTGGAGCGAGTTGGGAGGGCGGGTCGCTCCCGGGCTCGTTTCGCGGGCCCAAGGCGCATCTTGCGAAGCTGTGGCGGTAGTGCCGAGGACACTCTCCCGAGCCCGGGAGCGACCCGCCCTCCCAACTCGCCCCGGCAGGTTGCGATCAACGCTTCGTCTTGCAAGTCGATCGTCCCCCGCCCAGACCCCCGTCCCCAACACGCCGTTCGCCACGGCAAGTTCTCTCTCTCCCTCTCGATACACAGCCAGATTCTCGACCCGCCCGCCACCTCAGCCCAGGCCACGCAGACAGCCCGACGAGCTGGGTGTATCGTGCCGCCGTGGAGCGAGCGCGATGACCGACCGGGGCGGCAATCGAGCGCTACGCGGTGCGCGTGGCGCGACCTTCCAGAGCGGCGTGCACGCCATTGATGCGGCGCACGGCTTGGTCGCCATCGAGCCGCGCCTCTTGCGCGTGTTTCGTTTCGGCAGCTTCGTGGCCGACGAACGCCTGTTTCAGCTGAGGCTTTTGGCCGAACCGGTGGCCGTGCAGCCGAAGGTGCTCGAGCTGCTCTTCTACCTGCTGCGCCATCGCGAGCGCGTGGTCACCAAGGCCGAGCTCTTCGAGAACCTTTGGTCAGGGGTGGTCGTGACCGGCGCGTCGCTGCTCTACGCCGTCAAGGAAGCACGCAAGGTGCTCGGCGACGACGCGAGCGAGCCACGCTTCATCCGCAACGTGCGTGGTCGCGGCTACCGTTTCATCGCGTCGGTCGAGGAAGGCTCGGGGCCACTCTTGCGTCGCAAGGAGCTGGCCGCACACGCCGCGAGCGAGCAGGCGCCGGCCGCGCTGCGCTCCGCTGCTCCCTTCGTCGGCCGGGACGACGTCATGGAGCAGCTGCGCGCACAGCTCTCGCACATGCAGGAGCGCAACGGCGTTGCGCTGCTGCTCACCGGCGATCCGGGCATCGGCAAGACGCGCGTCGCCGAGGCGTTTGCAGCGCTCGCCCGCGCGCGAGGCGCCGGCGTGCTCTTCGGCCGCAGCTACGAGGTCCCGGGCGCCCCGCCGTTTTGGCCGTGGGTGCAGGTGGTTCGCAGCTACCTGGCGCAGCACGACCTGCGGCACGTCAAGCGCGTGATGGGTCCGTTCGCAGCCGACATCGCCTCCATCGTGCCGGAGCTGCGCGAGCTGTGGAGTGACTTGCCAGCAGGCGTGCCCGTGGAGAACGCGCAGGGCCGCTTCCGCGTGTTCGACGCGCTCGCGTCGTTCGTGCGCAACGCAGCCGAGCGGCAGCCGCTGGTGTTGATCCTCGACGATGTGCACCGCGCAGACGAGTCCTCGCTGCTCTTGCTCGAGTATCTGGTGAACCAGCTCGACGTGCAGCGTGTGCTCGTGCTGGCGATGGGCCGCAGCGCAGCCCTGTCGCAGGACCAGACGCTGCTGCGCGTGCTCGGGGAGGTCGTGCGCCGTGATCCGGGTCGCCACCTCGAATTGCACGGCTTGCCGCGCAGCGAGATCGCGCGGCTCTTGTTCGAGAGCACCGGCAAGAGCGCATCGGAAGCCACGCTCGCACAGCTGTCGGAGCTGACCTCCGGCAACCCGCTGTTCTTGACGCAGGTGCTGCACGTGCTGTCGGCCGAAGGGCGGCTCGGGCGCCTGGAGGCGGTAGGCGGCGCAGAAGACCTGCCCGCGGCCGTCACCGATGGTCTCGCCCGCTACCTCGACTTTCTCGCGGAGCCCGTGCGCCACGTGCTGTCCATCGCAGCGGTCTTCGGTCGCGAGTTCTCGGCGGCGCCGCTGGCGAGCGTGAGTGGGCTCGGGTACGAGCTTTTGCTGGAGTGCCTGGGCGAAGCCGTGCGCTGGCGTGTGCTGGCCGACACCCGGGAGGTCGAGGGGCCGTATCGCTTCGCGCACGTGCTCTTGCGCGATGTGCTGTACGCCAAGCTCAACCCGGCCGAGCGCGTGCGCTTGCATCGTGCGGCTGCCGAGGCGTTGCTCGAGCACTATCACGGCGCCGCCGAGCCGCCACTGGCGCAACTCGCTCACCACTTCCTGCAGGCGGCCAGCCCCGGCGACGCCACGCGCGCCACCGCCTACGCCATCGCCGCCGCGCGCAGTGCCGCCGAGCGTTGCGCCTACGAAGACGCAGCCGCGCTCTGCACCCGCGCGCTGCAGGTCGCCGACAGCTACGGCAGCGAGCCGCAGCACCGCATGGCTCTGCGCCTTTTGCTGGCCGACACCCAGGCGCGGCTGCGGCATTGAGCGTCCGTCACGCCGCGTCGCGCCCGTGCGCGCTTGTCAGCTGCAACTACCCAACAACCGCTCGATCGCCGCCGGCAGCTCCCGGCTCGCGCTCTGTGCGCGCGACATGCATGGTGCGGCTGCGTTCAGTGCACGAAGTAGCGCAGCGAGCCGATCACGCGCGTGGCGTCTCCACCCGAGACCTGCTGCTGCAGCGAGAGATCGAAGCCGACGAGCTTGTCGGTGTAACCAAGACCGCCCGAGACGGTGTGCAACTGGCGCTGCGTGTTCACGGCGTAGCCCACGCGCAGCGGCAGCACGTTCGCCACCAAGAGCTCGATGCCTCCGCCCGCCGTGTAGTCGGCCTTCTTGAAGCTGCTGGTGTCGACCAGGAGATCGGCGCCGATGTTGACGACCTCGCCCAGTGAGATGCCTGCGCTGGTCGCCAGATACAGCGGCGCGTACGAGCTGCCGAGGTCGATGAAGTTGAGCGTGGCCAGCTCGAGCTGGAAGATTTGCGAGGGCTGGACGCGAAATGCGGCGTCCATGGTGAAGCCCTGCGCCAGCGTCTTGGACGCCGTGCCACCGGTGCCGAGCTTCGTGTCGCTCTTGAGGTTGAGGTAACGGCCGCTGAGACCGAGCGACACGGCATCGGAGAAGGGTAGCGCCAGGCCGATGCGACCGTCGATGCCACCGACCCCGTCGGTGCCGGAGAGGAAGCCTCGCAGGCCGACGCCCGCGCCGATCTTGCTCGTGGAGGAGTCGACCACGGCGCCACCGAGCGCAACCGTGTGGAGCTGCGGGATGTAATCGACCACGCCTTCGATGTGATAGAGGTGTCCGAGCGCGAGCGCCGCGGGGTTGTACGCGAGGGCCGAGGTGGAGATGGCCGACGCGCGCGCGCCGGTGCCGAGCGCAAGACCGCGTGCGGTCTCGTCATTCATCGGCAGCGGACATTTTGCGCCAAGCGCCTGACACGGTGGCGTGGCGTGCGCGACCGACGTGGCGAGCAGCGCAAGCACGCAAGCGCACGCCGCCGCGACACGCGTGAGGCGCGCGGCGACGGAGCGCAGAGCGAAATGTGACGCGTGTGGCAGCAAGTGCATGAGCGGAGGAAACCGTGCGACTGCCTGGAACCTACCAGCGCCCGGCAGCGTGCACAAAAATTCGGGCTGGCGCGGTGCACGGGCTGCTGCGGCCTGTGGATGAAAACGCTTCGGAGAAAAAAAGATCCAATGCTCACGCCGAGTTCCTCGGGGAAGCTCCGCATGTGGATCGATTGTGGATGGTATGTGCATCGCGTGCGTGCGTCTGGCGTGCGAGAAAAAATGCAGCACCGATCCGCTTTCTGAGTGTCTCGTGTGTGATCTCCGTAGACGTTCAGAGGGTCGTTTGGTAGCTTCTTTTTCCCCGCGAGCCAGAGAGGGTAGAAACGATGACCCAGCTCGAGAGCCGCGGGAATTGTAGTACCGACTGATCACGCCGTTACGGTAGCGCAGCACCGACAACGCCATTCATTGGGCCAATCATTGGGCCAAGGTCGATAAGGACGCGAGCAGGGTGGGGCTCTGGCCGCGGTGGGTGGAGACGTGTCTGATTTCGGAGAACGCACGTACATGCAGGAACACTGGCAATCTGCGCTTTCGGACATGCGCTCACAGCTCTCGCAAGAGAACTTCGAGACCTGGCTCGCACCCATCGCCTGGGGTGGCTGTGATGGCGGCAAGCTGCTCTTGCGCATCCCGAACAAGTTCTATGCGGAGTGGATCCGCACGCACTACCTCGACCTGATGCTCGAGTTGCTTCGCGACAAGAGCGGCGTGCAGAAGCTCGATGTAGCTTGGGAAGTCGACGAGCGGCTGGCCGAAGAGATGAAGAAGCAAGAGACCGTGCGCCCCAGCACGCCAGCGCCCGCGCCGCACCCGCGCGCCGCCGAGCCCGCGCGCATTCAGGCGAACCTCAATCCCAAGTACCTCTTCGAGAGCTTCGTGGTCGGGCCGAGCAACCAGCTCGCGCACGCGGCGAGCGTCGCCGCCGCATCGAGCCCGGGCGCTCGCTACAATCCGCTCTTCATCTACGGCGGCGTCGGTCTGGGCAAAACGCACCTGGTGAACGCCATCGGTCACCGCGTGCTGCAAGACAAGCCGAACGCACGCATCCTTTACGTGTCGGCCGAGCGCTTCACCAACGAGTTCATCGCGGCGCTGCAGAACCACAAGATGGACGAGTTCCGCAACCTGTACCGCAACACCTGCGACGTGCTGCTGATGGACGACATCCAGTTCCTCGCCGGCCGCGATCAGACGATGGAAGAGTTCTTCCACACCTTCAACGCGCTGTATCACTCGGACAAACAGATTGTCGTCTCGAGCGATGTGTATCCGCAGCAGATGAAGGAGATGGAAGAGCGCCTGATCTCGCGCTTCCAGTGGGGCATGGTCGCCGACATCCAGGCGCCCGAGCTCGATACCCGCGTCGCCATCGTGAAGAAGAAGGCAGAGCAGGAGCGCATCGATTTGCCGGATGAAGTCGCGCACTTCCTGGCCGAGACCGTGCAGAGCAACGTGCGCGAGCTGGAAGGCACGCTGCTGCGCTTGGCTGTAAAGGCCGAGCTGCTGAAGAAGCCGCTCGACCTGGCGTTCGCGCGCGAAGCGCTGCGTGGGTCTCAGCCGCGCCGCGAGAGCGTGACCACGGTCGACGACATCCAGCGCGCGGTCTGCGAGTACTTCAACATCCGCATGTCCGACCTGAAGTCGCATCGACGACACCGTTCGGTCGCGCAGCCGCGCATGATCGCGATGTATCTGTGCCGACAGCGCCTGAACACCAGCTACACCGAGCTCGGCGACCGCTTCGGCGGCAAGGACCACACCACCGTGATGAGCGCGGTCCGCAAGATCGAGAGTCGGATTCTGAGCCAGGACGCCGAGGTGCTGTCCAGCGTTCAGGCGATTGCGCACCGGCTCGACCGCACTTGAGCGCGCAAGCGCCGGTGCGGGCGGCCGTGTGGACGACGAGCGGGACGACAGGCGGGACGACGAGCGGGACGCGTAGCCGCGCGACCAGCTGGGCTTTGGAGCCACGGCCCAGCGCAGCGTGCACGGCGACCAGCCCGGGTAGCGCGACGGCCTCGACGCCCGCTCGGAGCCCGGCGCAGCGACCAGGGCACGGCGACGATCAAGGGACGCCGGGGCCGATGCAAGCGACACAGCGCATGACTCGGAGCCTCGTGGCTCGACAGCCTGCAGGTCGCCCGTTGGCTGGCGCCGGCGAGCTCGGTTGCGGCCCTGCCCGGCGTGCGCACGCGCTTGCCGCGACACGCGGCGAGCGACCTTCGACGGCGGCCCGACACACCCGAATTCAGTTGGCTCCGCCGCTTCGGGCCGACCCGCCGTGGCCTGCGTTACTCACACGCTCTCCACGGCCCACCCACGGCTTGCACAGAGAGGCGTGGCTTGGGGACAAGTCGGTGGGGTTTGCTGGGGTTTCTTTGGGGGGTCCGAAAGCCACCGGTTTCGCAGGCTTTGTCCGGATCGGCGAATTCTGGAAACTCGCGGTGATCTTCGTTACTTGGCAGGATCGCTCCCCTATCCACAGCTTCTACGATTACGAATGAATTAAAGATCTATCTAAGGTTAACCTCTGCCGGCGTGGGGATTGTTCAATCTCCAAGCAGCTTCTAGAAAGGCTCTGGCATGCAGCTCTCGATTCAGAAGAAAGACTTTTTGCGTTCGCTTGCACGCACGCACTCCGTGGCTGATCGAAAGAGCTCGATGCCGATCCTGTCGAACATCTTGTTGTCGACCGATGGTCCCAAGACGCTGCGCTTCTCGGCGACCGACCTCTACCTCTCGGTGAGCTCCACCGCGACCGCCGAGATCAAGTCCGGTGGCACCATCGCCGTGGCTGCACGCACGCTCTTCGACATCGTGAAGAATTTGCCCGAAGGCGAAGTGAGCTTGGCGGTCGTCGGCAACCATGCGGTCGAGATTCGTTCGGGCAAGGTGCGCTTCAAGATTCCGGGCATGCCGGGACAAGACTTCCCCTCGTTGCCGAACCCCGGCACCGCCGACTTCGCCACGCTCGATGCCGAGGAGGTCGGGCGGCTGATCTCGCTCACGCACTACTCGATGTCGTCGGACGAGACGCGACCGCACCTGGCAGGCGCTCTGTTCGAGGGCGATGGCAAGTCGGTGCGGATGGTCACCACAGACGGTCACAGGCTTTCCAAGGCCGAATACAAGCGCGGAGAGGGCAAGAAGATGCTGAACTTCAGCATGCTCGTCCCCGCGAAGGGCATCGGTGAGCTGCGCAGGCTGATCGACGAGGCCAAAGCCGACCGTGCCAAGGGCGACGAAAACCCGGCCACCATCGACATCGCGACCGCCGGTGGCAGCGCGTTCTTTCGGCGTGAAGATGCCGTGCTGAGCGTGAAGCTGGTCGACGAGCAGTTCCCGCCGTACTCGAAGGTCATTCCCACGGCGCAGAATCGCAAGGTGGGTATCGCGCGCTCCAAGCTCACGGAAGCGCTGAAACGTATCGCGCTGGTCGCAAGCGACAAGAGCGGTGCGGTGCGTTTCAACGTCGAGCCCGGCATCTTGCGCATCACGAGCGAGAACCCCGACGTCGGTGAGGGCACCGAAGAGCTGGAAGTCGACTTCGCGGGCGAGCCGATCGAGATCGGCTTCAACGCGCGCTACGTGCTCGACGTGCTCGCTGCCATCGTCGAGGACGACGTGCGCCTCGAGCTGGGCGGACAGCTCGACCCCGGCGTGATCAAGCCCAACGGCCCCACGGACTTCGTGGGCGTGATCATGCCGATGCGGATCTGAGTTGAGCGCGCGGCGGCAGCGGCTGCTTCGGCTGCGGGTGCGTGATTTTCGCAACCTGCACGGGCTCGACTCTCAGCTCGGTGTTCAGCCCGATTTCCAGCTCGATTTCCAGCCGGGCGAACGCTTCAACGTGCTGTCGGGCGACAACGGGCAGGGCAAGTCGAACTTGCTCGAGGCCATCGACTACCTGGGCACGCTGCGCTCGTTTCGTGGCGCGCAGACCGATGAGCTCTTGGCCGAGGGCGCGGCAAGCGCAGAGCTGGTCGGCACCGTCGGCTGCGATGGCCTGCCCCACGAGCATCGGATTCGCCTGCTGCGCGAGGGCCGACGCGAAGTGGTGCTCGACGGCAAGCGACCGCGCTCGCGAGCGCAGTACGCGCAGAGCTTGCCAGTGGTGATCTTTCATCCGGGTGATCTCGAGCTCACCACCGGTTCGGCGGCGCCGCGGCGTGAATTTCTGGATCGCCTGCTCGAGCGGCTCGACGAGACCTACGCGACCACGCTGGCCGCCTACTCGCGTGCGCTGGCCAGCCGCAATCGCTTGCTCAAGGCGGACGTGCCCAATCGCAGCGCGATCACGGCGTACGACGAGCTCTTGGCTTCGGCGGGCTCGGTGCTCGGTCAAGCGCGTGCGACGCTGGTCGACGAGCTCGGGCCGCGCGTGGCAGAAGCGTTCGCCGAAATCACCGGCGAAGGGCCGCGCATGTCGCTGCGCTATGAGCCGCGGGTGCAGCCAGTGGTCGAGACCATGCGACGCACGCTGGCGGAGGCGCTCGACAAGGACCTGGCACGCGGCTTCACCGCCGATGGCCCGCACGCCGACGAGCTTGTGTTTCGACTGCAGCAGACCAAGGCGCGGCGTTACGCATCACAGGGCCAGCATCGCGCGCTCGTGCTAGCGCTCAAGGTCGCCGAGCTTCAGGAGCTGGAACGGCGCAGCGGCCGCACGCCGATGCTCCTGCTCGACGACGTCTCGAGCGAGCTCGACCGCCAGCGCAGTCGCAGCTTCTTCGCGCTCTTGTCGCGGCTCGGTGGCCAAGTGTTCCTGACCACCACGCAGCCCGAGCTGATCTTGGTGGAAGAAGGGCGCGTGGATTTTCGCGTGAGCGCAGGCGTGGTCACGCGCGCTTGAAGTTACAGCTCGCGCAAGAGCGCGTGTCCCGCCTCGCCCAGACCGTCGAGCACCGCTCGCAGCTCGGTCGGCAGCTCGGCCCTCACGCTGAGTGGCTCTTGCGTGTGCGGGTGAAGCAGGCGCAGCTCGCTGGCGTGCAGGAAATGCCGCGTGAGCCCAGCGATCGGCGGGCCGTCGTAGAGCGCATCTGCCGCGATGGGGTGCCCGAGCGCGGCCAGCTGCGCGCGCACCTGGTGACGTCCGGCGAAGCTCACGCGCACTTGCACGAGCGACCAGCTGCCCAGGGCTCGCGCGCTCAGAAGCTCGGTGTGAATGGGGCGCGAGCGCTCGAAGCTGCGCGCCTCGACACGGACCCGGCGTTGATCGGCACGCAGGAAGCCCTGCACCTGCTGGGGCGCGCGCACGGCGCCCGCACACAGCGCGAGGTAGGTCTTGTCGATTTCGCCGCGCTCATGGGCGAGGCGCAGCGTGGCGAAGGTCTGCGCGTCGCGGGCGGCGAGCAGCACGCCTGAGGTGTCGGTGTCGAGGCGGTGCAAGAGGCCCGGCTCGAGCGGCCTATAACCCACCTCCGCCATCTGCGGATAGCGCGCGAGCAGCGCCGACGCCACGGTGCCCTTTTCGCCCGCTCGCAGTGCCGCGCTGGGCACGCCTGCCGCCTTGTCGACCAGCACGAGCCACGCGTCTTCGTAGAGCACGCGCAGCGCAAGCTCGGGGTCGGCCGCAGGGCCCTGCCCGCGCGCCTGCGCGCCGAGGCTCACCTCGAGCACATCGCCTGCGCACAAGAGCTGGCCCTTGCTGGCGCGCCGGCCGTTCACGCGCACCAGACCCGTGGCCACCGCCTCGGCCGCCGCGGCACGGCTCAGGCCGGGCAGCCGCCGGCGCAGAACCTGGTCCAGGCGTTTGCCGGCGTCCGCCTCCGCCACGCTGATGTGCTCGCCGGCCACACTCCATCCCTACTCCGGCGGCTCCGGTTGTAGTAGACCCAACGTCCCGAAAAGCGGTCCGCCTGGCGCCCAAGCGACCCAGGCCCTGGCTCCGTCCCCTGCCCTGCCTCCCTCTGCCCCACCCTCTGCCCACCCGCATGCCGAGCGCCGAAAAAAGCGACTACTACGAGCTGCTCGGCGTCGAGCGGGGTGCGGCTGCGGACGAGATCAAGCGCGCCTACAAGCAGCAGGCGATCAAGTTCCATCCGGACAAGAACCCCGACGACAAAGACGCCGAGGAGCAGTTCAAGCGCGTAAGCGAGGCCTATGCTGTGCTCAGCGACCCGGACAAACGTCGGCGCTACGACCAACTCGGTCACGCGGCCTTCGATCCGTCGCGCGGCGGCACCGGCTTCGATGCGGCTGACTTCGCAGGCATCGGTGAGATTCTCGAGGGCTTCCTCGACGACATGTTCGGTCGACGCGGCGGTGCCAACCGCGTGCCCAAGGACCTGCGCTACAACCTCGAGATCAGCTTCGAAGAGGCCGCGCTCGGCACCGAGCGTGCGATCGAGTACGAGCGCCACGAGCTGTGCACGCACTGCAAAGGCGCGCGTGCCGAGCCGGGCTCGACGCAGGCCGAGTGTCTGGCTTGCCGCGGTCGCGGCGAGGTGCGCTTTCAGCGCGGCTTCTTTGCGACCTCGCGGCCCTGCTCTTCCTGCGATGGCAGCGGCGTGCGTAGCGAGGCTCGTTGTTCGCAGTGTCGTGGTCGCGGCAGCGTGCCGCGCACCCAGGGCCTGCGCGTGAAGATTCCCGCGGGCGTGGAAGACGGCGCGGTGCGCACGCTCAGCGGCATGGGCGAAGAAACTCCGGTCGGCACCGGCGACCTGCACGTGCATGTCAAGGTGAAGGGCCACGCCCTGTTCACGCGCGAAGGCGCCGACATCCTGTGCGACGTGCCGGTGAGCTTCCCGCAAGCCGCGCTCGGCGCGAACCTCGAGGTGCCCACGCTCGAGGGCAAGGTCTCGATGCGGCTGCCGGCCGGCACGCAGTCGGGCAAGGTGTTTCGGTTGCGCGGCAAGGGCTTGCCGGTGTTCGGCGGTTACGGCAAGGGCGACGAGCTCGTGAAAGTGATCGTCGAAGTGCCCGCGCAGCTCAGCACGCGCCAGCGTGACCTCCTGGAGCAGCTGGCCAGGGAAATGGGTGCCGACACGCACCCGCAGCAGCAAACCTTCCTGGACAAGCTGCGCAGCTTGTTCGAGTGAGCGCGCTCCGGGGGCTGGCGTGAACGACGCAGTGCAAAGGTGGCAGAGCAGGCGACCGCCAAAGGTGCAGTGATGGTGCTCGACCTCGCACGCCTCGCACGCACACTCGATAGCACGGCCACGGTGCGCGTCACTGGCCGACTGCGCGCCGTCGTGGGGCTGTCATTGCGCGCCGACCTACCCGATGCGCGCGTGGGCGAGCTGGTCGAGATCGAGCGCACGGGCGCAGGGCCGCTGCTCGCTGAGATCGTGGGCTTCGATGCGCAGGGCGTCACGCTCTTGCCGCTGGGCGAAGCCCACGGCCTGGCACCCGACGACCCGATCACGCTGCGCCGCACGCCGCTGCGCGTCAGCTTCGGGCCGAGCTTGCTCGGGCGTGTGCTCGACGGGCTCGGTCAGCCGATCGATGGCGGGCCCGCGCTGCACGGCGAGCCACGCGACGTGATGCGCAGCGCTCCGCCTGCGCTCGCACGCAGGCGCATCGATCAGGTCCTGCCGCTGGGTGTGCGCGCGCTCGACGCCTTCACGACCGTGGGCCAGGGCCAGCGCATCGGCCTGTTCTCGGCCAGCGGCGTCGGCAAGAGCACGCTGCTCGGGCAAATCGCACGCCACGCGCAGGCCGACGTGTGCGTCTTGTGTATGGTCGGTGAGCGAGGCCGCGAGCTGAACGACTTCCTGCAAGATCACCTGGGCACGGCGGGCATGCAACGTTGCGTTGTAGTGTGCGCTACCAGCGATGCGCCGGCGCTGGTGCGCATGAGCTGCCCTTACGTGGCCACCGCCATCGCCGAAGGCTTTCGCGATCAAGGCCAGCGCGTGGTGCTGCTGATGGACAGCCTCACGCGCTTTGCGCGGGCCGCGCGCGACGTGGGTCTCGCAGCAGGCGAGCTGCCCGTGCGCCGCGGCTACCCGCCCAGTGTGTTCGCCGCGCTGCCTGGCCTGCTCGAGCGTGCCGGCACCTCGGATAAGGGCTCGATCACCGCCTTCTACACCGTGCTCGTGGAGGGCGACGACCTGGACGAGCCGATCTCCGACGAGCTGCGTGGCTTGCTCGACGGGCACATCGTGCTCAGTCGTGCGGTGGCTGCTCGTGGGCGTTATCCGGCCATCGACGTGACGCACAGCCTGTCGCGACTGATGCCTCGACTCGCAACTCGCGAGCACCTGGCCGCAGCGCAGCATGTGCGCGAGCTGCTCGCGCTCCACGAGGACAAGCGCGATCTGGTGATGCTGGGCGCGTACCGTGCGGGCAGCGATGCGCGGCTGGATGCGGCGCTGCTGCGCATCGGTGCGATCGAGTCCTTCCTCGCGCAGCGCGCCGACGAAACCAGCGGCTACGCCGACACCGTCACGCAGCTGTGCGCCCTCAGCTGAGCCGGTTGCGCCTCAGAAGCAGACCCAGCTCACATCGCACTCGGCCGAGCCGCCAGCCAGGTCCGACGGGACGGGCGTGGTCGCACGGCACCCGAAGCTCACCGTGGTGCCCTGCGTCACGGGGAAGATCTGCGACGCGCTCGCCGTGGAAGTCACGGTCCGGCCAGCGATCGGCAGGGCTACCGAGGTCGAGCTTCCCACCGTTCGGGTGCCACCGACGTCGCGCAACACTGCCAGCGTCGCGATGTCGGCCTCTGTGCCGACGGTGCTCGTGAAGAACGACGCGCTCACCATGCACGTCGCATTGGCGACGGGTTTGAACGTCACGGACGACAGCAGATCGTTCGCGCCCGCGCCGAACGGGCTCGCGGACACGATGTCGGTGCCGGACGGCAAGCTCGAAAGCTCGCGCAGCCCGACCGCGCCCGCGGCAAGCTCGTTGGAATCGACCGCGCCCGCAGCGATGTTGCCGGTCGCGACGGTGTTGCTCGCGAGCATCGTGCCGGTGATGGCGCCAGTCGCGACGGAGAATGCCGTGCCGGTCAAGGACAGGCCGCCGCTGGCAGCGGCGCTGTAGGCTGTGTTGGTGTCGATGTCGTTCTGGCAGGTCCAGCCGCCCGCGCCGTTGCTCTTGAGCAGCTGGCCCGCGGTGCAGCTGCCGCTGTCGGGGACGACGTCGAGCACGCCGCTGGTCAGGCTCAAGCCGTGTCCGGCAGTCGTCGGGGCGATGCTCATGACGCCGCTCGACAAGGCCAGGCCTGCCCCGGCCGCGGTGGATGCGATGCTCATGACACCGTTGGATAGCGACAGGCCCGCCCCGGCCGCACTCGAGGCCAGGCTGAAGGCCGTGCCGGTCAACGCTAGGCCGCCGCTGGCAGCGGCACTGTAGGCTGTGTTGGTGTCGATGTCGTTCTGGCAGGTCCAGCTGCCTGCGCCGTCGCTCTTGAGCAGCTGGCCCGAGGCGCAGCTGCCGCTGTCAGGCGCGAGGTCGATCACACCGCTGGTCATGCTCAGGCCGTGTCCGGCCGTGGTCGGGGCGATGCTCATGACGCCGCTCGACAAGGCCAGGCCTGCCCCGGCCGCGGTGGATGCTATGCTCATCACGCCACTGGATAGCGACAGGCCCGCCCCGGCCGCAGTCGAGGCCAGGCTGAAGGCCGTGCCGGTCAGGGACAGGCCGCCGTTGGCGGCGGCGCTGTAGCTGGTGTTGTTGTCGATCTGGCAGGTGACGCTGCCGTCCTGATTGATGACGCGGATCGACTGGCCTGCGACGCAGCTACCGCCCACGCGCGCCTGCGCAGCGGTGTAGTCGACGCTGAAGGCCGTGCCGGTCATGGAGAGGCCGCCGGCGGCGGCGGCGCTGTAGCTTGTGTTGATGTCGTTCTGGCAGGTCCAGCTGCCAGCGCCGTTGTTCTTCAGCAGCTGTCCAGCTGCGCAGCTGCCGCTGTCGGGCACGACGGCGAGCACGCCACTGGCCAGGCTCAAGCCATGTCCCGCGACGCTTGGAGCGATGCTCATGACGCCGCTCGATAGCGCGAGGCCGGCCCCTGCCGCAGTCGAGGCCAGGCTGAAGGCTGTGCCGGTCATGGAGAGGCCGCCGCTGGCGGCGGCGCTGTAGCTTGTGTTGATGTCGTTCTGGCAGGTCCAGCTGCCAGCGCCGTTGTTCTTCAGCAGCTGTCCCGCTGCGCAGCCACCGCTGTCGGGCACGACCGCGAGCACGCCACTGGCCAGGCTCAAGCCATGTCCAGCGACGCTTGGAGCGATGCTCATGACGCCGCTCGACAGTGCGAGACCCGCACCCGCGACGCTTGGAGCGATGCTCATGACGCCGCTCGACAGTGCGAGGCCCGCACCGGCCGCGCTTGGAGCCAAGCTGAAGGCTGTGCCGGTGAGCGCCAGGCCGCCGTTGGCGGCGGCCGAGTAGAGCGTGTCGGCGTCGAGCTCGCAGGTCACGCTGCCGTCGGCGTTGACGACGCGGATGGTCTGCCCCACGGGACAGCTGCCGGTGACGCGCTGTTGCGTGGTGCTGTAGTCCACGCTGAAGGCCGTGCCGTTCATCGACAGACCGCCGCTGCTGGCGGCGCTGTAGGAGGTGTCTGTCTCGCAGATCACCGTACCGTCGGCGTTGATGGCGCGGATCGACTGGCCGCTCGGGCAGCTGCTGCTCACGCGCTGCTGGAACACGGTCGGCGCCATGCCCTTGATGGTGTCGGTGTCGCCGCAGGCGTCGGCGTAGAACGCGTAGGGCACACTGGCCAGCGTGGTGCGCGGACGCATCTCCGAATCGGTCCCGACCTTGACGCCGAGCTCGTAAGTGCTGGTGCTTCTGAACAGCTTCGGGTCGATCCCGGTGCTGCTGCCCTGTCCGATGTAGGCGTTGAAGAAGCCCTTCTCGATCTTGAGCGACTGCGACTCGGTGTACTTCACTGCGTTCGTGGTGGCACCGACCTCGTAGATGCTGAAGGTCAGGTTGTACATGCCGTCGAGCGGCGTGCCGCTGGCGTCGGTGAGAAAGCCCTGGAACGGCAGCTGCGTGGGCGCGTCCGCTCGCGCGGGCGGGGCGCCGCCGAACACCAGAGTCGAGACCACCAAGGCCAGCCCGAGGAGCTTCTTCATGTGCGTATCCTTCACGGCGCGGCCAGAGCCAGGCCCGCGTTGAGTCTGTAGTGTTCGCTCGCCGAGAAGCCCGTAGGAGCCACGGGCGAGTGCGTGGGGCGCAAGGCCCCGACCGATGAGCGCATGACGTAGCTGGTCGAAAACGACAGCGAGCCACCGGCGAAGTCGGTGATCAGCAACGGTGGCGCCAGAGGTGGCGGCCCGGCGTCATGGCCCGCGTCCACCTGCGCATCGCTGCCGCCGGCGTCGTCTTTCGGCTTGCCTGCGTCGTGGCCTGCGTCGACGGGGCTCGTGGCCGCGTCGTGGCCCGCGTCGCGGCCTGCATCGAGCGGCCGAGCTGCATCGTGACCGGCGTCGAGTGGCGGTGCCGTGCCGCTATCGCCGCTCGTGCCGCCGTCCTTGTGCGCAAAGCCGCGTCCACTCGGCGAGGCGTCGAGGGAGCAGCCTGCGAGCCCCAGAACGCATAGGCCAACGGCCAGCCATGCAATGCGTGCGTTCATCGGCAAAGGACCATCCCCGAAGTCTACCGGAGCCGCTCACCCGTCCGCACAATTGCTGCGCGCAGCGGCTGCGCCAAGAGCCGGCATGCTAGCACACGCGTGTCGCAGCGGGAGCGGTGCGTGCGGTTCGCGCCCCGTCAGTTTGGCGAGATCCCCAACGTATCCAGCCGCAAATGGGAACAATCCCGCGGTGATGCAAAGCTGTGCGGGTCGCCGAGCGCGCTCGCCAGACAATCGTCCACGAGCTCGACCAGCGCCGCAGGATCACGTGGCAGAGCCTCCACGACGGCCACATGCGTGCAGCCGCCCGGACAGCGCAGGTCCTCCACCAGGTGCTCGAAGAGCGCGTGTCCGAACGGCACCACGCGTGCAACACCCTGTTGCTGCAGCCGCTCGACCGTTTCCTGCCCGCAGTCGTGCGCGGCGAGCACGGCTGCCGCCTCGGCCGTCGCAGCCACCACGGCACCGCCTTCATCGAAGAGCGTGAGCGCGTCTTGCTCCGGCGTGCGCGCATTCGGCAACTTCGCCGTGCCGGGGGTCACGCGCTTTTGCAGCGCGGCGTACTGGCGCCGATGCAAGGCGTTCTTCGCGCGCGGGAAGCTCGCAAAGCACAGCACATTGAAGAAGTCGTGCCAGTCGCGCTCGCGCGTGGGCACCTCGCCGCGCACGGCGATGCGGCCGTCGTAGAGGGCGGTCAGCACCACGCAGCCATCGGCGCCGCGCTTGTCCTGCTTGCGCACGTTGTCGGCGAAGCGCAGGGGCGGGGCGCCCGTCTCGGCCGCCCGCTGCGCGTAGAGCGCATCGAAATCCGCAAAACGCGGCCAGTCCGGCAGCCGGGCAAAGCGCTGGGCCTCGCGCGCCAGCGGCCAAAACCATGCGCTGCGCTGCATGAACTGCGGATCCCAGCCAAGCTTGTGCACCAGAGCCATGCGGCCGGCGAAGATGTCACGGCCGCGCGCCTCGCGCCACGCTGACGCGACGGCAGCTTCTTGTGATTCCGGCTCGGCGCAGTCGAGGGCGTGCAGGCCCAGGCGCGAGCCTGCACGCCGGCCGTCGTCACTCTGCCGCTTGCTTGTGTGGCGCGGCCGCGTGTCGCTCGATCTTCAGCGCGCCATCTTTCGCGCTGACCACGACGCTATCGCCAGGCAGGTAGCTGCCCGACAGCAGCTGCTCTGCGAGCGGGTTCTCGAGGTTCCGCTGGATGACGCGCTTGAGCGGGCGTGCGCCGTACGTCGGGTCGTAGCCGAGATGGCCGAGCAGGTCCTTGGCGTCGTCACTCACCACCAGCACGAGGTCGCGCTCGCGCAGGCGCTTCTCGAAGCGCGAGAGCTGGATGTCCACGATGGAGCGCAGCTGTTCGCGACCGAGCTGGCGGAACACCACCGTCTCGTCGAGGCGATTCAAGAACTCCGGCCGGAAGTGCGCGCGCAGCTCCTCGGTGACGGCCTTGCGAACCTCTTCGTCGTTCTTCGCCTGGGTGATGTGCTGCGAGCCCACGTTGCTCGTCATGATGATCACGGTGTTGGTGAAGTCCACCGTGCGACCCTGCGAGTCTGTCAGGCGGCCGTCGTCGAGCACCTGCAACAAAACGTTCCAGACGTCGGGGTGGGCTTTCTCGACCTCGTCGAAGAGGATGATGCTATAGGGCCTGCGGCGCACGGGCTCGGTGAGCTGACCGCCTTCGTCGTGGCCGATGTAGCCGGGAGGCGCGCCGATCATGCGCGAGACGGAGTGCTTCTCCATGTACTCGCTCATGTCGATGCGGATCATCGCGCTCTCGTCGTCGAACAGGAACTCGGCGAGCGCGCGCGCCAGCTCGGTCTTGCCCACGCCCGTGGGGCCGAGGAACAAGAAGCTGCCCACCGGCCGATTGCGATCACCCAGGCCCGCACGGCTGCGACGCACCGCGTTGCTCACGGCGATCAGCGCTTCTTCTTGGCCGACCACGCGCGTGCGCAGGCGCTTCTCCATGTCGAGCAGCTTGACCTTCTCGCCCTCGAGCATCTTGCTCACGGGCACACCAGTCCAGCGCGACACCACGTTCGCGATGTCTTCCTCGGTGACTTCTTCCTTCAGGTACGAGCCGTCTTTCTGTACGTCGACCAGCTTGGCGCGCAGGTCGGTCACGGCCTTCTCGGCGGCGGGGATGTCGCCGTAGCGCAGCTTGGCCGCGCCTTCGTAGTCGGCCACGCGTTGCGCGCGCTCGAGATCCACGCCCAGCTGTTCCACGGTGGCTTTCTTCGCGCGGATCTGGTTGATGATCTCCTTCTCCTGCAGCCACTTGGCGCGCATCTGCGACTTCTTCTCGTTCAGCTCGCCCAGCTCCTTCTGCAGCTCCGAGAGGCGCTTCTTGCTCGCCGGGTCTGGCTCCTTCTTCAGCGCCTGCTGCTCGATCTGCAGCTGCACGAGCTTGCGCTCCACCACCTCGATCTCGTGCGGCATCGAGTCGATCGCCATCTTGATCTCGGCGGCCGCCTCGTCCATCAAGTCGATGGCCTTATCCGGCAAGAAGCGATTGGTGATGTAGCGATCGGAGAGCGTGGCAGCCGCCACGAGCGCCGGGTCCTGGATGCGGATGCCGTGGTGCACTTCGTAGCGCTCGCGTAGACCGCGCAGGATGTTGACGGTGTCCGGCACGCTCGGCTCGCCAGTGAACACCGGCTGGAAGCGGCGCGCGAAGGCGGCGTCCTTCTCGATGTGCTTCCTGTACTCGGCCAGCGTGGTCGCGCCGATGCAGCGCAGCTCGCCGCGTGCCAGCGCCGGCTTGAGCATGTTGCTCGCGTCCATCGCGCCTTCGGCAGCGCCCGCACCCATGATGGTGTGCAGCTCGTCGATGAACAGGATGATGCGGCCCTCGGCGGCCTCGATCTCCTTGAGCACCGCCTTCAAGCGATCTTCGAACTCGCCGCGGTACTTGGTGCCGGCGATCAGTGCGCCCAGATCGAGCGAGAGCAGCTTCTTGTCCCGCAAGCTGTCGGGGATGTCGCCGTTGGAGATCCGCTGGCCGATGCCCTCGACGATGGCGGTCTTGCCCACGCCGGGCTCGCCGATCAACACGGGGTTGTTCTTGGTGCGACGGGCGAGCACCTGGATCACGCGCCGAATCTCCTCGTCGCGACCGATCACGGGATCGATCTTGCCCGCAGCTGCGAGCGCGGTGATGTCACGCGTGTACTTCTCGAGCGACTGGAACTTGCCCTCGGCGTCGGCGTCGGTCACACGCTGCGCGCCACGCACTTCCTTGATCGCCTTCTGCAGCGCGTCTTTGTCCAGGCCGTGTTCCTTGAACAGCTTGGTGAGCTCGTCCTTCTGCGCGACCAGTGCCAAGAGCACGTGCTCGGCCGAGGAGTACTCGTCCTTGAGGTCTTGCGTCTCCTTCCAAGTCTGCGTGAGCAGCTCGCGCAGTCGGCGCGACAGCGAGGGCTCGGCGCCGCCTTGCACGCGCGGCAGTGCATCGAGGCGCTTGCCAAGGGCGGCCACGAGCGCGCTGCCCTTGCCACCGGCCTTCGTGATCAACGCAGAGGTGACGCCGTCGGCTTGCGCGAGTAGCGCGGCGAGCAAGTGCTCCGGCAGCAGCTCCGGATTGCCGCGTTCTGTCGCGTCATTCTGAGCCGCTTGCAGCGCCTCGCGAGTCTTGTTGGTGAGCCGATCCAGCCGCATGGAAAATGCCTCCGTGGTCGCAATCTAACCACGGTCGCTTGCGGATCAAGGCTGAGCGCTGCGCGGATCGCCTGCCAAAAAAGGCCGTACATCCAGGGGTTTTCCAGCTGGTCGCGCGCTCAGAGCAGCGGAGAGGCCATCCCAGCTCGCTGTGTGCGGTGCAAGCGGACGACCAAAATCAATCGCGGCCTGCGCGCTATCTGCTTCACCCGCGGCTGCGAAGAACGCGGCCGTGGTGAGCGCCTGCGAGGCCAGCCAGGGCTGCGCGACGGGATCTGACAAGCCTGGGCTCGCCGCTTGCTGCAGCCGCGTGAGCTCGACGCGATAGGCCTCGGCCGCACTGTTGGCCTCGGCGCGGCTCGCTGCGGCGCCGAGCACTTCGAACGCGAAATGCGAGCAGCGCAGCGCGGCGAACAGCGCCGGCGAAAGTCGCGGATCCGGATCGAGCAGCACCGGTCGTTTCGCGGTGAGCGATTCGAGCTCGGCCTGTTCGAGCTCGCCCTCGAGCAAGTAACCACGCACCAGCGCGCGCAGCTCGGCGTCGGTCGGCGGGTTCGCGGCGTGTCCGTGCCAGCGGCTGGGCACGAGCACGCGCAGGTCGGGTCGTGCGTGATCTTCGGCCTCGCTCGCGAGCACCAGCGCGCCGGTCTGCGCGTCGCTGGCGATGAACACGCTGCGTGCCGGCCAGCGCTGGCGCGCTTCTCCCGACAGCGCATCGGGCAGCATGAAATCGGCGAGCTCGCTCTGGGTGGCTGTCACGTGCAAACGCAGCGCACCGAGCGCGAGCAGGGCCAGCACCGCGGTGAGCTGGGCGCGGCTCGCGAGCACCTTGGGCACACCGTCGGGCGCGAGCAATGCACCGCACAGCGCCGCCGCCAGCAGCGTGGCCGCCGCCGGCACGTAGCTGAGCATGCCGAGGGTGTCGGGCGCCGCGGGTGCAAGCCCCAGTGCCGCGTAGCCCAGCACCGGCACTACGCATGCGCTGGCCCAGAGCGTTCCGATGCGGCGTACACCGGGCGTCTGCAGTGCGGCCACTGCACCGAGCGCAGCCAACACACCGACTACACCCAGCTCGGAGAGCACGGCACGCGGGTAGCCGAGCAGCGTGGCCGCACGGTGCGTGGCGGCAGGCACCGCTTGCCAGAAGCCGGCATGCGCTGCCAGATGGCCCGCCCGCGTGCACAACGTGGTCCCGAGCGCGAGCCCGCCACAGCGCGCGAGCGGCGACAGGCCCTTGGCGCGAGTGATCCGCGACAGCGTCGGTGCCGCCGCCGTCAGCAGCAACAGCGCCGACAGTGGATCGTTGGCGCCCAGGCCTCCCAGGCACAGGCCGGCCGCATACAGCGCCCGCAGGTCGTGCGACGGCCAGTGCGCTTCGAGCTCGGTGAGGCGCTCGAGAAACGCCAGCGCCAGCAGCGTCTGCAGCGCAAAGGCCTCGGGCCGCAAGCCCTGAAAGAACAGGCTCGGCGTGCCCATCGCGAACAGGCACAGGCCCAGCGCCACCGTTGCGCGCAACGCCGCGACACCCACGCCTTGCGCGAGCAGCAGCGTGTCGATGGCCCGATACAGCACGACCGAGGCCGCCGCCAGCGCGAGCGCCGACGCGATCGCGATGCGCAGCGCAAGCGGCCCGATCGGGACCAGCGTGCAAAGCCGAGCCAAGAGCGGTGCCGGCGCGGACCAGGCCGTGGCCGTGCTGCTCAGTGTGCTCTCGACGATGGGCAGCGAGCCAGCCAGGTAGCCCTGCGGGGACGCGCGCATCACGCCGTAGAGCAGCGGCAAAACGAATGCGGTCAGCGCACCAAGGCGGCTGATCTGCGCACGCTGCGCGCTTTTTCCGATGAGTGCCACGCGTCGATCTGAGCTTCCCGCTTGCTTGTCGCGCGCCGGCGGCGCAGTCGCAAGAATTCAGGCGGTCTTTGCGCGCTCGCACACCACGATCAGGTCGTCCAGCACGTAGAGGTTGCGGCGGGCATCGCCCTGGCACAGGTACGGGACGCGGCACAGGCGTGTCACCCGCAGCCCGCACGGCTCGATCAGCTCGCGTACCAGCGACGCCGCGCCGTCTTCCCACAGCTTCTGGCGTCGTGGCAGCGGCTCGTCCGGGTCCACGGTGGAGGCGCCCACGTGCACGGCCGGCGACAGTGGCAGTGGCACGGCGAGCAGCAGCACCCCGCCCGGCTTCAACGCTTCGCGCATGTGCTGGAGCAACGAGCGCGGCCGCGCGGTGCGGTCCAGCACGTTGAGCGCGCTGACCACGTCGAAGCGCTCGTGGTCGGGTAGCGGCGCAAGGCCGAGATCATGTTGCAGCACGCGAAAGCCGCGTGTGCCCAGGCGCCTGCGCAGCACGGCCGAGGCCTCGGTCACGCTGATCTCGCTGAACAGCGACGCCGCGCGCGCCGTGACACCGCCCGAGCCCGCACCGACGTCGAGCAGCGAGCGCGGTCCCGCGGCCTGCCCCACCAGCTCTTGCCACTGCGGCGTGCTCAGCACGTGCATGGGATACATGTTCACGATGCCGTACGCGTCGTAGTCCGACACGAAGAGCTTGAGCGCGCCGAAGGCCTGCGTGCGCAGCCAGCCCGACGATTGCTCGAGCGAGCGCTGCGCGAAGCTCTGCGCTTCTCGGTCGAACGACATTGGCTTCCAGCACGCGCGCAGGTCCTCGGGCAAGCGTTGCGTCTCGCACTCGTAGTGCGCGCCGATGTCTGTTGCGGTGAGAGGCTGCGTCATGCGGGTGGTGGGCGTTCTTGAGCTCGTTCGCGTTCACGCGCTTTGTCACATCCGCGAGACTTCTGGAACCGAGCTTGCGACGGCAGGTGGCACTGACCTCGATCTCGACGTGATCGACCGTCTACTCGCGATCATTCTCCGCATCGACGTGACCTTCGACTTCTTCGAGCTGGTGCAGTGATGAGACTTGCCGGACCCGAGCGCTACTGGGTCGAGCTTCACTAAAACGTCTGACTTCACTGTGCTGGTAAAGACTGGCAATTTAGTGAAGCACGAGCTCGCCCGGGAGTCGGACTTCACTTAATGGTGCCACTTCACTGAACGGTGAAAGCGTGCTATTTAGTGAAGCATGCGCGCTCAGACCAAGCACGAACGGCTGCTCGCCGAGGTGCCCGCAGCACTGGCCGGGCTCCTCGACGTACCCATTGGGGAGGTAACGGCCCACGCCAATGACGCGTCTTTCGCTGGTCAGGTGCTCGCTGCGGCGGGCCAAACGTTCGTCGTGGAGTGGAGCGGCTCTCCCGGGGCTGGCCCCGTCGCAGCACGGGCTGAGAAGGCGGCCCAGCGAGCCAAGGGGCGCCACAGGCGGGCCATCCCGCTTGTGGCGGTGCCCTTCATGAGCGAGGCCGGGCGTCGTGCGTGTGAAGCCGCTCGCGTGCCCTGGTTCGACCTCTCCGGCAACGCTCACATCGTCGCGCCACGGCTACGGATCATCGTCGAAGGCCGTCCGAACCGGTTCCGTGGCCCGGGACGACCGGCGAGCCTGTTCGCACCGAAGAGCGCGCGCGTGGTCCGCTGGCTCCTGATGTACCCCGAGCGTGCCTTCACCCAGCGGGAGATCGCGCGCTCGACGGCCATGACCGAAGGCTTCGTGAGCCGCATTGCCTCACGGCTCGAGGCCGACAGCTACGTCATCCGCGAACCCAGTGGTGCCCTGCGCGCGAAGGATCCGCAGCTGCTCCTCGACGCCTGGCGCGAGGAATATCAGTTTTCCAAGCACAACATCATCCGGGGCCACGTGTCGGCACGCTCCGGCGATGCCTTGGCGCGCTTCGTGAGCGACACGCTGGTTCACGACAAGGTCGAGCACGCCGCGACCGGTCTTGCAGCCGCGTGGCAGCTGACTCATTTCGCCGCTTTCCGCATCGCCACGTTCTTCGTGACGCACGAGCCCTCCGCCGAGCTGAAGGCCAAGCTCGGCTTTCGTGACGACGCGCGCGGAGCGAACCTCTGGCTCGTTGTGCCGAACGATGCCGGGGTCTTCCACGGAGCAGAGGCCCGAGAAGGACTGCGCTGCGTGCATCCAGTCCAGGCGTACCTCGATCTGAAGGGCCACCCAGAACGCGCCGCCGAAGCCGCCGAACGTCTACGAACCGACTTCATGAGCTGGAAACGCGATGTCTGACAAACCAAAGCGAGCTTCCGAATACAAGAGCGAGCAGGTCGAGCTCGTGCGCGCGACCTGCCTCTACGTCGCGACGAAGCTCGGCGATCTCATGGATGAGCTCGTCGTCGTGGGCGGACTCGTGGGACCGCGGCGGGTTGCAGAGTTTATCGTCGGTGGTCGCGACGAGGCCATCCAGGCCGACGTCGTAGGTTTCGCATCCCAGCTTCTCGACAAGTGCGCGAAGGCCGAGCGATGACGCGGCGCCGAGACCCGTACTCGTGGACGGTCGTCCGCCTGCCCGAGCGCGACCTCGCGGAGCTGGTGTTCGAGCTCGCCGCGCCGCTGCTCGAGAGGCTCGGCCCGGCGCACTCCATCGAGGACGCACGCGGTGCGATCGAGCTGGCGGTCGCGTTCTGGAATGCGAACGTGCTGGCATCGAAGTGTTGGGAGCACCCGAGCGTCAAAGCGCTGAACGACCTTCGCAAGCGCATGCGCGGGCGACAGGCTGCACCGGGCGATGCCGCGACCTTCGACCTGCTCGCGGAGCGCTGGCGCGAGCACTGGCTCGATCCGCGGCTCGTCGAGAGCTGGACCTACGACGCGAACGAGGCCGGCGCGCGACGATTTGTGTGCACGATGGGGCTGCCCGACGGCGTGAGGGTCGAGGTCCAACCGCCGATGGAGCAGCGCGTCGCCGTCGGGGGAAAGTTCCTCGATGAGGTGCAGATCCGCCAGAGCGCGACCTCGTACCTGTCCTTTCCTGTGCACCGTCACCGCGGTGTGGTTGGTGACGATGGGATCGCGACTGTGTACGCGATGATGCCGTCGGCCCTGCAGCTCTTCGCGGAGGGCCGCTTGCCTCGCGTCGGTGGCGAACCGGTCGAGCTCGTCATCGGCGGCCGGAAGCTTGGCCCGATGGTGCTCACCGAGGTCCGGTGCGGCGGCGAGAACTATCAACACGACATCGCCGAGCTCGTCTTCCGGCCCGCTGTCGCGCAGGCCAGCACGTGACCTCGATGCGGACACGTTCTCATCGACTCGGCGCGTAGGAAACTCGAACGGGGTATTGGCCCCGGCGAGTCTACATAACGCCCGAACCACGAAGTTGATCTTGTGGCGCTGCTCGGACGGTTACTTGGCTACACCCCTCTCGCCCGCCGAATCTCCACCCGCGTCATCGGCCCGCGCATGAAGGTCATCGTCCAGCGCGGCTGCAGCAGCACCGGGCCGTGCTTGGCGTGCGCGTCGCGCATGATGAACCAGCGGTCGTTGAGCTTCTTCACGATGTTTGCGAGCGCGCTCGTGCTTTGCACGCCGGCGGTGCTCAGGCCATCGAGCACG
>DASVHQ010000173.1:0-3881 GCA_036382515.1 Polyangiales bacterium | reverse complement strand
TGCCACGCGCGCTCTCGGCGTTGTGACCTGGTCGATGATCGAGTTCGAAGCAGACGACGCACTCGCCACCGCCGCTGCACTCTTCGAGGGTGACCCGCGCGTTGGGCAGCCCACGCGCTGCGCCTGCGAAGCGACGGCAGTTATGGAGCGTCCAGGCCGTGCTGCTCCAGTGTCGGGCTCTTCACCGGCAGCATGTCGGTCAGGTCGCGGGCGACGCGTGCTCACCTCCCGGAGCGCGGGGGCGTTTGCGAATGAGCGAAGCCAGGCGCGGCATGCTGCGGCTCGGTGTCGAGCCCCGCCTGCAACAGGCGCAGCGCGCTGGCTGGGTCGTCAGCGTACTGGAAGAGCGCGAGGTCTTCCCGCGCGATCACTCCGTGCCGAACCAGCGCCTCGAAGTTGATGATCTCGTTCCAGTAACTGGTTCCGTAGAGCACGATCGGGATACGTCGCTGCAGCTTCTGAGTCTGGGAGAGCGTCAGGAGCTCGGTCAACTCATCGAGGGTGCCGAAGCCGCCCGGAAAGACCACCAGCGCGCGCGCCAGGTGTGCGAACCACAGCTTGCGCATGAAGAAATAGTGGAACTCGAAGCTGAGCTCGCGCGTGATGTAGGGGTTGGGGCGTTGCTCGTGGGGCAAGCCGATGTTCAAGCCTATGGTTCTGCCGCCGGCCTCCGAGGCGCCGCGATTGGCGGCTTCCATGATGCCGCCGCCGCCACCGGTGCAGACGACATAGCGATGCGCATGCGAAGGCAGGCTCTTGGACCACGTGGTCAACTGGTGCGCGAGCTCGCGTGCTTCCTCGTAGTAGCGACCCAGGGGGCCGTCGGCCGTCAAGCGCGCCGAACCGAAGAAGACGATGGTGTCGTGGATGCGTTCCCGTTGCAGGGTGGTGAGTGGCTCGATGTACTCGGCCAGGATGCGTAGCGGTCGCGCTTCGTCGCTGGCCAAGAAGTGCGGGTCGTCGTAGGCGAGCGGACGCAGCGCGGGATCGGACGGCGTCATGACGCCTCGCCCTGCGCGCGCGCGAAGTCGACGAACCCGTGCTCGACGTCCGTGGAGATCAGGCGGACGTGCAGGCGGTCACCGACGTCGAGACGCTCGAAGCCGTGCATCAAGCGGCCTTCGGCGGCCGGTTTGTCGATGCGCACCCAGGTTCCCTTGGCCGATGTGCCGGTCACGAACGCGTCGAACAGGTCACCGATCCGCGAGTGCAGCAAGAGCGCTGCGGCCGACTTGCGCAGCTGACGCTCGACTTTGGTGGCGTTGTCCTCTTGCTGCGTGCAGTGCTGCGCGAGGGCACGCAGTTGATCGAGTCCGTACGGCACGGGGCGACCGGCGAGCGCTGCCTTCACGAGCCGCTGCGTGATCAGATCTGGGAAACGACGGTTGGGCGCCGTGGAATGGGTGTAGTCACTGACCGCGAGGCCAAAGTGTCCCGGGGCGTTCTGCTCGGACTGCTCCAGCACGTATTCGCCGCGGCCCAGGAGCTTGATCACGGAAAGCGAGAGGTCAGGGAAGCGCGTCGGATCTGCCTTCCGTCGTTTGCCGAGAAACGCTTCGAGCGCGGTCGCGTCGGCTTGGCCTGGCAGCCGCTCACCGAGCGCGGCCGCCAGCGCGACGATGCGCTCCCAGCGTTCGGGCGAGCGCAGCACGCGACGCAGCGAAGGGAAACGCTTCTCGGCCAGGTACTTCACCGTGGCGCCGTTGGCGGCGATCATGAAGTCTTCGATCACGCCCTTGGCGCGATTGCTCTCCTCTGCGCGTAGATCGGTGAGCGTGTCGCCGTCGAACACCGGGCGAGCCTCGATGGTCTGCAGGCTCAACGCGCCGTGCTTGTGTCGCAACGCTTTCATCGCCTGGGCGACGCGGTCCTGGAGGCGAAGCAGCTCATCGAGTCCGGGGACGGCTGCCGCGCGCGCCGGGATAGGCCCATGGCCATCGAGCCATGCAGCCACGCTGTTGTACGCGAGCTTGGCGTGATTGCGCACACGCGCCCGATAGAGCCGCGATTGGGTCACGCTGCCATCAGCAGCGACCAGCATCTCGACAACCACGGCCAAGCGCTCTTGGTTCTCGCCGAGCGAAGTGAGATCGGTGGAGAGCTTCTCGGGCAGCATCGGGAAGATGCGGGCTGCAGTGTAGACCGAGGTCGTGTTGGCGCGCGCGTGATCGTCGATGGCGCTCGCTTGTTTCACCGTCGCATCCACGTCCGCGATCGCGACCCAGAGCTTCACGCTGCCGCCCGGCTGCTGCTGCGCCACGGAGAGCTGGTCCAGATCGCGCGAATCGTCGTTGTCGATGGAGGCCCAGAGCAACTCGCGCAGGTCGACGATGCCGGGATCGTCGTCTGCCGCTGCCGAGGTGCACGCGTTGGTTTCCGCCACGGCGGCCTTCGAGAAGTCGGGTAGTAGACCTCGCTCGGTCATCGCCCTGCGAGCAATGCTCTCGAGCAGCGTCATGGCGTGGGCTGGGGAGTGAGTCATGGCGTAAACCTACTCCCGGGTGGCTCGTGATGTAAGGCCGCATCGCAGCACGAATCGCACGTCGAGTTGCACGACCGCAGTGGTGTTCGGCTAGTGGATCAGCGACCGCGAGGTGTCGCCCGCCACACCGATCGTGAAGCATGTTCACGACAGCGTCCGCGCAGGTTTCGGTTCTGCGCGAGCTCCTGATGCCGCTCGAAGCGCACGAGGCACAGAGGTGGGGCTGTCGGGACGCTCGGGCGTCAACCACAGGTATGCGGGAGACGTGCGGGATGTAGATCGGACTTCTGAGGGGCACCCAGTGCGCGGTGAACATGCGCAGGACCCTCTTGGGCCAGAGTGTGAATGTCACGGGCCGGTTGGGGCGATGCACGAGGATGTGCGGCGTGACGTCCACCTCGAACACCAGCGGCTACCCCCGCGCCGAGGCCTCTCTCGAGAGTGGAGCTCACGGAGGCAGCGGGCAGGCTGCCTGGTGCGAGCGTCGGCGCCAGCGGGGAGCCAGTGGAATGCGTCGCGGCCACGCCGCCGTCAGCGACCGCAGGTCGCTCGGCGCGGACGCGGGCGGGCCACCTTGCGTGCCGGGCAGAAACCGAAGATCCCGCCGACGCACCACCTCGCGTCGCGATCCCGCCGCCGTCATCGTCATGAACACGCCTCCTGCCAGGCGCTAGACAGCGCCCGGCAGCGAATGCGGCCTGCCGGGTCCCTCTTGGCGTTAGCTTCGCCTTCGGCTATCTGGGATTTCCATGGCTTTCCCACGCCGCCGTCCCCATGTTGCCCGCCGCCAGGGGCAGCTGCTCAGGCGGGTGACGCGGCGCGGGGCGGCTGGCAGACTGGATGACGTTTGTGTCGGCTACCGCCGCTTCTCTCGTAACTACGCCGGTCACGCTTCCTATAAGCGCTCACTTTATGGAACTCTTCTTTTGGTCCCATACCTGCAACAGCGCCCGTACGGCGAGCGGCTTCAGCTTTGCATCGAGTGCGCCCGAGAGAAATCGGCCGGCATACTCCACGGCATTCAGACTGCCGTCCTTTGCCACCACGTCAGCGAGAAACGCCATGCGCTGACCCTTGGAGATGTCCTCCCGCTTCCATGCGTATTCGATGAGGGCAGGTTTCAGGTGCGTCGGAACGCCAGAGAACTGACTCCGCAAGTCCAACAGGGTGAGTTTTGCGGGATCAACGTCCTGGTTCCACGGCACGGTGAAGCCGCTCATGTAGAAGGATTTCGCATGCTCATCTAGAGCGCCGAACAGGTTGATTCCACCGTTAAGCCGCGGCTTTTCGTCGTTGAATGGTTTCTAGATTCTGTATGGCCGCGACGCGACGCAGGTCGAATAAATTCTTTCGCACGCCGCGATACCGCGCCTTGGGCCCCTGGCGAGCGGCGATGTGT
>DASVHQ010000172.1:0-11209 GCA_036382515.1 Polyangiales bacterium | reverse complement strand
CAACGATGTGCGTGACCACAGCCACATAACAGATCACGTGGGCGAGATTCATGATGACAGTTGTGCTTTGGGTGCTCATAAAGAGCCGCGAGTCTTGCACGTGTGGCGAGCGACGAGCAAGCCAATCGCCCCTTCGTCGGCTAAGGAACAGTCCCGATCACCGGCGCAGACGCTAGGCCAAGCGCCCCGTAGGGCGGCGGCGTCCACGACGCCACGCCCAGGCGAGGCCGAGAATGACGGCCGGAGTCCAGCCTGTGATCGGACGCCCGCCGCCGATCTGGCACCCACCCTTCGATCTGGCTGGTGCGGCAGACACACGTCGCGGGGTGGCACCCGCATCGGTCCCACCGTCGGCCAGTGCGGGCGAAGGCGAGACAAGGTTAGCGCCGCCAGCGAACCCGACCGAGCTACCGAACACGCCCCACCCGAGATCTGAATTCGGGGCGACGCACGCCTTGGTGCATCCAGCGTCGCCCGTGCTCGCGCCCGCATCGAGGGGACGCGCTCGTCCGTTCGAGTGCGGGGCGGGGACTGGGCACTGGCAAGTCCATGTCGATGGGCAATCCGAATCCACCGTGCACGGCGGCGTGTCTTGCGCGACGCACATCTTCCAGGTCGCCGAAAGACAAGTGCTGCCCGCAGTGCAAATGGCCGGTGGCTGGATCGGAAAGCCCGAGTCGGGCAACAACGGCGGCCCAGGCACGGCGCTGCAGGGAACGCTCATGGTCACCGCGTACGGCGGGATAGTGGCAGCACGTTTACCTCCCCCGCAAGCGACAAAGCCCATGCTGCCCGAGCAAGTAAACCCAGGACCGCACTCAGCGTCGATCGTGCACGGCGCTTGCCATTGCGCAACGCAGGCGTTCGCCAGCGAGCACGATGACCCGCCGTCAGGCTCCGTCGTGCACTGCGTGTAGATGTCGATGAAGCAGCGCGTCCCGGTGCCGCAGTCGGTGTCGCTTTGGCACGAAAGCGATACGCAGTCTCCCGAGGTCCCCGCGTCGGAGGTCAGCCCGGATGGCTGACACTCAAACCCGCGAGGACAGTCAGTGGCTGCCATGCACGCCCTCGCGTATGCCTTGTGGGGCAAGGCAAGCATGGAGAAGAAGACGGCACACGCAGCGAACGAGCAAGAGACGGAACGTGGATGCATGGCGTTGGCCCCCAGGGTGGCAGAGACTATAGCACCCTGCCGCCGCAGCGAAGAGTAGTCGTGGCTCGCGATGGTTTGGCGTAAGCCGTCGGCGCAGTGAAGCAGGCGTCAGCGTTAGGGCCTGGCCATCACGACGGCCGCCCACCGCACGTCCCGCAAAGAACCGCTCGGTTATCAATCTGCCTCATCCGTACCGTGACCACTACGCCATGTTGGCTGGCGGAACCGCAGCGCGCGGCCAAGCTCCAGAATGACACCCACCCCGGCTTCGGAGTCTCATGCGCGATCGCGGTGTGGGTTGGAAATTCTGGTCCGGTGGACTCCTGAGCCGAAACAGGGAATCCCGGGGCTCGGTAGTCCTCTGGCGCGTCAACGGCAACCTCGCTCGTCGTGTCTTTCGATGCCACTGATGGCGGCGGCCGGAGGAACGTTTGGAGACTGGTCCTCAAGACCACCGTGACGGCGCAATGGTGGCGGGCCGATTACCACCCTTCTGCGCAGGGGATCCAGCACGAAGCTCGCAACCTCTCCAGCATCCACCGCGCCGGCTCCCGACCCGACTATCGCCGTGACGACGCCAGGGCCAGGCGCTTCGATCGGAAGCAGGTGTGCGAGGTCATCCTTGTCGCGCTGCAGTGTACCGAGGAAACACAGGGCGGGCGGCGCAGCGTCGTGAGGCGCGCGCTACGAGGCCTCAGGCGATGCAAGTTCGCGCGGTCCTCGCGGAGCAGGCGGGCGGCCTTGGCTACGCTGCCGTCGATGGCTGCGAGCGCGTCGTGATGCTCAGCGTCGGCCGTGGCCACCGCCGCCGCGTGCGCGACCGCCACCACCGTAGCCGCCCGAACCGCGATAGCCGCTGGCGCCGCTGGAACTGCGATAGCCACCGTAGCCGCCGGAGCGCCCACGGTACGCTGGTGCGCGAAACCACGGATGGGCATACCAGGCAAAGCGCCGCACGCCCCAGCTGCCCCAGTAGGGCCGAGGCCCCCAACCGAAGACCCACGGAGCGGCCATCCAGCGCCAGCCAACTACTGGATAGTAGACGAACATGTACGGCTCGCCGTTCGTTGGAACGGCCGTGTATTGCTGATCGTACGGCGCCCAGATCCAGCCGTACTGGCTGGTGAAGACCCACTGCCCCGCGGGGACGCCCTGTGGCGGAGCCGGTGGCTCGGTCGGAGCGACCTGCGCTGGCGCCGAGCTTTCCGGAGGCTCGGTCGGTTGGGCTTCCGGAGGCGCAGGTAAGTTCTCGGGCACCGCTTGCTCTGGGGGCTCGCTGGGCGGTGGTGTCGACGGTACGCCGGCCGGCTCCTGCGCGGACGCAGCCCCTGCTGTGGCGATCGCGACGATCAGGAAAGCGTGCAGCGAATATCGCATGGTCGACCTCGGGTTCAGTCTACCCGACGGCTGCTGCTGACGCCGGTGCGCGTGTGTGCAGCGACTCTGTCACCGCGGCGAAACGGCACTCGTCGCGCAGACGATCAGCCGAGCCCGGCGGCTAGCGCGCGGCTCGCGTGCCTACACTCACGACCACGAACTCAGTGCGGCACATGAGCCATGCTCCCGAGTTGGGCGGGACGTGGAGTAGCGCTGCAGTCCGCTGCGTACGCAGCAAACTCGCAGCGGTGCCTGGCAGTCGGGCTGGCGCTCAACTGCAAGGCGCTTGCCACAATCACCCGGCGCACGAGCTAGCCTCGTTGGCCACCGAAGGCCGCTGCATCGCTGCCGTGGGTTGCTTGAGGCTCTGCCGTGTTTCTGCCAGGACGACAGAGCTCGATCGGCTGTTGTTGCAAGTGCGAGGACGGGTCGTCCACGCGTGAGTGTTCGACGAGAAAGTCGAGGGCCACTGGCCCGCCGGGCGCCGGTACGGTGCGTTCGCCGAAACTGTAGGCGGCCACGAGCGAGACCGAATCGCTGTTTTGGTCCGTGGGGCCGGGGGCGTCTTCGATGCCGACAAACGCGCAACTGCCTTCGTATCGTGTCGGGGCCGCAGCCTGTGGCGCGGCGGACAGCTCGGCGCCGCAGCCGGCACCGAGCAACGTGCTCATGGCGGCGAGCACACTCGTGCGCCAAGCGCGTGCGATGCCACTGCTGGGTGCGGCGCTGCGATCTGCTTCGCTCTTCAGCACGCGGCTCGCGAACCTGGCCTGCGTCGACGTAGGGGAGAGCAACGCTGCAGGAATGGTGATCACTCGGTCCATATGGCCTCCTTCGAGCGGCTCCGCGCGGAGCCAGTGAGCCAAGCGATCTCTCCATCAGCCGGCGACGTCGTGATGGCGTTGCATCTGTCGTGCCACGTTCCTAGGCAGGCCGCTGGCCTGCACCGTCCATCGCAACCCACTGCACTGCCATCCGAAGATCGTCCAGATCGAACGGCTTGTCGAACACGACCTTGGCTCCGAGACGCAGGGCTTGTGCGTGCGTCGCTGCGTCGCCGAAGGCCGTGATGAAGATGACGGGGGTTGCCCAACCGGCGTGGCGCAGCCCGGCCACCACGTCCAGCCCGGATGCGCCGGGCATTCTGATGTCCGTGATGATGAGGTCCGCGGCGGGTCGGTCCCGGGCGTGCAGCAATTGCGTCCCAAGCAGATCGAGCAGATGTGAGCCGCTGCGGGCTTCCACTAGCTCGTGGCCGTCTCTCTTCAATACCGCTACCAGCAAGTTCCGCATTTCGGTGTCGTCCTCAGCAAGCATGACGCGAACCGAGGCCGCCTCGCGGCTTGGTAAAGGCGGCGTTCCGCTGCGCGTGCGCGAAGTGGGCATGAGACTGGTTCCTTATTGCTGGCGACGACGCTGCGTGCCCGAACGGTCAAGGTTCGCGACGCCGTTGTCGTTCATTTCAGAGTTTCTGCACCGTTCGTGCCAATCGGCGCAACGCTCGAGGAGGGTGGCGAGCACGGCCCGCACGCGCTCGGGTGCGACCGCCGGTGCAACTCGACGCACGGCCGTGCTCGCCAGCAGTGCGTGCCGTTACAGCTGACACAGCTCAGGTCGGAGCGTTCGGGCCCTTGGGCGCCGGTTCGTGACCTTCACGTGCGCGATGCGGCGGACGACAGAACAACGCGCCATCGTGATCGGCCATGCAAGTGCCCTCGACATGGCGCTCGTGGAAGGTGACCTCGCACGCGTCACCTGCGGCTTCGTTGCGACACGCATCGTAGGCCGCAGCCGGGGGCTTGTGATGGTGGCGGGGAGCGTCCTGGCCGCTGTCGTCGGCCGACGCTCGGCCTGGCGTGAGCTGCAAGGCAGCAGTCAGTGCGGCTGCGGCATAGATTGGGTGGATGAACCGGGAAAGCTGCATGTTGCGCGTGGGCGTGCTCATGTGATGTGCCTCCTGGATCGCGCGGATGGCGCGACGCCTGAAGCGAGCGTGCGCCCGCAGGGTTGCTTCGCTCTTGCGCACGTGTTGCGCATTGTTGCCGCAGCCTGTGCGCGCCGGTCCTGACGCCTCACTGTTCGCCGAGCGCGCCGATGCCAGCATCGTCCACGGTCGCCGACCAGTTCCAACCGCTGCACGCCGCGCCTGGAAGCTCGGTATTGAGTCGGTGATTGAACTGGCGCAGCGCCAGCTCGGTATCGGCCCCGGGATAGCTCATTTCGACGCGCGCCACCGTCCGCTGCTCGTGGACCGAGTAGAACGTTGCGGAGACCATGAAGGCATCGCTCGATCCGTCCAGCTTCGACGTGCTCTTGGACTGCTCGCCGCCGCGACCGCCGCGCCCTCCGCCGCCACCACGTCCGCCACCGCCACCGCGACCGCCACGGCCGCCGCCTCCCGAGGGGGCGCCCTGCATCGGCGAGCCGCCCAAACTGCCGGCGGACGGCTGTGGGTGTCCGGCGACAGTGACCAGCATGATGATGTCGCCTTGTGCCGCCGTCGCGACGCGACCGAGCAGCGCGTCGGTGACGCCGTTGGTCCGCTCGTACTCCTCGATGGCCGCGGCCAGCTTCGGCGCGCTGTTCCACAGCTTGTCGTCGTACGCCGCGCCGCACGACGGCTCCGTGAACGCCAGCGACGTATTGGGGCCCAGGGCCTCGATGCCCGACCGACTGAGCAAGCCGTCTCGTTTCACGCCGAACGTCGAGATGTGCTTGCCGGTACGAACGAAGCCCGGCGCGTACTGGACGTTGAAGCTCGTTTCGGCGCAGGCCACGAGACTCGTGGCGAGAGCCAGCAAGGGGAGCAGGTGTCGGTGAGTGCGGGTCGTCGAGCTGAAGGTGATGCGCATATCGTGGGCCAACTTTCGCGGCCGGCGACCTATGCCACGGCGAGTGGGGATCCGACAAGCCACTGCGCGCGCGAGTCTCCAGCGAGTTGATGCTGCACGCGCGTCGTCGTCACTCAGTGGCGGTACGCCGCTCGTAACAAATCGAAACACAGGCGCAATGCTCCAGCCGGCATGCCCGAAGCAGACTCGACGCCAGGCATCGTCGCTCGCATCCGTCTGCGTATTGGCGTCTGGTGTCCGTCTGCCGGTGGCATGCTAGTGGGTGAGTGATGTCAGAAGCTCCAGAACCGGTCGACACCGAGCCAGCGCTGTGCGTGGTCCTCGTGGAAGACGACGAACGCTTGGCGCGGCTGACATCACAGTATCTCGCGTCGCACGGCGTGACGGTCGTGATCGTGCCACGCGGTGATCTCGCCGTGGCAGAAGTGTTGCGCGTGCGACCAGACGTGGTGCTGCTCGACCTGATGTTGCCAGGGCTGGAGGGCCAGGAGGTGTGCCGCCGGTTGCGAGAGAGCAGCGATGCTCCGGTGATCATGGTGACCGCTCGCAACGAGGAGGCCGACCGTGTGATGGGTCTCGAGGGTGGTGCCGACGATTACGTGAGCAAGCCGTTTTCCTCGCGTGAGTTACTGGCTCGCATCCGCGCGCAGGCGCGCCGCGCACGCGGCCGCAGCGGCCTGGTCGTCGGTTTGGCCGTCGGCCGCCTTCGCACACGTGGACCGCTTCGCGGTGCTGGTAGCGAACGAGCAAGGCGCAGCTGACGAGCCGTTGCTGCACTACGCGCAGACCGACGCCACGCGCGTCTACGACGTCCTGCGCGACCTGGGCGAGTTCGCACCCGCGAACATGCTGCTGCGCAATGAAGACGCCGACACCGTGCGCAGCACGCTGATCGCCGTCAACGATCAGCACGGATTTCCAACGCAGTGACCAACCCGAGAATGCCCTCAGACGATGAGCCTTCACGTCGGTACTGCTGAGCGTGATGAACATCGAGAAGACCTACGCCGCCTCGATCTCGACCTTGTACTTCAGCCCTGCCGCGTCCAGCTCACCCTGGATCGCGAGCCGCACGAGCACGGACTCTGGGTAGCCGACCGGTGACTTGGCTTCGCCACTTGGCATTGGGTGCCAGCACACCGTGGTAAACGAGGAGGTTCTTCGCCGGCCTCGGAATGATTGCAACGAGACGTTGCAGCAGGTCGTCGGCGGTGAGCAGCAGGTGCGTGGTGCCGTCGTGCCAGGCGGTCTTCAGTGCCAGGCGCAAGCGGCCGTCGGCGCAGCGCTCCAGGCGGTCGTGGCTGAGCGCGGGGCGGGCGCAGTAGCGCAGCAGTTGCTCCAGGCGCTGCCGGGCGTGTGCAGGGACCTGCACGGCGGCATGCAGGTCGAAACCGTCGAGCTCGGCGCACTGGTTGCGGTGGCGTTCGACCCAACCTGTTATCGGAGTTCGGCCCCCACGCCGTGCTCCGCGCTTGCGCGTGCACGCTCGCGCGAGTGGTCGAGCTTGAAACGGTGGAGCCCGCGCTGCGCGGCGAGATGACGATCTCGTTTGCGCTCGTCGATGCGGACGGCAGCAGCGCGCTGCTCTGCGTCCACGACCGGCTGCCGCGCAGCTTGTGGACCGCAAACAGCCAGACCGGTTGGCAGAGGTCATGCATGAAGCTCACGAAGCTCATCGAGACCCGCTGACGAGCTGCGGTTCACGACTTACGTTGCCGCTGACTTTGTACCGCGCCGGCCAGCCGACGGAAGGAAGATGAACCGTGAAGCTCAACATGATTGTCGGGACAATGGCTGTATTCCTGTTTCTGCTTGGCGGGCACGCAGCCGCCCAGCTGCGGCCACTCGCGCAGAGCGGGCCGCGCGCGGGCGCCGAGATTCGCGCCTCGGCTCTGACGACCAGCTCCATCCAGGCCAGCTGTGGAGGTGACCGCCAAAGTGCGCTGACTTTCGCCCAGGCAGCGATAGCGGCCGACCCGAGCGACCCATGGGGGTACTACGTTCGCGGCAGCGCGCTGCTTGCGCTGAGGCACGTCGAGGACACCGCAACCTCGTTTCACGACGCCGAGCTGCGCTTTCCGAGCTCGGATCCATGGGGCACTTCGGTTGCGATCTGGGGGCAAGCCAACACCTTCAGCGAAGCCATCCGTTGCCACGATGCCGCACCGATCTACCAACGCTATGCGGCGTTTGTGGAACACCTCGATCCCGCCGCTGCGGCGATGGCGCGCGCCTACGCGAAGAAGGAGTGCGCGCCACCGGCAGCGCCGCGTTACTCGGCCGCAGAGATCGATTCGATCAACCTGGAAATCGCAGGGCACCATGAGCGCGCACTCGAGCAGGCGGACGCTGCGATCCGCGCGGCTGCCAACGACGCCTGGGGTTACTATCTGCGTGGCGACGCGCTCGGCTCGTTGGGTCGTGTCGACGAGGCAGTCACTGCGTTCCAGGCAGCGGAGCGGCGGTTTTCCGCTGCCGAGCCGTGGGAGAAATCGATCGCCATCTGGGGCCAGGCCTTCGCACTGAAGAACGCCGGCAGATGCCCCGAAGGCGCCCCGATCTTCGAGCGCTATGCGGCGTTCGTCGAAGCGCGCGATCCCGCCGCCGCCGCGCTGGCTCGCGAGTATGCGCGGCAGTCATGTGTACCCTTGCGTGCGAGCCACTGAAGCGCGCCGCGGGCGCGAGTGCGCAGCAGAAGCTCACACCGACAGCACGCCCGGCCAGTGACGCATCCAGGTGCGGCGGGCCGCCAGCTTCCGCCGCGCGGAGGGGCCAGCGTTTGTCCGGGCTATCGCCCCGTTGCCGAGGTAGCCGGCAGTAGAGGACAGAGTTCACGGCGCGGAAATCACGCTGTTGAACCGCCCATCGGTGGCTCCGCGGGTCAGGACCATCCTTGGCGGAAGGGGGAGTTTCAGGTTTGGATGTCCTGTCCGCCCCCGACTACCGGCACGGCCATTCTCGTAACTGATGATTGCGACGACATGCAACCTACTACGCCGGCCGCGCTCCGAAGTTCAAGTTTGTACTTGTTGTGCGCGCTGCTGCACAGCACTCATCCACGGATGAATCTCGTCGTTTTCAAGAATGAAAGGCGAAAAAGCTCGCTCGGCGTTCAAGCGACCGCACGCCCGCAAGCGCCAACGAAGCCGAAAGCGCGCTTGGGGGCTGCGAGCCACACGGGTGCAAAATGGGCCGCGGCGCGTTCTTCTCGCCGATGCTCCTGCTTCGACCGGTGAGGACAGTGTGTGCGAGCACGCGATTCTAAGAACGGCCGGATGTAGGGAAACAGCGGTGCGCCGAGTCGAACGAATCGTGCATCGCGCAACCAACCGGCGCGCGGGCGACTTGCGTCAGCTGCCACATGACGCCGGCAAGACACACCCGATCAGGACTTTGGAGCTCGCGTGGACGAGGTCCCGGAAGTCTGGGGACCGTTCACCGAGAAGCCCACGGGATCTACGTCGCTGGCCGTTGGTTGACGCGGCAGGTCGATGCTGAAGATGCATCCGGTGCCGGGCAGATTACGCACGCTCAGCTGGCCCCCGCTCGCTTCGATGCCCCGACGACTGATCGACAGCCCGCGCCCTGGTCCTGGCCGATCGGTGCTTCTTTGTCGGAACGGTTGAAGTAGCTCGTCCAGCTTACCCGGCGCGAGGCCGCCGCATTCATCCTGGATCTCCATGACCATGCGCTCTCCAACGCTGTACGCTTGCACGAGCACGTGTCCGCTGGTCCGCGTGAACTTGAAGGCGTTCCGAAGCAGGCCTGCGATCGCCGCCGAGAGCATCTGGCGATCGGCCGTGATCGCCAGATCGTCCTCGACCTCGGAGACCGTGAAGCTGAGGCCCTTGGCAGTCGCCTCGACTGCGGCCGAGATTCGGATCTCGTCGAGCAACTCGCCGACGGAGATCCATTCGGGATGGGTCTGCGGCCCAGACGTCAGACGCGTCTCGGCGAACGCGCGATCGATGAGCTGAGCCAAACCCGCGAGACTGCGAGCGAGAACGGCTCCAGTCGCACCATGAACACCCACATTGCCGGTTTCCATCGCCTGAAACGCAAACGTCGCCGACTGCAGCAGATTCTGGAGCTCCTGCGCGAGCGTGCCGAGGTGCGCGTTCGTGCTCCGAGTGCTCTCGTCGAACACCGCCAGATCGCGCATACGCCCGAACTCCGTCACGGCGTCGGCGATGGCGCCATCGAGACAGCGATTGAACGTGTGGAACTCGGCGACGCTGATCGGCATCTTTCGCTCGAGCGCCAGCTCGGTGATCGCCTGACAGAGGTCGCCATAGTTGTGAACGACTTCGTCCACGGAGAAGCCGTTTCGGAGCAGCTCCGTTCCGTGTTGCTTCGCCGTGTTGCCGATATCGTTCGCGTGCTCTGCAGACTTCGCGCCCACGCATGCGGCCTGGTCGTCGCGCAGCGTGTCGATCACCTGACCGATGAACAGCGGCACACCGAACTGAGTGTCGGAAGAGCCCCGGGTTGGCGCGGGCCGTTGCGGCCCCTTGGCCATGCAGCGTCGCTCCAACTCGGCTCGATTCTCCGCGAGGAATTCATGCAACATGGTCGGTCTCCCTGACAGGCACGCGCAGCGTGCGAACCAGTACTGTGATCCTGCGCCGCGTTCGGCTTCTTAGCCCTCAGCTCGTTCGGGCGTGGGCAGTCGTCAAGTTGGTCAGGATCTTCGTCCAGGTCTTCTCGTGCACGGCCTTCTTCGGCAGCACGCGCCCGGTGGCAGTCGTCGCGACCGCGCGTTGCACGCCCTTGCCGAGCTGCGCCAGATCCAAGAACTCTTCGCCGTCTGCCAGGTGGAGCGCCGTCTCGGCGGTGCTGACGCTGGCCACCTCGGCGTCGGACAACGTCTTCATGATTTGATCACGCGTTACGTATTCGATTCGCTTGTTGGTGTTCATGGTCGCTGGCTCGATGCACGAGGTATGCCGCGCTACTCCGGGACAGGGCAGCGATTCAGAGGCCCGCGCACGCGCCCGGACGCACGACTGTCTCGTTACTCGCCCCACAAAAGCGTCCGTCATCAATAGCTCGCCGTTGGCCCGTGCAGCCGAGACTCACGCTTCATGCAAGACGACGACCAAGCGCGAGAAACAGCCCGTACGGACTGCATCGCGGAATCGGCCCGCACGAATGTCGTCTCGCTCGACGTATTCGTCGGCTGCAAACGTACCCGCGCCCGATTCGTCCGTATGTTGCACTGACATGAAGATCCAACCCGCGCCCGATGCCGTGACCAAGCTGCTCACAGGGATCAGCGGCTTCGATGAGATCACCGACGGCGGCCTTTCGAAGGGGCGAACCACCCTCGTGATGGGCGGACCCGGCTGCGGCAAGACGGTGTTCGCGCTTCAGGCGTTGGTCAACGGTGCGCGAAACCGGGAGGCAGCCATCTTCGTCGCGTTCGAAGAGAGCGTGTCTCAGATCGTCGGGAACGCGGCCGCGTTCGTCTGGGATCTGCCCGCCGTGCAAGAAGGGCTCCCCGCGACAATTCGTGGGTGGAACACCGGACCAGAGGGCCGTGGACTTGTGGACCCAGGCCGCTGCGGAGCCTGGAAATAGAGCCTTAACCGTCTCTTCGGCGGCCTGGTCCCACAGGGTCCACGGCCCCGACGACGACGGTGAATTCGATACCCGAAACGGAGCTCCTCGAAGATGACGCTCTGCGTTCAAGATCCGCGGGCAAACCAGCTCGGCGCGTAGCGCTCATGCGGGAAACGCACCCACAGATTCGCGTAGAGAGCCGATCTTCCATGCCCGCCCGACGCAATCGTGGTCTCGTTCTCATTGGCTTCCTCAAACTCGTGAA
>DASVHQ010000171.1:0-2386 GCA_036382515.1 Polyangiales bacterium | reverse complement strand
GGGCACCACCGACTAGCTGGTGAAGGGCATCCTCGAGGACAAGACCGGCCTCAAGTCCGGCCAAGACTTCTATCTCGCGTTCTCGCCCGAGCGCGAAGACCCGGGCAACGCGCAGTACACCACCACGACCATCCCCAAGGTAGTCGGCGGCTGCGACCGCGACGCTGGCGACCTCGCCGAGTGCCTGTACGCCGAGGTGATCGGCAAGGTCGTGCGCGTGTCGAGCGCTGCGGCCGCAGAGGCCACCAAGATCACCGAGAACGTGTTCCGCGCGGTGAACATCGCGCTCGTCAACGAGCTGAAGATCGTCTACGAGCGCATGGGCATCGACGTCTGGGAAGTGCTCGACGCCGCCGCCACCAAGCCCTTTGGCTTCATGCGCTTCAACCCGGGGCCGGGGTGGGGCGGTCACTGCATCCCGCTCGATCCCTTCTACCTGTCGTGGAAGGCGCGCGAGCACGGCATCGACACGAAGTTCATCGAGCTGGCCGGCGAGATCAACCGCAGCATGCCGTTCTACGTGGCCGAGCGGCTGCAGCTGGCGCTGAACGATCGCGGCAAGGCCGTGAAGGGCAGCGCCGTGATGATCCTGGGCATGGCGTACAAGAAAGACGTGGGCGACACGCGCGAGAGCCCCGCGTTCCCGGTGGCCAAGAAGCTGCTGGAGCTGGGCGCCAAGCTGACCTACCACGACCCATACGTGAAGGAAGTGCCGGAGACGCGCTCGTGGCCGGGGCACCCGGAGATGCACTCACTGCCGCTCACGGAGGAGACGTTGGCGCGGCACGACGCCGTGGTGATCGTCACCGATCACTCGAAGGTCGACTACGCGCTCGTGGCCAAGCACGCGAAGCTGATCATCGACTCACGCGGCGTGTACCGCGAGCCGCGGGCGAACGTGGTGAAGGCTTGAGACTGTAGCTTTCTGCGCAAGCGGCTGGGGCGCTTGGGGGCGGCAGGTCGCTCTCGGGCTCGGGAGAGTATCCTCGGCACCACCGCGGCGGCTTCGCAAGCAGCGCCTTGGGCCTGCGAAACGAGCCCGAGAGCGACCTGCCGCCCCCAAGCGCTTCGATGTCATGGCGGAGTGAGCGGGCGCGCGATGTCGCAAGACGTGTTGTCGTCTGACGCCGACGACACGGTGGCTCGCATTGACTGCTGCCGATGCGCAAGCCAGGGCAGGTCACGCTGAAGCCAGCATTGTTACTGGAGCGTGTTGGGAGGGCGGGTCGCTCCCGGGCTCGTATCGCAGGCCCGCCGCGCTTCGTGCGAAGCCGTGGCGGTAGTGCCGAGGACACTCTCCGAGCCCGGGAGCGACCCGCCCTCCCGACACGCCCCGGCAGGTTGCGATGAAAGCTTTCGCGCCCGACCCCCGCGCGCTAGCTTGGTCGCATGCAAGCCATGCTGGTCTGCGCGGGCTTCGGTACGCGGCTCGCGCCGCTCACCGACTTCTTGCCCAAGCCTGCTGTGCCTGTCGCGAACCGACCACTCGCGTGGTTCGCGTTCGATCATCTCTACCGCTCGGGCCTGCGCGACTTCGTGGTGAACACCCACCACCTGCCAGCCGAGCTACGCGACGCGCTCTCGCCCTTGGTCCCGAACGATGCACGCCTACGCTTCGTGCACGAGCCCGAGATCCTCGGCACGGGCGGCGGCATCCGCAACGCCTGGCGAGCCACCGCCGACGAGCCGCTGCTCACCATGAACGGCAAGCTGCTCTTCGCGCCCGAGCTGCAGCGTGCGCTCGACCTGCATCGAGACTCGGATGCGATCGCCACGATGCTGCTCAAGCCGATGCCCGCTGGCGACACCTTCAGCGCTGTGGAGATCGACTCCGAAGGCCAGGTGCGCCGCATGCTCGGCGAGCCCACCAACGTTCAAGGCGAGCTACGCCGCATGATGTACACCGGCGTCCAGATCCTCTCGCCGCGCGCCTTCCGCGACCTACCAGAGAACGGCTGCGTGATCCGTCACTCGTACCGCAACTGGCTAGCGCGCGGTGAATGCGTGATGGGCGCAGTCGACGACGCGAGCTTCCGCGACGCCGGCATCTCCCCGCGCCACTACTGGGAAGCCAACCAGTCCCTCCTACAAGCCCAAGAACCCTGGCCCGGCATCCACCCCGACCAACATCAAAACGTTGTAGCCCCCGACGTGCACGTTCCGTCGAGCACCGCAGTGCATCAGTGCGCCATCGGTGCCGGAGCAAACATCGCTCCGAACCTACGCCTCAAACGCTGCATCATCTGGCCCAGCGCCACGGTCAGCGAAGACCTGACCGACACCATCGTCCTGCCCAACGGCACGCAAGTCGCAGTCTCCGAGCCCTGAATCCCCAGCCCCAGCACCGCTCCCCACCGCAAGCGCCTCGCGAAGCGAGCGCGTCCAC
>DASVHQ010000170.1:0-5548 GCA_036382515.1 Polyangiales bacterium | reverse complement strand
AAGTTTCGCCGCATGCTCAAGCACTCTCGGTTCCTGCCGTTGCCGCTGCTGTTGGTGCTCCTCGCCTGTGAACGAGTGAGCGACGAGCGCCCGATCGGCGCCACGCTTGCCGAGCTCGATACGAGCGCCCCGCCCGCGCGTGTTGGCAATCCACTCGGGACCACGGCCTTCGGTTGGGCGTGGGACGATGCAGGCGGAACGGCGAGCGACCCCTCGAAGTGCCACGCTTGCGAGACGACACCGAGCACGCTTCCAGGCGTCGAGCTTCCGGCGATCATCCGCGAGTCGACCACGCCGCCCGTCGTCTCGCACGCGGCAGCGACCCTGGCCGCATATTCGATCGACGCGTGGCAACCCGGGCCGGGCGGGTTGCAGGCGACTTATCGCGCCGCCGCGCTCGCGGGCGACAATCGCCTGGCCGCGGGCGGTGACTTCGACAACGTCGCAACGACACTCGCGGACGTGAAGTCGGACCTCGAAACGATCTGTTCGCTCACGAATGCCGGAAGCTGCAAGGTCACGACTTCGTTCAGTCGCAGCAACTGGACCCGCCCGTTCTCGCGCGTGCAAGGGCGTCACCGCGAAGCGGGGTTCGTGCGCGGCCCGGACGGCGTCGACCGGCTGCAGACCTACTCGCTGCCGAGCGCCTTCGCCGAACAGCGGCTGCGCTCCGCGAAGACCTACTGTGCGTTGCGCAGCGCCGCGCTCGCGCAGAATGCCGAAAATGCCTACGAGCTCGACGCCAACGACACCGGCAGCTGGTGGAAGTGGACGCTCGGCCAGCGCTCCGGCTCGGTCAAGATCTTGCCGTCAGAGAAGTTCGTCGACCGCGGCTCGGAGGCGTTCATGATGCCGATCGCGCTCTCCTCGCGGCTGGCTCCGGTGGCTGGGCCGGTGTTTCCGGACTTCGGTGAGATGAGCCACGAGCTTGTGTGGGTCTCCGGCGATCGCGAGGTGCGCTCGGTCGAGGATCTCGGCCGCGTGCATGACCAGATCTGTCGCCCGACACCGTTCGGCACGGCCTGCATCCCATTCGACGTCACGACTTACAAGAGCCTCATGCGCAACCTCGAGCACGTGGACGTGATGGCCGGCGTCGAAAACCACGGCCGCGTCGATTTACAGGACGTGATCCTCGTTCGCTACGCGTTCTTCGATGTAAACCTCAACGGGTTCATCGCCGTCGACACGGGCGTGCCGGTGGCGCCGAGCGAGCCGCTCGACGACGGCCTCGGTGCCGGTCGGGTCGAGCTGTTCTCGAAATTTCCCTTCCTGCCCCCGCGCTCACCCGAGCTCGATGGCTCGGATGCGCTGTCGACCGCAGACGCGCCGCTCGTGCTCAACGGCAGCTTCCAGGTCGCGGGTGGCGGCAGCAGCGTGCGCAGCGCAATCCCGACGCAATCGACCCTCACGCGCTGGCGCAACGACGACGACCGTGCGCTCCAGATCAGCGACCGGGTGAAAGAAGTCGTGACCATCGGTGCCGGCGCCGACTTCACGCTAGGGCCGGTGCGGGTCGGCATCCACGCAGCGAGCACGCTCGATCTCACGGTGCAGCAGGACTTCGTACTGCGCGAGCAGCTCGGGCTGGTCGATGCGAAGATGCTACAGCCTCTCACCCTGTCCTTCGATCGCAACGTGGCGCAGACGAATCTGCTGGTGATCCCCCAGTCTGCCTTCAGCGCCGTCTGGAAGCCGCTCGCGTTCGAGTTGGTCTTCGATCTGCATGTCGTCATCGATGTGCCGTTCGGCCCGATCGACTTCGACATCCACTGGACCCAGCCGCTCTTCAGCATCGGGGACGTTCCGATCAAGGACGACGTCACGTCAGGCGGCGAGATCCGTCGCTTGCGCGTCGGTGAGTACAGCGAAGCCGACGCGACGCCCCCGGATGGTGCGAGCCAGCAGCCGAAGGTGTATTCGCACGTGCCCGGCGCGGGCCACCTGGCCGGGTTTACTTCGTTTCCTGCCAGCGTCGCTGCGTGCCTCGCGGACCCGAGCATTTCCAGCACACCTCCGCCGCCCGCTTCACACAGCACACCTCCGGGCCCCGTGGACGGCTACCTGTGCATCGTCGGGCCGATGCCTTTCCCGACCAACACACCACTTCCGGACAGCGTCTGCAGCGACTTCGGCGCGCGCAATCTGTGGGCCCACGAAGCTGCGCAGAGCTGGCCCCACAACGCTACGTCGGAACCTCAACGCGCAAACCAGATCGCCGCAGAAACCACCTGCATCGCGCAGATGATCGGGCTCGGCTGCGTCTTCCCCAGCAAGCGCCTCGACGCGAACACGCTCTCCCACGTGTTCACCAAGCCCGAGGCCGTTCCCTATGGCCTGGCGCTCGAGCAATGCAGCGAGGCGTTCGCCATGGGCGCCGCCGACGAGGCCGAGGCGAAGGCAACCAGCGAATTCATCGCGAAGAACATCATGCCGATCCGCGAATGTTCGGCCGACGGAACACCGACCAAGTAGTCGACCGGCAAGCGGCGCGGATTCAGTTTGGGTCGACGCAGACTTGGATGCCCCAGGAGCTGATGCGGGGGGCGGGGTTGCCGAAGCCGCTGGTGTTGTTGTCGTGGACGCGGATGGTCCAGTTGCCGTTGGGTGACTTGCCGGTGAAGGCGGCCAGCGATGCGAACGGCGAGGCGGTAGTCGGGATAAACGTCATCCGCTCGACTGGTCGCTGCCATCCCGCCACCGAGAGCTCATCTGTTGAGGTTCCACGCTCGCCAGCACCGGGAAGGTAGCGGTAGTAGCGCTCGACCAGCTTGTCGTACCCAGGTCGGGCGGTAGGCCGGATAAACGCTGTGCCCAGTCTGCCAGCCGCCCAGCTCCGCGTCACCCGCCTGAGCAGCTACCCCGGCGGCGGAAAGCTCCGCCGGAACTTGTCTCAAGAGAGCGACTCAACCGCCCAGAAATTCGAAGCGGAATTCCGGGGCATTGCTTGAACGTAAGGACCGTCGAGCGGAAGAAGAGAAACCTCTTGCTCGTCCCGGTAATGTCGGTCCACGGAATGAAGCACGGAGCGTGCGAGAACCTGAAGATCGGGAAAATTCTAAGGCGAAGGCCGCGCGCGTTGGCGGCGAGAATCAAGCAGTTGTTGTATCCGACGAACGCTCGCATTGAACCTGAGCGCATCACGAAGGCCTCGCCGAGGAAATCTCTGTCGTCCGAGTACGATGCAGCGAGTGTCCGCCACCCACCAGCAAGCGACAGGATGAAGAGGACCGCACACCAGAGCAGTGGGAACACCGCAACTCCCGCCCAGGCGGGGAGCCGCGGCAGATTGCTGACGAGGTTCTCAAGCTCAAAAAAGAAGCGCGACATCGAGTCTGGGGTTCTCTCTGATCTTCTGCCGCGTGGAAAAGCAGCGGGCCACGCCGGATCCACTTCGCAGTCTGGGAGTTGTCAACTCGACTTGCCCCACAGGGGCCTTTCATGCTTCCTATCTGCCGGTGTTCTAGAGTCTCTGGAAGACCCTTACGTAGTCCACTTCGTACTTCACCGGGAAGGTCGTGCCCGCGGGATCGCCGCCATTGTCGCCGCCGATGGCCAGGTTCACCAGCATGTAGACTTTCTGCTTGAATGGGCTGGTGCCGTCCGGGTTCAGCATGCTCGACAGCGGCACGCCGTTGAGTAGCGTGTCGTCGAGGTAGAGGTTGATGTTCTGATCGTCCCAGTCCATGCGCCAGATGTGGAAACTCGACGACCACCCGGCGCCCAGCGACGAGACGGCCTTGCTCGACCCGTCCCACTTGGCGGTCCAGCGCGTGGACGTGCCGCAGGCGACGTTGGCAAGGACGTTGCCTTTGTAGAACTCCATGATGTCAATCTCGCCGTTGGATGGCCACTCGCCGCTAACCCCCAGGGTCCACCAGGCTGGCCACATGCCGGCGGTGGTGGGGATGCGGGCGCGCATCTCGAAGCGGCCGTACTGCCAGGTTTGCAGGCCCGAGGTGGTCATACTGGTCGAGGTGTATTCCGCATACTGGCGGGTGGTCTTCCAGTCCGACCCGCTGGCGGAATAGTCTGGGTTGGTGACCCGTTCCTTGCGGCCTTCGATGGTGAGCAAGCCGCCCTTCACGGTGGCGTTGTTCGATTGGTACCACTGAAGTTCGTTGTTGCGCTGGAAGCCCTTTTCGTAGTTCCAGTTCTTGGGATCGGGCGTGCCGTCGGTGTTGAACTCGTCGGACCACACCAGCTTGTAGCCGACGGGGACGTTGATGCCGCCGTCGCTGGGATTGGGGGGCGCTGTGGCGTCGGCGGGTGCGGCGTCGCCAGGGGTGGGGCCCACGTCCAGGGCACCATCCTTGGGTTGTTGCGTGTCGGCTGCGCCGTCTTTGGCCGGGCCTGCGTCGCTGGTCGTGGTGCCGCCCGTGCCGACGGCTCCGGTGCTCGCGGAGCTGCCCGCCGTCGCGGAGCTGCCCGCGTAGCCCGTGTAGCTGTAGCCCGCAGCACCGCCGTTGTTGTTCGTGCTCTGCTTGGCCTTGCTGCAAGCCGTGGTCATCGCCACCACCAAAAGCACACCCGTCCACGTTGCGCGCATCGTCATCCTGCATCACCTGCCGCGAGAAACCCCGCGCCACGCTGCCATCGCACCCTGACGCGTACAAGCCTCCCAGGACGGGGCTACCCGGTCGTCATCGAGCGTCCCAAGGTCAACTCTCGCTGACGGTGGGCGACAAACCCGTGGACTTGATCGAGGTCGGGCCGACGCAACCCAACAGCGATGCGATCGTATACAGCTCGCGCGACGGTATCGCGTGGAGCGGCGATGTGTTGTCGCACCCGGTGATCTGGGAAGGCCCGGTGAGCAACTGGATCGCGGCGTGTGATCGCCTGCTCGGGCGGTAGTCGGGTCGGGAGCCGGCGCAGTGGATGCTGAAGGTCTTGCGAGCTTCGTGCTGGATCCCCGGCGCAGAAGGGTGGTGAACGAGTTGACGCCGTCAGCATCATCAAACACACGACGATCGAGATCACGGTTCACGGGGCCGACGACCACCACACTCGTCACGTTCACGTTTTCGTCCCATAAATCCACCGGACTACAATTTCCGGCCCACGTCTCGCTCACGCATGAGTCTGCAAAGCCGGGGCGGGTCATTCTGGAGCCCAGCCGAGCGCTGCGGTTCCGTCAGTCCAGATGGCGTAGTGGTCGGCGTGGGGGCGAGGCTTATCGACAAGCGGCCGGTTCCTTGCGGGATGTGCGGTGGGCGTGGTCGGTATGTGGTCGAGCAGGACGAGATGCTCGGGTGTGGACCTGACCACCACGTCATGGACGATGGCGCATTGTCGCGCGGCCACGTCCGCGCCGTAGAAGGTGAGCGTTCGTGCCCACTTCTCGCGGCCCTTGCCAGCCAGTACGCTGTGCCACATGAGTTCTCGCCCCGCCTGGCACCCCGACGCAGAACAGCGCCTGCGGAAGGTGCCCTTCTTCATTCGCCCCTGGGTGCGCAGGCGCGCCGAAGCAGTGGCGGCTGAGCGCGGCTTGCAGGAAGTGACCTCGCAGTTGCTCGATGAGATCAAAGATCGTGAGCACAAGCCT